>NZ_JACMYO010000005.1 GCF_020889685.1 Bradyrhizobium oropedii
CGGCGGCGTCGCGGCGACGCAGGCGGCGATGAATGCGGCCCAGCAGGCGGCCCAGCAAGCGCAACAGGCGGCGCAGAACACTCAGGCGTCTATGATCCGCGCGACGCAGGCGATCCAGGCCTTGCGGGCAGCGCAGAGCGTGGCACGCGGGATTGCGGCGAGCGCACCAAGCACGGTTCCGAACGGGCTCAATATCGGCGGCCTGGTGCCGAGCAGCGGCCTTGCCGCATCAGGCGTCGCCAAGCCGGTCACCGACTGGGTTGGCGCCAACACACCGACACAGACCACGAGCGGCGCCCAGACCACGGTCAATATCGATCAGACCCAATCACAGGCTTTGCTCAATTGGCAGTCGTTCAATGTCGGCAAGGACACGACCGTCAATTTCAACCAGCAGGGCAATGCCAGCTGGGCTGCGCTCAACAGGGTCGCGCCGAATGTGGCGCCGAGCCAGATCCTGGGTGCGATCAAGGCCGACGGCGCAGTGTATGTGATCAACCAGAGCGGCATCATCTTTGGCGGCAGCAGCCAGATCAACGTCCATACGCTGATTGCCTCGACGCTGGACGTGCCGTCGAACGCCAGCAGCGTTGTGTTCTCGGCCAGCAACATGCCGACGAACGTGCCTGTCACCGGTTCGGTGGCCGCGCTGTTTAATCAAGGCAGCAACGGCAAGGTCATCGTCCAGCCCGGTGCTGTCATCGATACCACCGGTAAGCTGAACGCCACCGGCGATGGCGGCTTCGTGGCGCTGCTCGGCGCCGGCGGCGTCAGCAATGCCGGCAGCATCATCACGCAGAACGGACAGATCATCCTCGCCTCGGACAACGCAGTATCCGATACAACTGGTCGTGCCGGCGTATATCTGGTCATGCCGCCGTCGAACTATGTCGGGGCCAAGACCGCGATCCAGGTGTTCGGCGCCGGCGGCGTGGTGAGCAACGAGGTCGGTGGCCTGCTCGTCGCCAACGATGGTGCGGTGACGCTCTCCGGCGGCGCGATCAACCAGCTCGGGGCCGTGGTCGCCACGACAAGTACCACTCGCACCGGCTCGATCACCCTGAACACGCAATGCCCGCTGGGGAACTGCGCAGTCGGTGCCAACGGCAACATCGTGCTTGGGTCGGCGAGCCTCACGGCAATCCTGCCGGACGAGACCAGCGGCACGCTGCCGACCGTGACTGCTAACTCGTCCGTTGCAGTCAATGGCGCAACTCTCAACAGTCCATATTTCCAGGCAGTGCTGCAGCCGCAGATCAATATCAAGGCGAGGGGCAATGTCGACCTGCAGGGCAGCGGTTCCGGGGGCGCCGGTGCGCTGATCAAGGCACCGAGCGCCGCGTTGACGATCTTCACTGGCGCTGCCGGCACGGTCTTGCTCGAGAACGGCAGTACCATCGATCTCTCCGGTATCGCCGGCGTGACGCTGCCGATGTCGATCAACGAGATCAGCATCCTCGTCACCACCGCCGAGGTTGCCGACAACCCGCTCTCCAAGGGCCTGGTTGGCAAGACCGTCACGATCGATGCGCGGGTCGGTTCGCCGATCCTCAACGTCAGTGGCTATACCGGGCTGATCCCACAGAGCATCGACCAGATCCTGACCGTCGGTGGCAGCTTCACCATCGGTGACACGACGTCGGTCCCCAACGTCGTGCCGCGCAATTTCGTGCAGCAGCCCGGCGCTGTTATCAACGTCTCCGGCGGTTACGTCCAATATACCGGAGGCGTCATCGCCACCTCGCGCGTGATCGGCGCCGATGGACGCACCTACGATATCGGCAGCGCCAATCCCAACATCGCCTATCTCGGTGTCGGTGGCGGCTTCACCGTCCTGCACAAGATCAACGGCGTAATCGACACGCAGCTGACCGAGGTCTATCTCAGCCCGTTCGGCGGCAGCGGCGGACGTTATCAAGCGGGCTACGTCGCCGGCGCCAATGCCGGCTCGGTCACCGTGTCGGCGATCAATCCGATCATCAACGACATCATCGGCAATGTTGTGGCCGGCGATCGCCAGCGTGCGCTGGCGGGCTCGTCGAATCTCGCATCCTCCGACAAGATGCCGAGTGGCGCCTCGCTGAGCATCAACTTCGCGAATCCCTCGTCTGGTCAAGCCAATCAAAATCACGTCGTGCTGCTGCCACAGGCGGATGTCGGGTCGGATCCGTATGGCCTCACCGGTTTGACTCTCGCGAATGCCTCCACCTGGACACCGACGCTCGCCAACGGCGTGTTTCCGATCTTCACCGATGTGCTGTCGAATGCGTCGCTCGGCGCGATTTCCATCAAGGGCGCACTCCAACTCGACATGGCGGCCAGTGCCGTCCTGTCGGTGCGCCCTGGCGGCAGCATCACGCTTGACGGTGTCGGCACCATCGACGGCACGCTCAGCGCGCCTGCCGGCACGCTCAGCCTGACCGGATTCACCTATGCCAGCGGTGGCCCGCAGCGGCCGTCGATGCCGGCCGTGGTGATCGGGTCCAACGCCGTGCTCGACGTGCGTGGGCGCTGGGTCAACGATAGCGGTCTCAAGGCGGATCAGCTTGAAGGGCAGGCCTTCGTCAACGGCGGCAGCGTGAGCATCTCGACGTTTGCCGCCAGCGACAGTGTCGGCAGTGGGTTTGTTGACGTCACCCAGAGCATCGTGCTGCGGCCCGGAAGCATCATCGACGTGTCCGGCGGCGGTTATGTCAGCCCCACGGGTAAGCAGAAGACCGGCTCTGACGGTCTGCCGGTCGGCAGGGGCGGCAGCCTTGCGCTTCAGACGTACATGCCGAAGCAGGACAATCGCTGGGCTGGACCTGCGACGGAAGGATCGAACCCCTATAATGTCCTTCCGACCGGAACCAATCATCCCGATCAGGCCAATGTGCTGCTGGGCGGCACCATCTATGCCGGAGGCTTCGACGGCGGCGGCACGCTGACATTGCAGACGGCGAGCATCGTCATTGACGGCGCCGCGGCTGCAGTCACGTCCTATCTTCCCACGGCACAGGCGGCCGGGATTGCCGCTCAAAGCGGCCTGCCGCTCGCGAGCCTCGCCGTGTCGGATTCGAAGGCCGGCCAGCTGCTGCTGCCGGCATCATTCTTCGCCAGCGGCGGTTTCTCGCAATATACGTTGAATGATGTATATGGCGGCACCACGGTCACCGCCGGCACCCAACTGGTTCTGCAGCAGCCGACGGCCATGCTGGCCAACGTCGCTGCCAACCAGATCCCAACCGGTGCCGTGGTACGTGGCTTCGCATCTCTTGGATTTCTGCCGGACGGCTTGCGAAAGCCCGTCAACTTGACACTGGACGGGACCAGTGTGCTGATCGACCGCGGCGCCACTATCGCGGCCGATCCGCGGGCCACCGTCACGCTGGTCGGCGGGAATGCCTTCGACGTCACGGTCTCCGGCTCTGGCTTCAATGTCACGCCTGTGTTGGGCGACGTCACCGTGCTCGGCAGTGTGGTTGCTCACGCCGGCGCGATCAACGTGTTCGGCGACTTGGTCTCGATCGGCTCCAGCGCCGTTCTCGATGTCGGCGGCGTGTTCCTGCCCAATCCGGCTGTGACCGGCTACTCCACCGGCATTGTGCTCGGCGGCGGCACCATCACGCTCGGGGGCGCCACCGTCGTGGTGCAGCCTGCGGCGCAGCTCGATCTGCAGGGCGCGGCCGTCACAGCGGAGAGCAACCTGATCCAGCAGCCGAAGGCCGGTTTCGGACGGAGCCTGGCCGGACAGGCGGCGTGGAGCGATGGCGGCAGCCTGCAACTCGTGGGCACCAGCATCTACTTTGCGGGCAGCGTCAATGCCGCCGGCGGCGCGCCGCTCGCGAGCGGTGGCAGCCTGACGATCGGCGATGTCGCGATCCCAACGGCGGTGACGGGCGTACCTTCGGCTGCGTTCACCAATCTGCCTGATGCGATCGTGATCGAGCCGGGTGGCCGCGTCGCCGCGAACCTGCCTGCGGCTGGCACAACGTCCGCGCGCGGCGCCTTCATCGGCGCCGATACGCTCAACGACAGCGGCTTTGACTCCGTCACTCTGAACGCCAACTTCGCCGTGGCGTTCGCCGGTTCGGTGAATGTTGCGGTCCCTGGCGCCTTGACCCTGCGTGCGGACAAGGGAAATTTCGTGCTGTTGCCGGCGAGCACCGGGCTGCAGCCCTTGGGCATCGACCTTAATGATCCGACGACCTTTGCGCCCAGCTGCGGGACGAATTGCATCCCCAGTATTGGTGGCACCACGGTGAACCTGATTGCAGGCTACGCGCGCATCGTCGGAAAGGATCGGGTGGGGGCTGTCAATTCTCCAACCCTTGCCGATGGCATGCTGAACATCTCGGCTCAATGGATCGATTTGCAGCGCGCGATTGCGTTCGACAACGTCGCGAACGCCACCTTCAACAGCACTTCTGCCATTCGGTTGCTGCCGGAAAATTATGGTTTTGATACCAAAGGCGGCACCGGTCTGGCGACCTCCGGAGGGGCGCTGCTCGCGCCAGGTAACGTGACGCTGCGTGCCGCCGAAATCTATCCGGTCAGCAACACGGCCTTCCTGCTGATGTCGACCGGCATGCTTCCCGGCGCCAGCACTGTCACCATCGCGCAGAACGGAGCGCCGACGGCGCCGCTCTCGGCCGGCGGTAGCATCGTGGTCAGCGCGCGCACCATCGAGCAGGGCGGCACGCTCTGGGCTCCGCTCGGCAGCATCGTCCTCGGCGTGCGGACCAGCGACGATCTGCCGACCCAGTTCACCGCTACGTTCTTCAATTTGGTCAACATCGCAAGTCTCTTTGCTCCGGGCGCCTTCGCACCGACCCAGAATGTGACGCTGGCTGCAGGCAGCCTGTCCTCGGTCTCGGCGGCGGGCCTCATCATTCCTGACGGCTATACCGTCGACGGCACGACCTGGTATCAAGGCGCTCCGAAGCTGAACGGTGTTGGCGGCGTCGACCCGCCACCCGTGCTCACCGCGCCGCCCGCCAAATCGATCAGCCTGTTCGGCTCCAGCGTGACCACGAGCACAGGAGCAAGGCTCGATCTCAGCGGTGGCGGCGACATCTATGCCACGGAATTCGTCGCCGGCACTGGCGGCACCCGCAATGTGCTCACCACCTATCAGCAGGACCCTGCCACCGGCAACCTCACGCCGACCTATGCCGACGGGAGGCAGGTCTATGCGCTGGTCCCGACCTATCAGGCGCCGGTGGCGCCTTACGATCCCAATTTCGCCTACGCACCCAATTTCTCCGGCGTGAGCGCATCGGCCAACGGGACATTCCCCAATGCGATCGCACCTGGTCAGACGGTAACGATTGGAGCCGGCAGCGGCGTTCCCGCCGGCACCTACACGCTGCTGCCCGGCATGTACGCGACGCTGCCTGGCGCCTTCCGCGTCGTGCAGGTGGCGAACAACGTCAATCCCGGCACCACCAAGAGCGTAACCAGCCCTGACGGCTCGCAATATGTGTTGGGCACGCTTGGCAATTCGCTGACCGGCGCGCGCTCGTCGCAGACCGCGGTGTTCCAGCTGCAGTCGCAGTCGGTCTGGTCGAAATATTCAGAGATCAATATCACCTCTGGTACGACGTTCTTCCGCAACCAGGCGCTGGCCGCGAACCAGGCGCCACCTCCGCTGCCGATCGATGGCGGCGTGCTGGTGCTCGGCGCCATCAACTCGCTGAAGCTTGGCGCCACCAATCTGTTCGCACCGGGCACCAGCGATCTCGCACCTGGCCTCGTCGGCGCCGGCGGCCAGGTCCAGATCGGCGGCAAAGAGATCCTGATCACGCATCTGGATTCCGGGCAGGCCTCGCCGGCGGGTTATCTCGTGCTCGATCCGGATCAGATATCGAACCTCGGCGCGGCGTCGGTGTTGATTGGCGGCACCGCCAGCGTGGTGAACGGTGTCCAGCAGATCGCGGCCACGGCGTTCGATCTTGAGGTCAAGACCGACGCGGCGCATCCGCTCACGGGGCCGGAGCTCCTGCTGGTCTCGCTCGGTGGCAGCGGCCGTGGTGTCGTGGTCGATGATGGCAGCGTCATCGGCGCCGTCGGCTCGGTGCCGACGGGCACCGATCGCGACATCGTGTTCGGCATCAACCCCGTAGCCATAGTGGGCTCGGATGGAAAGGTGACCGGATACACGGCTGGAGTGAGCGGCGACGGTGCGCTGTTGCGCGTCTCCAACGGCACCACTGTCAACGTCACGCGCAACTTCGTGCCCGGTCAATACGGCGGGCCAGGTACGCCGCCGAGCGGCTCGGCCGCGCTCGGCAAGTTCTCGGTCGGCGCCGGCGCGATCATCAACGGCGGCAACGCGCTGACGCTCGATACCAGCGGCAACGGCAAGCTCGCCTCGAGCGCTATCCTGACGGCGAGGAACTACGACATCGCCGGCTCCGTCATCAATATCGGCGGCGGCTCGACCGGCGTGGTGCTGAGCCCGACCGTGCTGGCGAACTTCAACGATGCGGTGTCGGTCCGCCTGCGCAGCGGATCGGTGATCAACCTCTATGACGCCAATGGATTGGAGATCGGCGATGCCGCACATCCGATCGGCACGCTGACCTTCGACAGCGCCGGCCTTTATGGGCAGGGCGGCAGCACCACCGTCAACGCCACCAACATCGACCTCGCCAACAGCCGCGGCGTCATCGGCAAGGGTATCGCCGGCGCTGGCGGCACGCTGACATTGAATGCCTTCTCGACCATCACCGAGGACGTCGGCGCCAAGAGCCTCGGCGGCTTCAGTCAGGTCAATTTCAATGCCGGTCAGGCGATCGCCTTCAGCGGCAACGGCAGCCTGAATTCCGGGCCGATCGGCACTGCCTCGCTGACCTTCAATGTCAGCGGCGCCACGATCGTAAACGAGGGCAGCGGTTATACCAGCGTTCCGACGGTGACGATCGGTGGCACCGGCGGATCCGGCGCACAGGCAACGGCCTTGCTCGGTGTCGCCAGCATCGCGGTGACCGCGGGTGGTTCGGGTTACAGCAATGGCGATCAAATCACCGTCACCGGGCCCGACGGCACCGGCGACGGTTTCACCGGCACCGCCATCGTCGATGCGAATGGCGCGATCACCGGCGTCAAGATCACATCGACTGGCTCCGGCTTCACCGGTGCAATCAGCTCGGTCAATGTTACGAGCGCGGCGGGCACCGGTGCCACGCTCGCGGCGTCGCTTGGCGTCGTCGGCGTGTCGGTGACCAACGCGGGTTCCGGCTACACCGGCATTCCGACATTCTCGTTCTCCGGCGGCGGCGGCAGCGGCACCATCGCGCAGGGGCTCGCGGCCGTTACCGGCATCACGCTCACCAATCCCGGCGATGGCTATCTGGGCGCGCCGACAGTGACGATCAGCGGCGGTGGCGGCACGACCAGCAGTGCAGTGGCAAGCGTATCCGGCGGCCTCGTGACCGGGCTCACGCTCACCAACGGCGGCTCCGGCTATTCCAGCCTGCCGACGGTGACGTTCTCGGGCGGAGGCGGCGGCGGCGCCGACATGACGCTGTCCGCGCCCGTGATTGCGGTCAACAGCGGCGCGTCGCAGTCGCTCGCCACGAGGGGCCAGGTCAGCCTCCTCACTGGTGCCGGCACCGCGCCCGCAAGCGATCCGCGCAACATCGGTGGCTCGCTTGCCGTTACCGCCGCATCGATCACGGACACCGCGACGATCCGTGCGCTGTCGGGCAACGTCAACCTGGCGGCATTCACCGGCAACGTGGTGCTCGGGGCAGGGGCCTCCATCGATGCCTCCGGCTCGCGCATCCAGATCCTCGATCTCGTTCAGGATACGCCGGGCGGCAATGTGCGGCTGATCTCGACGTCGGGCAATGTCGTCATCAATCCCGGCGCCAGCGTCAGCGTCGCGGCCTCCGGCAACGGCTTTGCCGGATCGCTGTCGATCCTGGCTTCGAACACGGCGGTGCTCAACGGCACGCTCGACGGCCATTCCGCCTTCAAGAGCGTCGGCGGTGATTTCACGCTGCAGGCAGGCAGCATCGATCCGTCCAGCACCTTGCCGCTCGGCGCCTTCGCCGGCAGCTTCACGGTCCGCCGCGCGACCGGCGACATCACCATCGACGGCGCGCTGGTCTCGAACAACGTGCTGCTGGTGGCCGACACCGGCACCGTCACCGTCAACGGCACCATCGACGCCAGCGGGGGGCGCGGCCAGATCGCACTCTATGGCGGGGTCGGCGTCACGATCACCGGCGGCGCCGTGCTCGATGCGTCCTGGCAGCCCTACGCCGCGGGCGATCCGCTCTATGGCAAGGGCACGTCGGCGCTGGTGCAGAAGGGCGGCACCATCACGCTCGGCACCACCGGTAAACCGGACGGCACGCTGAACGGGCAGTATGGCTACGAAAATGTGCCGACATCGGGCAAGATCACGGTTTACGACGGCGCCAGGTTCAACGTCAGCGGTGGCACCGGCGGCGCCAACATCGACAACACCGGCGGATCGGTGATCATCCGCGCGCCGATCCTGACCAGCGGCAATGTTAATGTCGACTTCAAGGGCACCGTCATCACCAACGCCGATGCGGCAGGCAATCCGAGCGGCAGCGGCGTGGTGCTCAATGCCTATGCGGTATGGAGCACGACCGACGGCTGCACGCTGATCGCGGGCGGCTGCGGCGCCGTCACCACGGTGGCCGCCTATAATGCGCTGACGCCGGATCAACAGCACCAGCTCAACCAGCATTTCGATGGCGTGATCGACCCTGCCGGCTTCTTCGATGCCACCCTGACCAACGGCAAGCCGACCCAGATCATCCTTGCCAATGGCGGCCTCTATCCGGTCTCCACGCCCGACAACCCGGCGGCCGGCGCCTACATGCCGCACGTCAATTTCTACCAGAGTGTGCTGCAGGGCTTCGTCAACACGCCGTTCAACCCGGCCGCGGTGACGGCGAACTTCGCCGGCGCCAAGCTGCAGGTCGGAAGCACAGCCGCAATCGCGTTGCCGTCGTCGATGCTGCATTTGCGGCCGGAGATCGACCTCGTCAATCCGAGCGCGACCATCAACAACGGCAACATCACAGTTGCCAGCAACTGGAATCTTGGTTCCGGCGCCACGGTTGGCGGCAACACCACGCTTTATTACCGGACCACCGGAGGCGGCGAGCCCGGCACGCTGCTGCTGCGCGCGTTCAACAATGTGCAGATCAACGCCACCATCAGCGACGGCTTTTATCTGCCGAATAACCAACAGCCGACCAATCTCACGGCGGCGGAGGCGTATGCGAACGAAACGGCGAACGACGCCAACAGCGCTTACAACCTCTATCAAGGATTCTTCAGCCTCGACGGTACGCTGCATTATAGCGCGTCGATTGACACAATTCTGGCCCTTGGCGTTAATCAATCCCCGTTGGTAAACGCGGCATTCTTCACCATTCCGGGCGTCTACAACGCCGACTCAGTTTTCGACACGCCGGTACCCATGCAGAACTTCCATTTGCAGAAGCCGGTCGCGATCGCGAGCAGTGACCCACAGGTGATCGATCAGTACAATCAGTTTTACGTTCAATATGTGAACATGTATCACGCCTACATGGTCGAGATCGTCCAGGGGAACACGAATGCTGCTTCCAGCGTGGTCGGATCGGGCCTCGGCGGCTACTATACTTATGCTGAAGTGGCGAACTACTTTCTTAATGTGCTGGGCTCGCCTTTCGTCACGCCGCCGATGCCAGTAGCGGCGCCAAGCGCGACAGGCCTCTACTACAACATCACCGGAAAGGCCGGCGCTCCGCTCGACTACGTAACTCAATGGGAGAATTATTTCTTCGGGGTCATCAACGCGAACTTGCAAAATAACAGCAGTCTAGGCGGTCCGCCGGACTTGACGACGGCATTGGGCGGCAGGACGCCGACGCTTGCCAATGCAGCCGGGATCGATGCTCAGTTCTGCTCGGTTTGCTTCGCGGTGACGCCGCCGTCCGCGCCGCCGGCCTACACGACGCTCTTCCAGTCCACCTACGCGCCGCCACCACCGCCGTCGCCATCGACAGCGCCACCGGCCAACCAGATCGCCAACAATCCGGCGATCTATCAGGGCGCGTCGGTCCCCAACACCACGGCAGCGACGCCGTTGATGACGGTCGGTCTCGGCGGAAGCAAAGGCTCCTTCTCCTACGACTTCGTCGCCGGCGCCGTGTTCCGGGCGGACAACACGCCTTCGGCCGATCCCAACGCGGTGATCCAGATGTCGTCGCTCACGTCAACGGTCACGGGGAATCTCACGATCGACGGTCATACGTCGTACGCGAATGGGCAAGTCAACGGCCAGACCATCAACATTCCGACCTTGCTGCGCACCGGAACCGGCTCGATCACCGTCGCGGCTGCTGGAAACGTCGAATTCCTCGACAGCAAGACTCCCGGAGCAATCTACACTGCCGGCGTCGCAACCAGCACGCCGACGGACTTTGTAGCGCCGACATTGCCCGCGTCCTACACGAGCAACCCGAATGGTCTGATCGGCACGCCGGCTTGGGCTACTGGCGGCGGCGCCGTCACGGGGTCGGCCGGCGGGTCGATTATCGGGATCGAGATGCCGACGGACACGGACGGCAGCCAGACCGGTATCGTCGGCGGTCCGACCGGGCAGTTGTGGAGCGCCTGGTACATCCATTTCGGCCAGTCGAACGGCAGCGCGACGCCATTTGCCGCTTGCGCGGTCGGGGCCGCGGCCTGCCAGACTGCTGCCTGGATCAACTACGCGACCTTCTTCCAGGGCTTCGGTGCGCTTGCCGGTGGCAACGTCAAGCTGTCGGCCGGCGCCGATATCGTCGATGTCGGCGCGTCGCTGCCGGAGACGCTGGTGGTCGGCGGCGGTTTCACCGCAGCCGACCCGACGAAGGCGACCTATTATGGTGGCGGCAATCTCAGCGTGATTGCCGGCGGCAATCTCCTGAGCAGTGATTTCCTGGTCGGCCGCGGCGCGGGCCTGATCCGTGTCAGCGGAGTGGTCGAGGCCACCACGGGCAATCCGCTCAATCAGGGCTTGCCGACCAAAGGCATTACGGTTGACAATCAGGGGAACGTCACCGGCTCTTATGCGCTGCCGCTGCTGCTGGCGGTGCAAGACGGCTTCGTCACGGTGGCCGCTCGCGGCTCGGTGACACTCGGCAACGTTTATGACCCAGCCCAGTTACCGCTTGCTGCCACGGCGCAGACGCCGATCGCGTCTCTGCCCGGTGCGAACAATTCGACCTGGAGCAATCAGTTTACCAGCTTTGGTCCGGCTAGCGGCGTTTCGCTGACCAGTCTCACGGGAGATGTGACGGCCTTGACCGTTTCTTCTTCCAATTCGTCGATCGGCGGCCTTTTTGCGGTGAAGTCGCCGACTGATAGTCTGAGGTACGACATCGTCGGGCAGGTGTTGCCTGCTACGCTGGATCTGACGGCGCTCGGCGGCGACATTGCTTTCAACACTGTCTTCACCGGCGGGGGCCTTGGAAACGCCAATTTGATTGGAAGCGCTACCGGAACCGTCAACATGATCGCCACGGGCTCCATCGATCTCGGGGCTGGCCTGTCAATGACCGAGAGCCTTAGTGGGCCGCTCGGTGTCCCGTTGCCCGCCCAAACCCAGGCGCTGCACGCCAATGACCCCAACCCCGTCATCATCGCGGCAGGCAAGGATCTCGACATCGCCAATGCCAGATTGACGCTCGTCAAGCCGGCGCAGATCGAGGCCGGCAACAACATCAACGCCGGCGATCGCATCACTGGGAGCGGCTTGATATTCGTCGGTCAGAACAACAACGCATCCGACATCACCAGCATCGTCGCCGGCAACGATCTGGTCGGCGGCGCCTACGCTCTCTATGGTCCAGGCACCTTCTTGCTGCAGGCTGGACATGATCTTGGGCCGTTTGCGCCGTCGGTTTTCAACCCGCCAACGACCTTGGGCGTCGCCACAATCGGTAACGGCAGCGCGGTCGGTGGCTCGTTCGGCGGCCTCAATCTCGGCGCCAACGGCTTCCTGCCATCGCAGGGCGCCGAGATCAATCTGCTGTACGGTGTCAAGCCCGGCATCGACTACACGGCGGCGATCAACAAATACGTCAACCCGGCGCAAGCCGGCGCCGGCGGCATCGACTTCCTTGCTGACATCGCCGCGATCCTCGGGCAATCGCGCGACCAGGCCTGGGCCAGCTTCCAGGGCCTGTCACAGGCGCGGCAGCAACTCCTGGTCAACCGCGCATTCCTCGACTTCGTGATCCAAGTCGGCAAGGACTACAAGAATGCCGCAAGCCCGTACTTCGGACAGTACGCGCGCGCCTATACCGCGATCTCCACCCTATTCCCGGCGGGTCTCGGCTACACCGACAACAGCCTGAGCGTGAACGGCAATGCCGCGCCGAAGGTTGCGACCGGCAAGCTCAACATCGCCGCTTCCGTGCTCGAGACCCAAATGGGAGGCGACATCAACATCATCGGACCGGGCGGCGGCATCAATGTCGGGCACACTTCGCTCGACAAGCTGACGCCGAGCCAGGAGGGTATCCTGACGCTCGCCGGCGGCAGCATCCGCGCCTTCGCCGACGACTCGATCCTGGTTAACCAGAGCCGCATTATGACGGAGCAGGGCGGCGACATCGGCCTGTTCGTCGCCAATGGCGATATCAATGCAGGCTCGGGGCCGAAGACCTACGTCTCCAGCCCCTCGGTCAGCGAGATCTGCACGCCCGGCGGCTATTGCTACACCAATCCGCAAGGGCTGGTCACCGGCGCGGGCATCGCCGCGCTGTTGACGCTGCCCGGCCAGGATCCGACCAAGAGCAACGTCACACTGGTGGCGCCGCGCGGCACGATTGATCTCGGCTCGGCGGGCATCCGCGGCAACGACATCACGCTGGTCGCGCTGGTCGTGCTCAACGCATACAACATCCAGGCCACCGGCACGGTGACCGGGCTTGCCTTCACGCCAACGCCGAGCACCACGCTTGCCGCGGTCAGCAGCAACGCGGCCGCAGCCACCCAGCAAGCCGGTCAGCCGGCGCAGAACAAGCCCAACGATCAGCCGTCCGTCGTCATCGTCGAAGTATTGGGCTATGGCGGCAGCGGCGGCGATGATGCGACGCCGGGCAACAGCGACGACGATCGCCGCAAGAAGCAGCAGTAGTGCGCCGATGGTGACATCATCTCCCTCGGCCGCGCTTGCGCCATCAGCCTCACCTGCGGATACCGATCCGCTGTGGGCGCTGCTGGCGCCCGAGCGCCTCACCACCATCGTGGATATCGGCGCGAACCCGGTCGGCGCCGACCTGCCTTACCAGCCGCTGCTGGAGAAGCGCCTGTGCCGCCTGTTCGGCTTCGAGCCGCAGCGCGCGGCGCTGGCCGAGTTGAACGCCCGCAAGAGCGAGCGAGAGACCTATTTGCCGTATGTCGTCGGCAATGGCGAGCAGGCCCGTCTTCGCGAATGCGCGTCGCCGGGGATGACGAGCCTGCTGGAGCCCGACCGGCACATGCTCAAGCACTTCCCCGGATTTCTCGAGTGGGGACACGTCGTCGCCGACAGCAGGATCGAGACCCGCAAGCTCGACGATATCACCGAGATCGACGCGATGGATTACCTGAAGTGCGACGTGCAGGGCTCCGAGCTCGCGATCTTCCAGAGCGGGCGCCGCCGCCTCGCCGATGCCGTCATCATTCAGACCGAAGTCTCGTTCCTGCCGCTCTACAAGAAGCAACCGGTGTTCGGCGAGATCGACCTCGAGCTGCGCAGCCAGGGATTCATTCCCCATACCCTGGTCTCGATCGACCGGCGGATGATCTGGCCGTTGGTCGGTGCCACGCCATTTGCGGCGATCAATCAACTGGTCGAGGCCGATGCGGTCTACGTGCGCGACTTCACCAAGGCCGACGACATCGGTACCGAGCAGCTCAAGCATCTCGCCTTGGCAGCTCATCACTGCTACGGCTCCCATGACCTCGCGGCCATTTGCGTCCAGCATCTGATCAATCGCAAGGCGGTCGCCCCCGAGGCGGGCAGTAATTATCTCGATTTGGTCCGCGCCACGCGCGCCGGCGCCGAAATCCGCGGCGTCATGCAGCCGTCGATGTGACGCACTGACGTCATTCTGGCGCATCGCGCAGCGATGAACCCGGAATCGATTTCACCACGTTGTTTGACTCGATGGATTCCTGTCTCTCGCTTCGCGAGCCCCGGAATGACGCGTGGATGGACTTGATGCGACGACTGCATCGCCGCCGACAAAGAGGCGGTCGGGTCTCGATCGAGGCCCGGCCGCCAAGGTCTTGATCGTGGTCCGAACATTCGGACCACGATCTCACATGCGCTTACTTCGCGCCGCCGGTCACGCCCTGGCAGCCGTCGGTCTGCGCACCTGACGCGTTGTATGCCGCGATCGCGGTCGGCAGGCCACCCGCGGCACTCGCCCGCAGATAGCCGCTCAAGACGTTGCCGGCCCAGGTCGGGTCGAGCTCGTGGAAGCCGTTGTTGCGGATCACCTGCGCGACATCAGGATCATATCCGGGAGCGTTGGCATTCGACGTCGCCGGGTTGTAGCGCGGCAGCGCAGAGACCGAACCGCCATAGAGCCAGGCCAGCCAGTTCTTCAGCGTCGGCACTCGCGTGCCGCCGGCATCGCCATAGCAGCTGTAGACGTTGGCGTAGCTCGCGCCCGTCAGTGCATAGTCGGTGAGCGATACCAGCGGGACGCCGATCACGGACAGGCCGCTGTAGTCAACACCGCCCAGCACGGTTCCGCCGGCGTAGGTCTGCCCGTAGATGTTCCAGGCATTGTAGCTGCCGCTCGCCGACGGCGCGGAGAGACCGCTGAAGGCCTGCGCGACGTTGTCCGGCGTCGGCGGGACGAAGTTCGTGGGAGTCCCGACGGAGCCCGTCTGGCCCGGATGATAGACGCCGAAGATGCGCAGCGCTTCGTTCTGGATGCTGGCCGACAGCGGAGCCGCGGCGGAGATCGTGTTGCCGGCGATTTCCTCGGTGACGCTCTGCGCATAGGGCTGGGTGAAATCTGCGCTAAGATAGCCGATCCGGCCGGCGTGGAACGCATCGGTGCCGATCTTGAGCGCTTCGTGATTGGCGCCCAGCGCGGTGATCCAGTGCGGAATGGGTCGCTCGGAATCGTCCTCGACGTCGAGCGTGTCGTGGTGATCGTGATCGGTCGTGCCCTTTACCGCCAGGATATTCTGGACCAGGTGGGAGAACCTGCTCGAGGGCAGGTTTGCCGTGGTGGTGCCGTTGACGCCCACGCCCGTGAAAATCTTTTTGTAGTTGTAGGTGCCGGTCGGGTCGAGCAGCGGGCAGAGATTGGCGAGATAATTGGTGAGGATGTAGCTCGCACCGGCGTCGTCGGCTCGGTAGACCACCTTGATCGGCAGGCGGCCGCTGGTGTAGGCGACCGGAGTGAGGGTGCCGTTGGTGTTGTCGTCATAGAAGTGCTGGAATTGCTGCACGCCGTTCTGGTCCAGATAGGGGATCAGCGTGGCGGTGTCGCTCCAGTCCGTCACCGTGGCCGAGAAGATCGCGCAGAGCTGCGCCGCGGAGAGCTGGATTGCGCCGCCCGCCTGGGTGTTCGGCGACAGCGCCGACTGGTTGGTCCAGGTCACACCCGAGGCGGAGTTCGCGGTGTTGACCGCAATCGCGATCGGAATCTCTACCGCGGGGATCTGGATCGGCGCGCCGACGGACGCCGGGTTGAAGCTCACCGCCGAGCTGCTCTGCGCCGCGATCAGCAGCGTGTTCTGCCAGTTGGTCGTGGGCAGGAAATTGCTGAACGACACGGTGGTCAGGCTGGAAACCGTGCCGGCAAGCGGCAGGTCGCTGGTGGCGAAGTCGAGCCGCGGATACGGATAGGTCTTGAAGTTCGAATTGGCAGTGTCGCGGAACGGCGGTTTGGCCGAAGGCTTGCGCACCAGCGCTGGCGCGGAATCCGGGCTGCCACGGAACAGCTGATGCGGATCGTTGGCGATGTAGGCGCGCTGGCCGTTGCCTGCGCCGACCGCGGCGATCAGGCCTTCGACCGCAGTGGAGACCTGCGTGCAGCTCGCCGGCAGCATGTCCGGGGTTGGCGGCGCGAAGGTGAACGTTGGCGAGAACGCCTGGCCGTCATTGGCCACCGTGGTGCCGGCATAGCAGTCGAACAGCTGCCGCAGCGCCAGCGATGACAGCGTGCTGCCGCCGCCGTAGATGCCGGTTGAGATCGGGGTCTGCGCCGCAGCGGGCCGCTGCGTGCCGAGAATCGCGGCTGCCGACAGCACGACCAGCGAGGTCGAGCCCAGCAGGCGTCCGGCGAAGGATGTCGTCTTCATGTTCTTAACTCCCTGTTTGACGATGTGATGCGGCGCCGCGCGACCCGCCTCATGGTCTCGGGACCAGAAGATCTTGCTCGATGCGATGAAGTGGAAAGCGATGAAGAAGACCTTCGCGGAAGCCCTTGAAACATGGTGCAGCGAGACGCGCAGGGCAGAACCCTCCGCGTCGTATCGACGACGACGCCAGTGCAGTGCTCACATCTCTTAGACAATTTGAATCGAGGCGAAGCGCAGCGTTGTTCGCCTTATTTTCGCAGTTGCGATTATCTCGGTCGACGCTCGCGGGAGCGTCTGCTCGAGCTTCATTGAGCGATGAGACGCATCGAGATTGACTTGTCCAACCTCGGTGCGCGTGAACACCGAGATCTGATACAATGTCTTGGTATCCGGGCAGCCATTCGCCGCGATGCCTCACGTTGTGCGATAGAAAAAAACGGGCGCCTCGTTAGAGGCGCCCGTTCGTGTTTGTCGTTCGACGTCGTCGGCTTACAGCGCACCGCTCGCGCTGGAGCATCCGGTGCTGGCCGTGCCTCCCGCCGCGATGCGGGTGCTGGAAAGGCTGCCCAGGTACTTGCTCCTGATCAGCGCCGAGTAACCGGCCGGGACCGGGTTGAACCCGGCGTTCTGCATCACTGTCGTCGGACGCGTATCCGAAGAGCTGTAGTACCAGGTCAGGAAGTTGACCAGGCTGGTGACGCGGTTGGCATCCGGCGCGACGCCCGCTGTTGTGCTGTAGCAGCTGTAGAGGTCGAGGAAGGTCGTGCCGCTGAGCGGATAGGCTCCCGACACGTTGGTGAGCGGCAGCACCGACTGGCCGAACAGGGGCACGCCGCCCTGCGTGGTCGTGGCGGTGAAGGTGTTGTTGTAGATATTGAAGTTGGCCCAGGTCCAGGTCGTCGACGTGGACTGGAGCCTGGTGTCGCTCCAGGCATTGAGCGCAGCGCCTGGCGTCGGGGCGATGAACGTGAGGGTGCCCGTGGTGTCGTTCGGAACCGTGGTGCCGGCGATGCGCAGCTGTTCATTCTGAAGCGCTGCCGAGAGCGGCGCGGTCACGCCGGCAACGGTGGTGGTGTAGGGGTAGGTGAAGTCGGCGCTGACGTAACCGACCCGGCCGCCCTTCGTCGCGTCGTTGGAGCTGACGTTGGACGCCACGCTGCCGCTTCCGCTGCCACCGATCCAGGTCGCCGTGATGGTCGAGCCGTTGGTGCGGAACTTGTTGACGTTGGCGATCAGGTTGCTGAAGCTGGTGCTCGGCAGGTTGGTGGCACCGAAGATCGACTTGTATTGCTTCGCGTCGGTGGGATCGAGCAGCGGGCAGACATTCTTCAGATAGTTGGTCAGAATGAAGCTCGTGCCGCTGCCATCCGAACGAAACACCACCGTGATGGCCTTGGAGGTCGACGCGTAAGCTTCAGACCCGGAGCCAGACGTCAGCGTATTCGCGTCGCTGAAGGCGCCGAGCGAGGCCGTGCCGCCACTGGTGAGGTAGGGGACGTTCGCAGCCGTCGTGTCATCCCAATTGGTCACCAGGCCGGAGAAGATCGCGCAGAGCTGTCCCGCGGTGAGCTGAATGGCGGCGCCCTGGTTGGTCTGGGTGCCGGGCAGGGTACCCGCGCCGGTGACGGCCGAGTGGAGCTGGTTGAGACCACCGGTGTTAACCGCGATCGCGACGTTAACTTCGAACGCCGGGATCTGGATCGCCGGGCCATAGGCGGTCGGGTTGTAGCTGGCCACCGATGTGGTGGCGGCGACCGTGATGGACGCCAGCGCGGCATAGGTGGTCGTCGGCGAACCCGGGACCATCCAGCCTTGCGTCGGGGTGAGGCCGAGCGACACCGTCGTCAGGGTCGTGGCTCCGGAAGCGATCGCGAGCGGCGAGTCCGAGAGGCCGGCATCGACGCGCGGATACGGGTAGCTGCCGAACACCGTCGACGGCGATCCGGTATTGGCGAGGTCGATCAGCGACGGCTGCAACGCCGGCAGGAACGAGCTGGTCGTCGCGGTGCCGGACGCGGGCGGGGTGATCGTGCCGCCATACCACTGCTGCGGGTTGTTGGCGATGTAGCCGCGGACGCCGTTGCCAGAGCCGACGCCGGCATACAGGCCGTTCACCTGCGTGGTCGCAATGGTGTTGCAGGCGGTGGTGATCCAGCCCGGGCCCGTGGTGGCGCCGATCTGGAAGCCGTCGCTGTAGGCGGTGCCGGAACCGACATTGCCGTGCGAGTAGCAGTCGAAGATCTGACGGAACGCTTCAGACGCGAGCGTGCTGCCGCCGAAATAGATCGGACGCGTGGCCGCCGAGGCGCCAGCATGCGCAGGCGTGATGCTGCCCGCCGAGGCGAACAGCGCGAGCACCGAAGCGGTGCCGAGCAGGTATTTGGACGAAGATTGCAGTTTCATCTCACTCATCCTGTGGGTTGGTCACCGGACGTGCGTCGTCATCCCGTCGTTACGAGACTGCAAAGTAATCTTCAGATTAGTTGAAGTTATTCTGCCGGAATCTTCATGAATCTTCGATCGATTCAAAGAAGATAACAAACATCTCATGCGTCGACGTCATGTCATTGTCGCCGGTGATGGTCTTCACATCTGATAGACAACGCGACATTTGGCTGAGCGCAGAGATTAATTTCAATCATCGTCCGAAATATTACTTGGCAACGGGACGCGAGATGATCTATGGACGTCAGGTCTAGCGGCGTAGCTCTCAACGAGTGATGTCAGATAGATACAATCTTCGCGCGATCTTCTGCCAAGCGGGGCCTCCCACATGGAAGACAATTCGAGCGGGCGACTTGCGATTCGCGTGGAGCATAGCGGCCATGCGATTCTGGCGCGGCCGACGCCGCATCCATTCACATATGGGCGTGGTGAACTTCCATCATCGAGCCTGACGCGGGCGCAGGATCTGCATCAGCAGGGTGTCGCGCACGCGCGGCAGGATCGCTGGCGCCAGGCGTTGCGGGCGTTCAACGAGGCGGCGCGGTTGGCACCCGAGCAAGCCGGCTTCAACTACTGCAAGGGTGTTGCGCTCTGCCGCTTCGATCGCTTCGACGATGCGCGCGAGGCATTCATGGCCGAGCTCAGGGTGACGCCCAGTCACGCGCCGGCGCTCGCCGAGATCGGCACCTGTCTGGCGCGCACCGGACGTGCGCGCGACGGCATTCCCTATCTGCAGGAAGGCCTGCGGCTGATGCCGCAGATGCCGCTCGCGCAATACAGCCTCGGCCTTGCGCTGCTCACGGAGAGCCGGCGCAACGAGGCGATTGAGGCGCTCGACAAGTCGATCATGCTCGACGCCGGCTATGTGGATGCCTATCGCACCCGCGGCCTTGCCTATGTGATGGACGGCAAGTTCGACAAGGCGGTCGACGACCTCCGCGCCGCATCCACGCTCGACAGCCAGAACTACAAGGCGATCCTCGAGCTCGGCATGAACTTCGGTGCGGCCGCACGCGAGCAGCAGGCGGCAAGATTGTTTGAGCTCGCCGCCGACAGCGCGCCGGATGTCGCTCTGCCGCAATATCTCTACGGCCACTTCCTGATCAATCATCGCCAGTTCGAGCGCGGGCTCGGCTATGTCGATCGCGCGCTCGCGATCGATCCGCTGCGCGCCGAACATCACGTCGCCCGGGGCTTCGGCGTCCTCGGGCAGGGGCGCGTCGAGGACGCCGTCGCGGCCTATCGGCGTGCCGGCGAGCTCGATCCCGCAAACGCCGCGATCGCCGGAACGCTGCTGTTCGCGCTTCAGCACAAGCCCGGCGTCACCCGCGAGGAGCTGCTGCGCGAGCACAGACGCTGGGCGACGCTCTATCGCCCGCAAGCGCCCATGGATCGTCTGGCGTTTTCGAACGTGCCGGATCCGGCACGCAAGCCGCGGCTTGGCCTGGTGTCGGCCGACCTGCATCGTCACGCCGTGTCGTTCCTCGTGCTGCGTGCGTTCGAAGCGCTTGCTGCGCTCGGTTACGAGATTTGCTGCTACAAGACCGACAGCAAGCGGCTCGATGACGATTTCAGCGAACGCTACAAGGAAATTTCGCTATCCTGGCGAGATGTGTCCGGCATGGACGAGGCTGCGCTGGGGCAGCAGATCATCGATGATCGCATCGATGTGCTGTTCGATCTTGCAGGCCACACCGCGGGCAGCCGGCTGTCTCTGTTCGCCGCGCGCGCGGCGCCGATCCAGCTCGGCTGGGCCGGCTATGTCGGCACCGTTGGGCTCGACACTTATGAGGGTCTGATCGCCGATCCGGTGGAGATTCCGCCGGAGCACGATGCGACCTACATGGAGCGGCCGATCCGCCTGCCGGACTGCTACGTCTGCTATCAGCCGCCCGAGAAAGCTCCCGAGGTGCCGCCGCTGCCGAGCCTGAACGGCGGCCGCTTCACCTTCGGCTGTTTCAACCGCCCCGCCAAGCTCAACGGCGAGGTCGGCAAGGCCTGGGCGCGTATTCTCGAGCAGGTGCCGGACTCGCGCATTCTGATGGTTTATGGCGGCCTCGGCGAGGCGAGCACGCGCGAGGCCATCTATCGGGTCCTCGGCGAAGGCGGCGTGCCGCCTGAGCGCGTCGAGCTGGTGGGCGAGGCCGAACAGCCGAAGCTCCTGCTCGCCTATGGCGAGGTGGATGTCGCGCTCGATCCGTTCCCATATTCGGCGGGCGTGACCACGCTCGAGGCGATGTGGATGGGCGTTCCGACTGTGACCTTCGTCGGCGACACCTTCGCCGGCCGTCACTCAGCCGCCCATTTGACCGCCGCCGGGCTCGGCAGCTTCTGCACGCTCAGCATCGACGACTACGTTGCCATGGCGGTCGAGTGGACACATCGCCGCGACGAACTCGCCGAGCTGCGCCGCGGCCTGCGCGATCGTATCGCCGCTTCGCCGCTGTGCGACGCGCCGCGGTTCGCCGGCAACCTGTCACGCGAATTGATGCGGCTGTGGACCGAATGGTGCGAGGCGCGCGCCACACGCGAAGCGGCCTAGGGCGCGGATCAGCGCAGCGCCATCCGGAGAGACGAAGAAGGCACGGACAAGCCGGGGATAAGGACCACATTGATGTCGAAAGCAGCGATCAGCGAAGCGCAGGCGTTGCGTGCCGGCCTGTCCATGCTGACCCAAGCTCCGGCCGAACGGCGCATGGAATTCATCCAGACGATCGTTAATCGCGCGCTGGCTCTTCTGCGCGAAGGTCAGCTCGACAGCGCCGAAGTGTTGCTCGAAACCCTGCAGGATGAGCCTCTGGTGCGGCAGCATGGGCTGCACCTCCGTGGCGTGATCGCGCTGCACCGCGACGAGGACGAGCAGGCGCTGGACCTGCTTGAGGAGGCGATCAGGCTCAATCCTGCAGACGGTGAAGCACACGCCAATCTCGGCGTCCTCCTGCTCAAGGCGCGCCAGCATCCGCAGGCGCTGGCCGCCTATGCCGCTGCTCTGACGTTGCAGCCGAACAATGCCACGGCGTTGCTTGGGATGGCCCGCGCATTCGCGGCAGTGGACTTGACGGATTTTGCCTATGACGCATTTCGCGACGTGCGGGCATGCGCGCCGGACGATGTCAGGCCGGTGGTCGATTTTGCAACGCTGTTGAATGATACGGACCGGAATGACGAGGCCATGGCATTGTTGCGCGATGTTCTCGCGCAACATCCGGAATTTGCAGATCTGCACACGATGCTGGCGATCTGCCTGTTCGCACGGGGCGACTGGCTGGCGGCATGGGCGGAATTCGAATGGCGGCTGAAGGAACCGCAGGTCAGTAAGCACCTGTTGTCCACCGATCGCCCGCAGTGGAAGGGCGAGGATCTCGCCGGCAAGACGATCCTCTTGCAATTCGAGCAAGGCTTCGGCGACACCCTGCAATTCGTACGCTACGCGCCGATGGTCAAGGCGCGCGGTGGCCGCGTGATCCTGCGCGCGCAAGGACCGCTGCTGCCGATGTTGCGAACCGTCGCCGGCATTGACGATGTGTTTGATTCGACGGACGAGGCACCGGCCTTCGACGTGCATGTGCCGTTGCTGTCGTTGCCGCTGATCTTCGGAACGCAGAACGATACCGTTCCTGCGGCGGTTCCCTACATTGCACCGGATCCGGATCTCGTCGCCAAATGGCGCGGGCGGTTAGGGGCCCCTTCCGGTCCTGCCGTCGGGCTGGTCTGGCAAGGCAATCCGTCGCATGCCTACGACTGGCGCCGCTCGCTTCCATTCGATCGGCTGCGGCCCTTGCTCGACTGCCCGGGTGCGCGCTTCGTCAGCTTGCAGGTGGGGCCCGGACAGCGGCAACTGACGGAGTTTGACGCTGGTATCGTCAATGTCGGTGCAGAGATCGATACACGATCCTTCGTCGATGCAGCGGCAATCATTGCCAACCTCGACCTCGTGATCACGGTCGATAGTGCGATCGCGCATCTGGCCGGCGCGATGGGCAAACCGGTCTGGATTCTGCTCGCCAAGGGGAGTGATTGGCGCTGGCTCAAGGGGCGCGACGACACGCCTTGGTATCCGCAGGCGCGCCTGTTCCGGCAAACCAGCCCGGGCGATTGGACCGAAGTGATCGGACGGCTAGCCGCAGCGCTGTGGTCCTTCGTCAGCGCCGCTGTTCCGGCGGCCGAGGGCGAGACTGCGGATCCGGTTTCAGCTTCGGTACGGCGAATGACCGCGCCGCGGCCCGTATCGGATCCTGTTCTGTGTGACGCACTGTTCGTCGAGGCCTGCCGTCAGCACAAAGCGGGCAATCTCGATCGCGCGGAACGGCTGTTCGAACGGATCCTCGCGTTCGATCCGGGGCATGTCAACGCGCTCTGCAATCTCGGTGCGCTCGAGCTCGATACCGGCCGCAGCGCGCCTGCGCTCGAACGGCTGCGGATGGCCGTAGAGTTGGCGCCCGATCTCGTCCCGGTTCGGATCGGACTTGCCGAGGCATTGATGGATGCCAAGAGAACCGAACAGGCGCTCGCTCAGTATGCCAAGGCGATCGAGCTTGCGCCGGTGAACGCCGGCGTGCACGCGGCCTACGCGACCGCGCTGCGCAAGCTCGGCGATCACGGGCAGGCCGGCATGCATGCCGATACGATGAAGCGCCTGGTCTACCAGCATTACCGCAAGGCAGTGGAACTCGCGCCCCGCAGCGATGCCATGCATGCCCAGTATGCGCTTGCGTTGTGCGAGTTTGGCGACCTCGACGATGCCATGAGCCATTTCCTGGCGGCGACGAAGATCAATCAGCAGCAATCATCAGAGTTCTACGAGGCGCTCGGCCGCACCTGCGCTGCGCGCGGCAACTCGCAGGGCGCGGAGATCAGCCTGAAGCACGCAGTTGCACTCGATCCGCGCCGCGCGACAGCCCATTGTACCCTCGGCGATCTTTATCTCGTGCTCGACCGGCCTGACGATGCCGAGGCCAGTTTCCGCGAAGCGCTGACCATCGACGCAGAAAGTGTCGTGGCCCTGCGGGGAATCGAACGCGTGCAGGCGTCGCAGCAGACCATGCTCGTCAACGGGATGTCGTGAGATGAACATCGTCGCGAGCAATCGCAGTCAAGTTCGCGCAGAACCTTGCGCAATGTATGGAACCTGCAGATGCGCGATCGTTGTCGCAACGAGCGATGTGCTACCGGCGCACACATCGCTTGGAAAAAATCAAATGTGTGTCATCGCTTGTAGCGAGGTGTGTCGTGAATTGAGTGCTCGCTGTGGTTTCATTGCCATGTCATTAACTGCGGCTAGAAACGACGCGACCGGATGGATGCATCTCAAATGCCGCGGTTGGGGATGGGGTCCCTGCAATGAGCGACACCACTCGAGCGGCGTTGCTCACGCTCCTCGTCGCAAGCTACGACGATCTCAAACAACGTTTGACGCGTCGGGCTGGCTCTGCCGATCTCGCCAACGAAGCCTTGCAGGATACGTTTCTGCGCTTGAGCAATGCGGATGGTATCGGACCTGTCCGCGATCTCCATGCATATCTGTTTCGTGTGGCGATGAGCGCCATCAGCAATCGCCGTGTGGCGGAGCGTCGCCGTCGCATCGCGCGCGAGGCGGATCCGCTGTTCGACTTGCCGGACGAAACACCCGGCCCGGACAGGATCATCGAGGCGCGTTCGGAGATCAACGCGCTCAAGCGTTCGATCGAGGAGCTGCCGACCCGTCGCCGGGAGATCTTCATGGCAATATGTGTTGAAGATGCGCCATTGAGGCTCGTAGCGGAGCGCTTCGGCATCAGTGTTCGCACGGTGCAGGTTGAGCTCAAGCAGGCGCTGGCGCATTGCGCGATCTGCCTCGATCGCAACGCGCGGATGCCCGGAGTTGCATTCCGACGTCGGAGCCCGTTCGGCCAGAGGGATCACGCACCGCGAGTTTCGCTGGGTGATGAAGGTACGGTCCTGGCGCGGCGGTGGCCATTGGGCGATGGCAGGTAACATGCGATGGAACGGCAGAGTCACATCGTCGGATGTGTCGAGGCGACCAGGCGGCGCGTGGTGCTTGAGTGGCGATGCTCCCGTCACCTGAATCAGGTGCGCTCAAAACCAGGTCGCCTGCAGCCGTATGCCGTAGTCGACCAACCAGAGGGCGGGACACAGGAAGGCACCGAGCGGCAGCTTCGTTGTTCGCTCGATGGATTGGTCGCGCAGCCGGGCCAGCAGGACGGCGATCAAGGCGGCAGTGCTTGCCAATGCGAAACACAGAGGTACCGCGTCGAGCGGGAGCCATGCGCCAATGGCTGCCGCGAGCTTGACGTCGCCGAGCCCGATACCTTCACGCCGTCGCAGCCATTGGTAGGTCCGGCGCAGCAACCACAGTGCCGTGGCCACCAGGAAGGAGCCGCTCAGCGCGCTGGTCGGCCCGTTCCAGCGATCATACGAACCGAGCGCGGCCGCAACGACCAGCCCGGCGAGCAGAGCACCTCCGGTGACAATATCGGGAAGCAGGAAGTGGCGCGCGTCGACATCGGCGCCGGCAACCATGAGGGTGCCGAGAACTGTCGAGGCCAACGCCTGCGGCCATGGCAGCGTTGCCCAGGACAACAGCGCAGTGATCGCGAATCCGCAGGCCAGCACGGTGCGATCGGGAAGCAGCGTGTGCGGACCAGCAGCGTCGCCGGTGTGGTCGTTGGGCGTCATCGTTGTCTCGCGTCGCTTCGTGCAGTGCGAACACCGGTCGTGCAGGCCAAGTTGATCGGAACCCTGGCATGATAGCGCGTGAAAGCAATACGACTGCGACGACGCCCGTGCCGCCGATCGATTTCATGGCCTATCTCGCCGGCAGGGGAGCGTTGCGCGATGGCCAGAAGGAGGACAACGCTGGTCGGAGCCGTAACGCGGACGGATCGACCGGCAATGTCGATTGGAGTGCCATCACGAAACTCACCCCCTCGGCACTGGCCGACGAACTGGCCAGCTTCTATCGGTGCGACCGCGTCCGCCGCGACGATCTGGTCGATGGGCGCTTCGCCGGCAGCGAGATGTCGACGCGATTTCTGAAGGAGGAGCGCCTGTTCCCTTACGAGGGGGTGGGCGGGGCGTTGCGTCTTGCGGTGGCCGGGCCCGTCGACAGTGAGACACTGCGGGCAGTTGAGCTCGTGCTGCGCCGGTCAATTGCGCTTGCGGTGGCGACGGCCGAGGATCTGGAGGCTGCGCTCTCATTGCGGCTGGAGGCCGATCGACCCAGCGACGCCGTCCCGGAGGCGGGCACCGGAGCGGGGGAGGACGATCTCGACAATCTGCGCGACCTCGCGCGTGGCGCGCCGGTGGTGCGGGCGCTCGACGACCTGCTGCGCCTGGCGGTCGACCAGCGCGCGACCGATCTGCACATCGAGCCGGCCGGCAACGTGCTGCAGGTTCGGCTGCGCGTCGACGGCATGCTCAAGCACGTGTCCGCGCCGCCGATGAGCATGTCCAAGGGGATCCTGTCGCGCCTCAAGATCATGGCGGGTCTCAATATCACCGAGCGTCGCCTGGCGCAGGACGGGCGCGCCCATATCGTCGTCGGCGGCAGCGAGATTGATTTGCGCGTCGCGACCATGCCCACGATGTATGGCGAATGCGCGGTCATTCGGTTGTTGCGCAAGGGAGCCGGCCTGGTGTCGCTCGACCAGGTGGGCCTCAGTGCGCGCGACGAGGCTGTTCTACGCAAGGCATTGCAGGCGCCCTATGGCATGGTCATCGTCACCGGACCGACCGGGTCGGGCAAGACCACGACGCTGGCGGCATCGCTCGCGGTGATCAACGAGCCGACCCGCAAGATCCTCACGATCGAGGATCCGGTCGAATACCAGATTCCGGGGATCACCCAGACTCAGGTGCACCCCGGCATCGGGCTCACCTTCGCGTCCGCGCTGCGCTCATTCATGCGGCTCGACCCTGACGTCATCATGGTCGGCGAGATGCGCGATTCCGAGACGGCCCATATCGGCGTCCATGCTGCACTGACCGGCCATCTGGTGTTGACGACGCTGCACACCAACACCGCGGCAGGGGCCATCACGCGCATGATCGACATGGGTGTCGAGAGCTTTCTGCTGGCGTCTTGCGCGCGGGTGATCGTGGCACAGCGGTTGGTGCGGATCCTGTGCGACCACTGCAAGGAAAGCTATTCGCTGTCGGCGGCTGATATCGCCGCCGACGAACGGTACACAGCACTCGGCGTCGAGGCAGGCGAGGTGGTCTGCCGGCCGAAAGGGTGTGACTGGTGCGGTTCGACTGGTTTCCGCGGACGCAAGGGCGTGTTCGAGATCATGGAGATCGGCCCTGCGCTGCGGCGCTCAATCGGCCCGAAAACCGATGCCTCCGACCTCGAGGCCGCGGCACGGCGCGCGGGCATGACGTCGATGACTGAGGACGGCGTGGCGAAGCTGCGGGCCGGGCAGACCACGCTTGACGAAATCTTCCGCTTGACCATGAGCCTGTAGGGCGATCATGCCACACTACCGCTACCGTGCGTTGACCAAGGCCGGAGAGATCATTCTCGGCGACGTCGACGCACCGACGCGTGAGGAGGTACTGCGGCGCATCGAATATCTCGGCCATCTGCCGGTCGAAGCCGAGATCGCGGGCCGCAAGGCGCTCGGCGCGGGCGTATCGAGCGGCGCTGTGCCCCGGCAGCGCGAGCTGACGACCGTTCTTCGCCTGCTGGCCTTGCTGCTCCGCTCTGGATTGACGCTGGAGGCGGCGCTGCAGACGCTGGAGGAAGACACCAACAAGGCGGTGTCGCGCTTCGCTGGCGGGCTGCGCTCGGCGGTCTCGGGCGGCGACGGGTTTGCCGAGGCATTGGAACGCCACAACCAGATCATCGAGCCGATTTATATCGCGATGGTGCGCGCCGGCGAGGCGTCCGGAAAGCTGGAAGTGGTGTTGCGGGCAATCGTCGAGGACCGGACGCGGCGCGAACAGCTGTCGCAACGGATCTCGGGGGCGGTTCGCTATCCGATGTTCCTGGTCGGGTCGGCCCTGGTCATCCTGTTTTTCTTTCTGCTCTATGTCGTCCCGCAATTCGAGTCGGTGTTCTCGGAGCTGCGCGGGAAGCTCAATTCGGGCGCCGCGTTCGCGCTCACGATGTCGACCTGGCTGCGGGCTCATCTCAACACGTTCCTCGGGAGCTGCGCCGGGCTGCTGCTGCTCGGCTGGCTGATCCTGCGTCAGCCGGCGGCGCGGGCCTCGTTGATGGCCGTCCTAGGAGTCGTCCCCGGTGTGTCGGGACCGATGCATGACCGCCGCACCGCGCGCTTCATCGGTACGCTGGGTCTTTTGATCGAGAACGGCGTCGCATTGCCGACCGCACTGAAGATCCTGCGCGACATCATGACCGAGCCCCGCTATGCGGCGGCCGTAGAGCAGGTCCACGAACAGGTGCGCAACGGCCGCCGCTTCATCGAGGCGCTGGCCGAGAGCGAACTGGTGCCGCCGCTTGCGGTTCGCATGCTCCGGGTCGGCGACGAGACCGGCGACTTGTCGGCGATCGCGCACCATGCGGCGGAACTCTATGAGCAGCGGCTCGCCATCGGCCTCGATCGGCTGATGGGCGCGATCGGGCCGATCACCATCATCGTCGTCAGCATCGGCATCGGGACGCTGATCGTGTCGATCATGAGCGCGCTGCTCAGCATCACCGAGCTTGCGATGTAGGGGCGGCGATGGCGCGAGCGAAGATCACCGGTTCATGTGCGGGGACGACCCTGATCGAGATGATGGCGGTGATGCTGATTATCTCGATGCTGGCGTCGCTGGTGGTGACGATGATGCCGGGCACCGGGCGCGGCAATTTGAAGGCGTTGACGCTGCAGGCCGCCGCACTGCTGCGGCGTGAACGGCTTGCGGCGATTCTGTCCGGGCAACGCCGGCTGGTGTCGCTCGACGGCAATACGCGGACGCTGGTTGGGCAGAGCGGGTCGGTCGCGGTTCCGCGCGACGTCATGCTCGATGTGGTCGGCGTGGACGAAGTGTGGTCGGGACGCCGGGCAGTCGTCCGGTTCGAGCCGGACGGCGCCTCCACCGGCGCGGTGTTGAAATTCTCTTGGGAGAATGTGCGCTATGAAGTCGACGTCAACTGGTATAGTGGGCGTGTTGCGGTCGATCTGCCCTGAACCGCGTGCGGCAAGCGCCGGGTTCACGCTGATCGAGGCGCTGGTGGCGCTGGCCTTGCTGCTGGCGTTCGTGTCCGTGCTCGGCCCGCATCTGTTCTATGCACGGCGCATCGCCGACAATATCGACGGCCGCATCGCCGCGCAGACCCTGTTGCGCACATTGCTCGATGCGCCGGTCGATCGCTCGATCCTCGGTAATGGTCCGCGCGACGGCGAAGTCGCGGGTCTGCGCTGGTCGGTCGCGGCCGAGCCGATGTTCGTCGACGCAATGGTTCCGCAGCAGGACGTGTCGGTGCCCGCGGCAGGGGATAAGAAGAAGGGAGACGAGAAGCGTCCGAGCTGGGTTGCATTTCATCTTGTTGCGACGGTGTCGTGGGCGCCCGGACAGATGGTCAGCGCCGATACGTTGCGGCTCGGATTGGGAGGCGGGGAATGATCGCGGCTGCCCGCCTGGGCCGTCGCGCGGAGCACGGCTTCACCTTGATCGAAGTGCTTGCTGCGCTCGCCATCGGGTCCGCGGTCATCGCCTCGACTGCGGTGCTGGTCAACAACGTCGCGCTGAATTTCGACCGCAGAACCGGTCTGGCGGGACGAACGGACCAGCTGCTGCTCGCCGTCGACCGCCTCGCGGCTGACCTTGGCCCGGCCCGTCAGGTGCAGCAGCCCAACGGCGGCAGCGATACCGCGAGCACATTCAGCGGCGATGCCGTTGAGGTGAGGTTTGTCACGGGAAGCGGTGCGGCGTCCGGAACCCTGGGCGAGGAGGTGATCGGCCTGCGGGTCGAGGCGACCGACGGCGTCGATTATCTGGTTCGGCGGCGCGCGCGATGGCGCGGGCAGAGCACGCCGTTCGCCAGCGTCTTGCTGCAGGATCCCGTCCGCTTGATCGAAGGGCAGGTCGACATGAGTTTTGCGTTCGCGAGCCTCGGCCCGGACGGGACGTTGTCCTGGAGCGAGACGTGGAGCGGCAAGCCATCCTTGCCTCGGCTGGTGCGGTTGACGATCCGTGACCGCGCAAGCGGCGCCGATCTCCTCCCGGGGCTTCAATTCGTCCTGCGCGCCGATGCGCCGGCCGCCTGCGCCCAGCCCGGGGCCAATGCCAAATGCGCGACCGCAGGCAAGCCCGACTCGCCGCAGCAGACTGTTCCGGCAAATGACGCATCCGCCAAGGGTGCGCCGGCGGGAGCACGCGAATGAGCAGCCGGTCTAACCAACGTGGAATGGTTCTCCTCACCGTGTTGTGGGCGATTGCGCTGTGCTCGGTGCTCGCCATGGCAACATCGACGACCTTTCGCAGTCTCGCGGGAATCATCCGGATCGACCGAGATCGTGTGCAGGCCGACGGGCTGCTGACCGCGGGGCTCGAGGGAGCCGCCGGCATCGTCGCGACGCTGGGCGATGCTCCGCTCACCGAGCGCGGCACGACGCTGACGTTTCCGAGCGGATCGGTGCGCATCACCGTGAGTGACGAGGGCGGCCGCATCGACATCGGAAGGGCCCCGGTGGAACTTTTGGCATCGCTGCTGCGCCATGTCGGTGCCGCGGACGACGATGCGACCACCGTGGCGCAACGGATCGTCGCGCTTCGTGAGAAAGAAGGACAGCCGAAGTCAAACGATGCGCCGGCGCGGCCGAACGATGCGGCGAAGCCGCCGGTGCCGGCGGGCAAGCCTGACCAGCCGGCCGCCGCTTCGCCGTTCACCGACATCGGGCAGCTCGCCAGCGTTCCCGGCATGCGGTCGGAATGGACGGCAGCGATGGCCCCCCTGATCACGGTGTTTGGCTGCGATTCCGTCAATCCACTCACTGCGCCGGTCGGGGTGCTGCAGGCGTTGCCGTCCTTCGATGCAGCGCGGCTCGACACCTTTCTCGACATGCGGAGTGCTCGACTGGCCGACCCCGAGCGGCTCGGCTTCGTCCTCGGCGCGGCGCAGAAATACCTCAAGGTTCAGCCGAAGCACGTCGTCGCGGTCGATCTGGTCGCCAGCACGACCAGTAGATACACCGCCGCTGCCAAAGCTTTCATCGTGCTGCTCGCCGAGGACAAGCAGCCGTATCGGGTTCTTGCCTGGAATCCGGTTTCGCCGTTCGCCAGGTCAAGCGCCGTGGCCTCGATGGAGGTGCGCTGATGAACATCGATGTGATGATGCGGCGCTGGGTCGACATATTGGCCCGCCTATGGCTCGGCTGGCAGGAGCGGCGCCGCGCCCGCCAATGGCTGAGGGTCGTCAGGGACGGCAGCGAATGGGTGCTTAAGGACGCGAAGAGGTCGGTCAGGGCAAAGCCCGCGACCGGGCCGGACGGCACCGCGCTGCCGAACGAGATGGTTCGTGCCGCGCAGAAATCCTTCGTCATCTTGCAACTTCCAGCCCTCAATGTTGTCTCGCGCGCGATGACCGTTCCCGCGCAGGCACGGGACCTGCTCGCCGGCATCGTGCGCAACCAGTTCGAGCGGCTGTTCCCGTGGAGGGCGAGCCAGGCCGCCTATGGTTTCAACGCCGTGCCCGGTGAGGATGCAAACGTCCTCGATGTGCAGGTTCTTGCCACCTCGCGCAGCACGCTCGACGAGGCGTGCGGGCAGCTTGCCGCGCTGGGGCTTCGTGTCGACCGTGTCGTCGCAGCAGCCGGCCGTACTGATGCTGCTTCTGACGTCACGTTGTGGTCCCGTCTCGCCGACACAACCGATACCAGCCTGTCGCGGACGCGGAGGTTGATCGCGGGCCTGATGGTCGTAACGGCAGGGTTGACCATTGTCGTGAACGTCTGGGCGTTTATGAGCGCAGCTTCCGCGGACGGCGAAAGCGACGACGTCGGATCGCGCGTTGCGGCACTGCAACGCCAGATCAGGGGCAACTCGTCGCGCGAGCAGATCGCCGCGCTCGCTCCCCCTGAACGGGCGCAGGCCCTGAAGGAAACGTCGTCGGTTGCGGTCGTCGTGGTCGAGGCCCTGTCGCGCGTGCTTCCCGAAACGTCCTATCTGACGGAGTTGAACATGGACGGTGCGACGCTGCGCCTTGTCGGTCTGGCCGGCGACGCCCCGTCGCTGATTGCACCGCTCGAGCAGTCCGGCCAGTTCAAAGACGTCCATTTCTTCGCCCCGACAACGCGCAACGCTGATGGCGGGCGTTTCGTGTTTCACATCGAGGCCCGGGTCGAGCCGCATTTCAGGATCGATGGAGAGTGACTGGTGCTGAAATCGAAGCTCAGTTTCAACCTCAACTTCAATTTCGACCGAGAACAGGTCTTCGCGGTCGGTGGCTTCTGCACGCTGCTGATCGTCTGTGCGATTGCGATTGCGTGGGCGTTGCAGGCGCGCGCCAATGCCTTGCAGCACCTCGCTGAGCAGAGCGATCAACTTGCGGCGCTGCAGGCGCGCGCGCGACCGGCCGCCAATCAGCGCGCGCAGACTAAAATCCGCGCAGCACCGGAGGCTGCCTTCCTGGATGCTCCGACCAGCGGGCTCGCTACGGCGCAGTTCCAGGCTTACCTGTCCGAACTTGCCACAGGTCAACACGCGGTCGTGGTCTCATCCGGAGTCCCGGCTGATCGCGATGAGAAGAGCGATGCGATCAAGCTTCAGGTCTCCCTGAATGCCACGCTGCCGGCGCTGCAGGCCTTGCTCTATCGCCTTGAAAGCGGTGCGCCCTATGTCTTCGTCGACGCGCTGTTGATGCAGCCGGTGGGATCCGCCGATCGCGCTGCAGCCGATCCGATGTTGAAGGTCAATCTGACGGTGCACGCCTTCTGGCGTCGCAAGACTGCATGAGGTGCGCCGTGCAACCGTTCACCGATCGCTTCCGGCGAGACAATTACAGCGAGCAATGCCACAAATCTGCAAGATGTGGATGTTATCATCCGCCGGCGGTGGAGAGTGCAATGAGTACCCGCGGCGCGTCGTCTCACAAGCATCCCAGATCGGGTCTGCAACTCGTTGTGACCGTAATGGCTGGGATGTTCTGTTCGGCTGCGCATGCAGCCGAATTCACCATCGTGAATGCGTCAAACGCCCCATTGCAGCATCTCTATCTATCGCCGTGCGGAGCACGGCAGTGGGGACCGGACCAGTTTTCCGGCGCGTTGCCGCCGTCGAGATTTTTCACGGTCTCCGGCATCACGCCGGGATGCTACGACATCCAGTTTGTCGTTGCTCCATGGAATAACTGCGTCATCGCCGGCGCTTCGCTTCGCCGCAGGGCGGTCTGGAAGGTCACGCAGTGGACTGTCTTCGGTTCGCAGAGCGGTGATTGCTCACATGTTGCGGGTTACGTGCCCGCAGGTCGACAGCCGTGGATCTGGCAACCGGCATCAAGCTCGGACATGAAGAGGGAGTGACGTGGCAAAGGTGTTGGTCACCGGCGGCGCCGGATTTCTTGGCTCGCATCTGTGCGAGCGGCTTGTCGATCAAGGTCACGATGTGCTTTGCGTCGACAACTACTTTACCGGCAGCAGGGCGAATATTGCGCATCTCATCGGCAATCCGCGCTTCGAAATGCTGCGGCACGATGTGACGTTCCCGCTCTATGTGGAAGTGGACCAGATCTACAATCTGGCGTGCCCTGCGTCTCCGATCCATTACCAGTTCGACCCGGTCCAGACCACCAAGACCAGCGTCCACGGCGCCATCAACATGCTTGGGCTCGCCAAGCGCGTGAAGGCAAAAATCCTCCAGGCATCGACCTCCGAAGTGTACGGCGATCCCGAAATCCATCCGCAGGTCGAATCCTATTGGGGGCACGTCAATCCCATTGGCCTGCGTTCCTGCTATGACGAGGGCAAGCGCTGCGCCGAGACGTTGTTCTTCGACTATTGGCGGCAGCACGGCTTGCGGATCAAGGTTGTGCGGATATTCAACACCTATGGCCCTCGCATGCACCCGAACGACGGCCGTGTCGTGTCGAACTTCATCGTTCAGGCGCTCGGGGGCAATGACATCACGATCTACGGGGATGGCAGCCAGACCCGCAGCTTCTGCTATGTCGACGACCTCATCGAGGCGATGATCCGCGCAATGAACACGCCGAACGAATTCACCGGGCCCATTAATATCGGCAATCCCCGCGAGTTCACCATCCGTGAGCTGGCCGAGCAGGTCATTGCACTGACCGGATCACGCAGCAAATTGGTGTTCGCGCCGCTGCCTTCGGATGATCCGCGTCAGAGGCAGCCGAACATCACGCTGGCTCGCAGGGTGCTCGGCTGGGAGCCGAGCGTCGATCTCAATGATGGGTTGGAGCGAACGATCAGCTACTTTCGCAGCCAGCTGCGGGCGGCCGCAGAATAGCATCGCGTGACGGTTCAGGATTCGATGCGGCTTCGAATTGTCCGTAGGCGCTCGCTTCGGGCACGCGTGTCGGGTTCTGCCGCTATGAAGCGGCATCGACGGCATCGTGCAACTTGTTTCACGTTGCGATGCAATGAACGTTCAGTAAAATGATTTATTAAACACGGGTGCCGGGCCAAGCCTGGTGTTTTTCGTTATCGGCGTAGCGCCGGGTCGCGCTGCCAGGCGCGGCCGTCAAGACAGAGTCTGAGCTGCAATCCGATTCGTCGCAGTCGGAGGCCTGACGCGGCAGCCTTTCGTGCCGCGGCGCGACTGCGATAAGATTCTGCTGCGGTACAGCAAATTCGGCCTACTTGCCGTCTGCGATGATCCGCGCGGCGATCGTCGCCCGGTGGAAGTCCGCGAGTCCCCATCGCTGCACTGCGGTGGATACGTTCGTGCCGGCGAGCGTGGCGAGCCTTTCTTTGGGGCCCGCGAGAAACCGCCTTGACGGCCTCCCGAATTTAGTAATACGTTTAGTATTACAAAAACGATAAACATCGCGCATCGAGCAGATGTGTGGGAGGAGCCCAGCCATCCGGACTGCAATGTCCGGAAGCGCTTTGTTTCGCCCTCCATCATCGCTCATCAACTCGTTTTCGAAATCCTCGGCGTCAATCCGGCAAGGATGCGTCGAGCGGGTTAGGTGCTTCAACGATAGGGAGGAAATGGATATGCGAAGATTGGGATGGTTACGCAGTACGGCGGCGTCCGCGGTTGTTGCGGCCGCAGCCCTCGGGGGGCTCGGCGGCGGGCAAGCCGCAGCGCAAGGCAAGCAGCTGACACTTTGCTGGGCGGCTTGGGATCCTGCCAACGCGCTGGTCGAGCTGGGCAAGGACTTCACCAAGCAATCCGGCATCGAGATGAAATACGAGTTCGTCCCCTGGACGAGCTACGCCGATCGCTTCCTCAACGAGCTGAATTCCCACGGCAAGCTCTGCGACCTGATCATCGGCGACAGCCAGTGGATCGGCGGCGCCGCCGAGAACAAGTGGTACGTCAAGCTCAACGACTTCTTCGATAAGGAGAAGATCTCGATGGACGACTTCGTCCCGGCGACCGTCGTCGGCTACTCGCAGTGGCCGAAGAACACGCCGAACTATTGGGCGCTGCCGGCCATGGCCGATGCGGTGGGCTGGACCTACCGCAAGGACTGGTTCGCGCGGCCCGAGATCCAATCCGCGTTCAAGGCCAAGTACGGCCGCGACCTGGCGCCGCCGAAGACCTATGACGAGCTGAAGCAGATCGGCGAGTTCTTTCAGGGCCACGAGATCGACGGCAAGAAGGTCTATGGCGCCTACATCTTCACCGAGCGCGGCTCGGAGGGGATCACGATGGGCGTGACCAACGTGCTCTACAATTACGGCTTCGCCTACGACAATCCGAAGAAGCCGTACCAGATGCAGGGCATCGTCAACTCGGCCGACGCAGCCAAGGGGCTCGAGTTCTACAAGGAGCTCTACAAGTGCTGCACCGCGCCGGGCATGACCAACGCCTACATGCAGGAAGGACTTGATGCCTTCAAGTCCGGCCAGGTCGCGATGCAGATGAACTGGTTCGCCTTCTTCCCCGGCCTCTACAAGGATCCGAATGTCGGCGGCGACAAGATCGGATTCTTCGTCAATCCGGCCGGTCCGAAGGGGCATTTCACGCAGCTCGGCGGGCAGGGCATCTCGGTGGTGGCGACCTCCGACCACAAGGACGACGCGCTCGCCTACATCAAGTGGTTCGCGCAGCCGGCCGTGCAGCAGAAGTGGTGGCAGATCGGCGGCTACTCCGCCCTCAAGGCCGTGGTCGACGCGCCCGACTTCCCCAAGAGCGCGGCGTTCGCGCCGCAATTCCTGGAGTCGATGGGCATCGTCAAGGACTTCTGGGCCGAGCCGTCCTACGCTCAGCTGCTGCTCGACATGCAGAAGCGGGTGCATGACTACGTCGTTGCCGACAAGGGCACGGCACAGCAGGCGCTCGATCTCCTGGTCAAGGATTGGACCAAGGTGTTCAAGGAGCAGGGCAAGGAAGTCGCCTCGCAATAGACGGCGCCCGTACTCCACCTGAACTGGCTTCCCCGAGGGCTGCCTCGGGGAGGCCGAACCAGCCCAGCCGATGGACACGATGACGACGATCCTGCAACCCGATCATGCTACGATCCGAGGCGTGAGCAAGCCTGCCAAATCCCGCGCTGCCCGGCGCGTCCACGGTCTGTCGGACCGGACCATTGCCTGGCTGTTCGTCGCGCCGACGATCGCGCTGCTGCTTGCCATCAACATCTTTCCGTTGATCTGGATGATCCGGCTGTCCTTCACCAACCTCAACCTCAGCATGTCCTATCTGCCGCTGCGGTTCGTTGGCCTCGACAATTTCAGGGACATCCTCTCCGACGAGGACGTCTGGTTCCGGCTGCAGACCACGGCGCAGTTCGTGATCTCGTCGGTGGCGTTGCAGGTGGTCGTGGGCTTCGGCCTGGCGCTCCTGATCAACCGTCAGTTTCGCGGCCACAGCTTCTGGACCACGATCATCCTGCTGCCGATGATGCTGTCGCCGGCGGTGGTCGGCAATTTCTGGACGCTGCTGCTGCAGCCGCAGATCGGGCCGTTCAATTATCTGATCAGCCTGTTCACCGGTGTGCCGCCGAGCTCGTTCAGCATGACCGGGCAGGTGTCGCTCGCGCCCTGGACCATCGTGCTGGTCGATACCTGGATGTGGGCGCCCTATGTCATGCTGATCTGCCTCGCCGGGCTGCGCTCGATCCCGGATTACATCTATGAGGCCGCGGAGGTCGATCGTGCCTCGGCATGGCGGCAATTCTGGTCGATCACGCTGCCGATGACGGTGCCGTTCCTGATGCTCGCGGTGCTGTTCCGCGCCATCGAGAATTTCAAGATGTTCGACATGGTCAACCTCCTGACCTCGGGCGGTCCGGGCTCGACCACCGAGCTGGTCTCGATCTCGCTGAAGCGCGCGGCGTTCGAGAAGTGGCGCACCGGCTATTCTTCGGCGCTTGCCATCATCCTGTTCGTGACCGTGTTCGGCGCCGCCAACATCTACGTCAAGACGCTCAACAAGGTGAAGCAACGATGACCGCTGCCGCCACCAAATCCACCGCGCATTCCATCGTCGAAGCCTCGCCGCGCGCCAAGGCGTTCGCCAGCGGTCTCGTCATCCTCTATGCCGTGATCACGATCCTGCCGCTGCTGTGGATCGTCGCCACCGCCTTCAAGTCGCAGAGCGATGCCATCGCCTATCCGCCCAAGGTGATCTTCGAGCCGACCCTCGAAGGCTACGTGAACCTGTTCACGGTGCGCACGCGCCAGACGCCGGACTTCATCGCCAAGCTGCCGCCGCCGCAGACCTGGTACGACAAGCTGGTCCGGCAGCGCGACATGGTCATCGCCGGGCCGTCCAAGGTCGTGCCGCGCTTCGTCAACTCGCTGATCATCGGCTTCGGCTCGACCTTCCTGGCGGTCTTCCTCGGTACGCTTGCGGCCTACGCGTTCTCGCGCTTCCGCATACCTCTGGCGGACGATCTGCTGTTCTTCATCCTGTCGACGCGCATGATGCCGCCCGTCGCCGTGGCGATCCCGATCTATTTGATGTACCGGCAGCTCAACCTGACCGACACGCGGCTCGGCATGATCCTGCTCTACACCGCCGTGAACGTCTCGCTCGCGGTCTGGCTGCTCAAGGGCTTCATCGACGAGATCCCGCGCGAGTATGAGGAGGCGGCCCTGGTCGACGGCTATACGCGGCTGCAAGCGTTGCGCAAGGTGGTGTTGCCGCAGGCCGTCACGGGAATTGCGGCGACCGCGATCTTCTGCCTGATCTTCTCCTGGAACGAGTACGCCTTCGCGGTGCTGCTGACCAGCGGTGAGGCCCAGACCATGCCACCCTTCATCCCCTTCATCATCGGTGAGGGAGGGCAGGATTGGCCGGCGGTCGCGGCCGCGACCACGCTGTTCGTCGTCCCGATCGTCATGTTCACGGTGCTGTTGCGCAAGCATCTGCTGCGCGGCATCACCTTCGGAGCGGTGCGCAAATGAGCGGGTCTGTGGTTGCCAAAGGTAGTGTAGCGCGCTGGTTCCGTCGCGGGCCGTGGGAGGCCGTCGCGATGACCCTGATCGGAGGCGGCATCGTCATGCTGGTGCAGCCCTGGTCGATCGATCTCTACAGCTACTCCTTCGTGACGATCCTTGCCGGCACGGTCGGCTTCGTCATCGTCAGCCATTTTCCGGAATAGGGCCATGGCACAGATCCGTATCGAAAACCTGCGCAAGTCGTTCGATCAGTTCACCGCGGTGGAAGGTTCGACCTTCACGATCGACGACGGGACGTTCTTTGCAATGCTCGGGCCCTCCGGCTGCGGCAAGACCACCACCTTGCGCATGATCGCCGGCCTCGAGCTGCCGACTGAAGGCAAGATCCTGCTCGATGGCGAGGACGTCACGTTCCACCGCGCTGCCGCGCGCGATATCGCTTTCGTCTTCCAGCTGTTCGCACTCTATCCGCATATGAATGTCGGGGAGAACATCGGCTTCCCCCTGAAGTGCCAAGGCATGGGCCGGCGCGAGATCCGCGAGCGGGTGCAGGAGACCGCGCGGATGTTGCGGATCGAGCATCTGCTGTCGAGCAAGACCTCGAAGCTCTCGGGCGGCGACCGGCAGCGCGTCGCGCTCGGGCGCGCCATGGTGCGGCGGCCGAAGGCGTTCCTGATGGACGAGCCGCTGGGCGCGCTGGACGCCGAATTCCGCCATCTGATGTGCGGTGAGCTGCGCGACCTGCACGATCGCATCAAGGCGACCACAGTCTACGTCACTCATGACCAGCTCGAGGCGATGTCGATGGCCGACCAGATCGCCGTCATGAACAGGGGGCGCGTCGAGCAGATCGGCACGCCGCAGGAGGTCTACGACCGGCCCGCAAGCATGTTCGTCGCCGACTTCATCGGCTCGCCGCCGATGAACTTCCTGCGCTTCGAGGGCGGCCTGCGATCCGGCGATCGCGCGGTCAGCTTCCACGACACCAGGCTTGCGGTGCCGGAGATCCGCGAGGACCGTGCCAACGCGCCGCTGGCGCTCGGCGTCCGTCCGGAGCATATCCGCTTCGCCGACACCGGCGCCGTTCGCGGCGAGGTGTTCGGCGCGGAATATCTCGGCACCACCCAGATCGTCACCGTCGACACCGCCTATGGACGGGTCGCGGCGCGGTTGTCTTCAAGCGCATCGGTGCGGATCGGTGAAAACATCGGTCTCGAATTCAACGCCGAGCGGTTGGCGCTGTTCGACATCGGCAGCGGGCTTGCGATCCGGACCGCCAATGGGGAGGGCCCGCGCCATGGCTGACGTCACCCTGCGCAACGTCACCAAGCGCTTCGGCGCGGTGGACGCGGTCCGCGACCTCTCGCTGACGGTGAGCGACGGCGAGTTCCTGGTGCTGCTCGGACCGAGCGGCGCCGGCAAGACCACGGCACTGCGGCTGATCACCGGATTGGAGACCCCTGATGCGGGCTCTGTCATGATCGACGGGCGCGACGTGACGCACGATGCGCCCGGATCGCGCGATATCGCCTTCGTGTTCCAGCAGTACTCGCTGTATCCGCATCTGACGGTCTACGACAATCTGGCATTTCCGCTGCGCTCGCCGGCGCGGCGGGTGGCGGAGCCGATTATCCGCAAGCGCGTCGAGCAGACCGCCGAGCTGCTGCATATCGCGAGCAAGCTGAACAACCGCGCCACCCGGCTGTCCGGCGGTGAGATGCAGCGCGTGGCGATCGGCCGTGCCCTGGTCCGCGATCCCTCGATCTATCTGATGGACGAGCCGCTTTCCTCGCTCGACGCAAAGCTCCGCAGCGAGCTTCGGCTCGAGCTCAAGCGGATCCAGATCGAGCTCGGCGCGACTATTCTCTATGTCACCCACGATCAGGTCGAGGCGATGACGATGGCCTCGCGCATCGGCGTGATCAAAGACGGCCAGTTACTTCAGCTCGGCACGCCGCGGGAGATCTACGAAAGCCCGTCGAGCAGCTATGTCGCCTCGCGGCTCGGGACGCCGCAGATCAATTTCCTGCCGGCACACCTGCTTTCGGATGTAGCAATGCCGTCGGGAACCGAGACGGTCGGCATTCGCACCGAGCATCTTCAGCTTGCCGCGCGCAATGGCGGGCAGATGGTCGGTCGTGTGCACCGGGTCGAGCACCTCGGCGAGCAGAATCATATTCATCTGGACTATAAGGGCGAGACGCTGGTGACACTGGCCGATCCGCATCAGCCGTTGCAGGCCGGCCAGGAGGTCGACTTGCATCTGGTGCATCCGTTGTGTTTCGACCGTGCGGGGCAGCGCATTGCCGCGGCGGTTCATTAGAGGGGCGAGAGGATCGAAGAGATGTCGGTGCCATCAGAGACATTCAAGTCGTTGGTCAAGGCGGCCGCAGAGCAGGTCATTGCCAGCGCGCCGGAGCTGACGAGCCTCGACCAGGCGATCGGCGACGGTGACCACGGGACCAACATGAAGCGCGGTTGCGAAGCCGTGCTCGGCAAGCTCGATGCCATCTCGGCACAGCCGCTCGACGAAGCGTTCAAGATGATCGGCAAGACCCTGGTGATGACGGTCGGCGGTGCCTCCGGGCCGCTTTATGGCAGCTTCTTTCTCGCCGCGGGCGAGGCGCTCTCGCACGACAAGGACCTGCCAGATGATCTCGCTGACGTCTTCGGCAGTGCCGTGAACGCGGTGAGCGCGCGCGGCCGCTCGCAGGTTGGCGAGAAGACGATGCTGGATGTGCTTGTTCCCGTGCTGGAGACGTTGAAGACGTCGGCCGGCCAGCCGGATCTGATCGCGCGGGTGCGCAGCACGGCGACCGAAGCGGTCGAACGGACCGCGCCGATGCAGGCCACCAAGGGGCGCGCGTCGTTCCTCGGCGCGCGCAGCGTTGGACATGTCGATCCCGGCGCGCGGTCGAGCTGCGTGCTGGTGCATGCGGTGTGCGCGGGCCTGGAGCGCGCGCATGACCGAGACCGTGGGGATCGTGATCGTTTCGCATTCCAGCGACATAGCCAAGGGAACTGCCGACATGGTGCGGCAGATGGTCGGGAGCGAGGTCAAGGTGGCCTTCTGCGGCGGCAATCCCGACGGAGGATTGGGCACCAGCGTGCCGCTGATCATCGACGCCATCAATGCCGCCTGGTCCCCCAAGGGGGTCGCGGTGCTGGTCGATCTCGGCGGCGCCGAGACCAACAGTGAAATGGCGGTCGAGATGCTGGAGCCTGCGCGGCGCGATCTCGTTGTCGTCTGCAACGCGCCGATCGTCGAGGGCGCTGTGATGGCGGCGACCGAGGCGGCGGGCGGCAGCTCGCTGGCTCAGGTCAAGGCCGTGGCCGAGGAACTCTCTGCCGATTGAGATGTCGGCGAAGTGATGATGGATGATGAGTATGCTTGATAAAGCGGACGGACAGATATTCACCGGCAGCGTACGACTGGTGCACGCGGTAGGCATGCACGCGCGCCCGGCGGTCAAGCTGACCAAGCTCGCCAAGAAGTTCCAGGCTCAGATCTCGGTGCGGGTCGCCGGTGCGCCCGAGTGGATCAATGCCAAGAGCGTGGCCAAGATCATGGCGATGCGCGCCGCGCACGGCAGCACGATCGAGATCAAGGCGTCGGGCAGCGATGCCGAGGCGGCCGTTGCCGCGCTGGTCGATCTGGTCGCCAGCGATTTTCCGGATGGAGCGGGCTAGCATGCAGGGCGGCGCTGCAGGACTGGCTTACCGCGGCAGGACCGCCTCGATCGGCTTTGCCCATGGTCCGCTGGTCCGCGTCGACGCGGGCGCGGGTGGCGAGCGGGTGGCCGGCACGCTGGTCGAGGAGGCGCTCGCGCTGCGCAAGGCGATCGATCTCGCAAGCGGGCAGATCGCCGATCTTGCCGCCAGCGCCGGCGGTGAAGCCGCGCAGATCCTCGAATTCCAGGTTGCGTTGCTGGAAGATGAGGATCTGATCGAGGCGATCTTCGCGTCGATCGGCGAGGGGCGTCCGGCCGACGTCGCGTGGCGCGCGACGCTCGACGAGCAGATCGCGGCGTACAATTCGGCGGAGGATGAGTATCTGCAGGCCCGCTCGTCGGACCTTGCGGATCTGCGCGACCGCGTGGTCCACATCCTGCGCGGCGACGCGGGTGAGCCGCTGAAGATCCCAAGTGGCGGTGTCGTCTGTGCCGACGATCTGCCGCCGTCGCGTTTCCTGGAGATCGACTGGTCCGGCGGCGGCGGGCTGGCGCTGCTGCACGGCAGTCCGACCAGCCATGTCGCGATGCTGGCGCGTGCGCGCGGCATCCCGATGGTCGTGCAGCTCGGCGCCATTCCGGATGCCGGCGCCACTGCGCTGCTCGACGGCGAAGGCGCGACGCTGGAGCTCGATCCGAGCGCCGAGCAGGTGCGCATCTTCGAGAAGCGGCGCGAAAGCCATCGCAAAAGCAGGGCATCCGCGCGCGCGATCCTGCGGCGGCCGACGGCCTCGTGGCGCGGCGAGCACGTCAAGCTCCTGATCAATATCCAGCGCGTCGACGACCTCGATCATGCGGATGCGCAATATGCCGACGGCATCGGCCTGATGCGGACGGAATTCCTGCTCAGCGGGCGGAGCGACCTGCCGGATGAGGAGACCCAATTCCAGGCCTATGACGCGGTGTTGCGCTGGGCCGGCCAGCGGCCCGTCACCATCCGCACCTTCGATGCCGGTGGCGACAAGCCGGTGCCCGGCTTCACACTGGACGGCGAGGCCAATCCATTCCTCGGTGTGCGCGGCCTGCGGCTCTGTCTGGCGCGGCCGGAGATTTTTGCCGTCCAGCTTTGCGCGCTGGCCCGCGCCGCGGTGCGCGGCAATCTCAAGGTCATGTTCCCGATGGTGACCTCGGCCGACGAGCTCGAGGCGGGACGGAAGCTGTTCGCCGGCATCGTGCAGCGCTTGCAGGTGGACGGCATTGCCGCGATGCTTCCCGAACTGGGAATCATGGTCGAAGTCCCGGCGGCGGCCCTGGCGGTTGCGAGCTTCAAGGCCTCCTTCTTGTCGATCGGCTCGAACGATCTCGCGCAATATGTGCTGGCCTGCGATCGTTCCAACGGAGCTCTCGCCCCCCTGATGGACCCGCTGCATCCCGCAGTGCTTGAGCTGATCGCGCGGACCGCAGAGCACGGCCGCCGCGCCGGCATCAGCGTCAGCCTGTGCGGCGACATGGCCGGCGATCCGCGCTGTCTTCCGGCACTGCTGAACTGCGGTCTGCGCGAATTGTCGGTGAACGCCTCGGCGCTGGCGCAGATCAAGCAGACCATCGACCGGCTGAGCAGCGGAGGCGGTGTTGGCTGACACGGCGGCCGATGAAGCGCCCGAAGCCGGCGCGGTTGCGGTCTACAAGCGCATCTTCAAGGAAGTGCTGGAGAGCCGCCCGTCCGGCATGCGGCTGCGACTGGCCCACGCCATGGGCAAGAACCGCAGCTTCGTCAGCCAGATCAGCAATCCGGCCTATCCGGTGCCGATCCCGGTGCAGCATCTCAACACGATCTTCGATGTCTGCCACTTCCCGCCGCAGGCGAAGACCGCCTTCCTGCGTGCCTATGCCCGCGCGCATCCGCGCCGCGTCGGCCGGCTGAGCGAGGGATCGCATGAGCGGACGCTGACGCTGCACCTGCCGGATCTCGGCAGTGCCAAGCGCAATGCCGAGCTCGACACGCTGCTCCAGGAGTTCACACGGCGCCTGATTGGCATCATGCGGGAAAAATAGGCGAAAACGCCGAACAGACGAAGCGGGGAGGACACCATGAAGAAGTTCATCAATGCGGTCGACAACGTGCTCGGCGAGAGCCTCGACGGCTTCGCGGCCGCGCATGCCGATCTGGTCGTGCTGGGCGCCGAGCGTAAATTCGTTCGTCGCCGCGAGCTGAACCGCAAGAAGGTCGCGCTGGTCTCGGGCGGCGGCAGCGGGCATGAACCGCTGCATGCCGGGTTCGTCGGCTACGGCATGCTGGACGCCGCCTGTCCCGGACAGGTGTTCACCTCGCCGACGCCCGACCAGATCGTTGAGGCCGCGCAGGCGGTCGCGGGCGATGCCGGCGTGCTGTTCATCGTCAAGAACTATGCCGGCGACCGCATGAATTTCGAGATGGCGGCTGAGATCGCCGAAGGCCGCACCGCCACCATCGTGACCGATGACGACGTCGCGGTCGAGAAATCCACCTACAGCATCGGGCGCCGCGGCGTTGCCGGCACCTTGATCGTCGAGAAGATCGTCGGTGCGGCCGCCGAGAAGGGCGCCGATCTCAAGACCTGCGTCGCACTCGGCGAACTCGTCAACGCGCGGACGCGTTCGATGGGCGTGGCGCTGACCAGCTGCACGGTACCTGCCGCGGGCACGCCGACCTTCGCGCTCGGCGAGGACGAGATGGAGATGGGCGTCGGCATCCACGGCGAACCAGGCCGCCGCCGCGTCAAGCTCGAAGCCGCCGACGCCATCGCATCGGAAATGACGACCGCCATCGCAGACGACCTCGCTGCGCCCGTCGGCTCCGAGGCCCTGTTGCTGGTCAACGGCTTCGGCGGCACGCCGACGATCGAGCTCTATCTGATGTACAATGCCGCGCGCCGTATGCTCGAGCAGCGCGGCCTCCGCATCGCCCGCTCGCTGGTCGGCAGCTACGTCACCTCGCTCGACATGGCCGGCTGCTCGCTCACGGTGAGCCTGCTCGATGCCGAGACGTCCGCATTGTGGGACGCGCCGGTGCGCACGGCGGCGTTGAAATGGTGATCGCTGCCGCGAGCGCGAGGTAAGGCGGCGCGGGTCGTCACGAGTTACCTTGATCGGTACGCCCGGACATCGCCGAAAACGCACGCCCCAAGGCAACTGCGGCAAAAACGCCTGCACAAGCGCCGATGCCTTTGACGAACATGTCCTTCACGTATCCATGCCTGCCGGCGAGCAGCCTTTGAAGGAGTTCGAAGCCGACGACCACAGCTAGAAGTGTAAGCAGGATCGGCAGAACGTGCTTCGGATATGCGAACGAAAATACGGCACCGACAACGAACAGGGCCACAAAACGATCGATGTTCGGCGATATCAACGTGTGGGGACGGAATGCCAGCGTTGTATCGGTGACGATGAAGAGGCCCAGGATCAAAGTCCAAGCCAAATAACGGAAAATGGTTTGTGTCATTCCTGGTGGCACCGATCACGAGCAATCTACACGACACCCCAAAATGCTTAATGGGCCGTGCTGGTGCTGCGCGATACACGCACTACTTCCTGTGCGCCGCGGGGTCAGAACGGCACAATCGTGTGCAGTTTCGGCTAACTCAAGGTGTACGCGCTCATGCTCAATCCGATCGGGGAAGGTGGGTTGAGTCGTTGAATTCGCAAGACTATTTGCGGTGACCCGGCCGTGTCTCGGTCATGCAGACGATTCCGATCGTTGGCCGAGATGTGCTGAAGCCCCGCCTACTGTCGAAATTCGTTGGTCAACTCGCCGATTCCGTCGATCGCGACGGTGACCGTATTGACGGGCTGTTTCATCACCCCGACGCCGATCGATGTCCCGCAGCAGATGAGGTCGCCCGGCAACAACGTCATGTCGTGTGAGATCTTGCTGACCAGCACCTGGGCACTGAAGATCATGTCGGCAATCGGGTAGTTCTGACGTTCCTCGCCATTGAGGATGGTGCGCACCACGAGACTTGCGGGATCGAGGCCCGAGGCGATGACGGGACCGAAGGGGCCATATCCGTCGCAGCCCTTGGCCCGCGCCCATTGCGGGAAGGTCGGATCGCGATTGAGGATGTCCGCGGCGGTGACGTCGTTGGTGCAGGTATACCCGAAGATGAAGGCGTCGGCCTGTTCGGGCGCGACGGCCGCGCAGCTCTTGCCGATGACGATGCCGAGCTCGCCTTCGTAGGTCGTCTTGCCGTCGTAGCCCTGAGGGCGCCTGATGACGGCACCGGGCGCGGTCACGCTGGTCGGTGCTTTCAAGAGGTACAACGGTTCGGCCGGCTCAGGCGATTTCAGCTTGGCCGCAAGTGCGTGAAAATTGTTCCAGAGCGCGATGATCTTGCTCGGTTGGGTCGGGGCGAGCAGCTCGACACCGTCAAGCGCCAGCGTTCGTCCGGTCGGTCGTGCGTCGCCGAACATCTCTCCTGCGTGCACGGAGATGCCGGATGGGGTGAGTTGCCCGAAGCCGATTTCGGCACGGTGGCGGAAGCGGACCCAGCGTGTCACATTGCCCATCGCGATCACGCCACCGCAAGCGATTGTGCTTCGGCGGCACCGGCCGACCCGTCATAGAGGCCTGCCAGCCTGGTGCGCTGCGCGACCAGCGCCAGCACCGCGTCGAGCGCGGGCGTCGCAATTCCGGTCATCCGACCCATCTCCTGCACCACGGTGACCAGCGGATCGATCTCGACGGGACGTCCGCGTTCGAGATCCTGCAGCATCGAGGTCTTGTGCGCGCCGACCTTGCGTGCGCCCTCGATGCGGCGTTCGACGTCGACCCGAAACTTGACGCCAAAGCTTTCCGCGATCGCCTGAGCCTCCAGCATGATCGCTCTGGACAGCGCGCGCGTGCCGGGATTGCTGCAGATCACGTCGAGGGTCGCGTGGGTGAGGGCGCTGATCGGGTTGAAGCAGACATTGCCCCACAGCTTGAGCCAGATCTCGTCGCGGATGCGTTCGTGGACCGGCGCCTTCATGCCCGCCGCTGCGAACAGGGCGGAAAGGCGCTCGACATCAGGTGTGATCTCGCCGGAGGGCTCGCCGAGCGGAAAGCTGTTACCGTAGACGTGGCGGATGACGCCGGGCGCCTCGATTTCGGTGGCGGGATAGACCACGCAGCCGATGGCGCGCGCGGGATCGAGCTCGCTCCACTGCCGCCCGCCGGGATCGATGCTCTCGAGCGCCGATCCTTCGTGCCGCCCGCCATGCTTGTAGAAATACCAGTAGGGAATGCCGTTGACGGCGGTGACGATGCGGGTCCGCTCACCCAGCAGCGGCCGCATCGGTTCGATGACGCCAGTGATCGAATGCGCCTTGAGGCAGATGATGACGAAATCCTGCTCGCCGAGTTCGGCGGGGTTATCGGTGCAGCGGGGATGCACCACGCGCTCCTCGTCGCCGATCAGGAGCTTCAAGCCGTTCTGTCGCATCGCGGCGAGATGCGCACCTCGTGCGACCAGGCTGACATCGGCGCCTGCGCGCATCAATTCGACACCGAGATAGCCGCCGATAGCACCGGCGCCGTAGATGCAGATCTTCATGAAATCCTCTCGGGCAGAGTAGGGACTCAGCATGAGCCGCAGCGGCTCGAACCGGGTTGCGTGGCAATGGCCTTGGGAAAATCTGTCAGGCCGCGCAGGCGGCGTCCTCCAAGGCAAGGCCGATGTCCCGCATGCTCACGACGCCGACGAGCCGGCCGTTGTCGATGACGGGCATGTGCCGGATGTCGTGACGAACCATCAGACGCTCGACATCGGTGAGCGCGTCCTGCGAATTGCAAGACACCAGCGGCCGCGGCGAAATGAATTGCGCGACCTTCGCGGCAAGACCACCGGTGCCGCGCTCGGCGATCACAGCGACGACATCGCGCTCGCTGAACATTCCGACCACGGTGGCGTCGACGCTGCGCGAGACGTTCCTGACCACGAGTGCGCCGACATTGCTCGCGTACATCAGGTTCGCTGCAATGCTCACGGTTTCGCTCGAGCCGATCGTCACCACGTGCGCACTGTTGGTGCGAAGGATGTCCCCGACATACATGGCATGTCCTCCCGGTTGGGTTGTTAAGAATCAATTGTGGTATACATTATCCCAGAAGTCAAACAAAAGAATCGAAACATTTCGCAAGAGAAGTGGCAAAAATGCTGACCTATTCGCCAGTAGTGTCGCCTTGACTCCTGGTGCTATTGGCATGCCATATGCCAAAACTGGCGCCCGCCCACGGCGAGCGATTTCGTTCCGAACCACAACTGGTTAGGGTCAGGTCGTGATGAAAAGAGAGCCGATCCGCCGCAAGCCGTCCGATCCCGATTCTCGCGCGCAGCCGGATCAGGACTCGCGAGACGGCGGCGTTCAATCTGTCGATCGCGCGCTGCAAATCCTGGAAGCGCTTGCCGAGGATGACGAAGGCTATCGGCTGACAGATCTTGCGATCCGCATCGGCCTGCCGCCGTCGACGGCTCATCGGCTACTGACGACGCTGGAGAACCGCCGGTTCGTGCAGTTCGACCGCGAGGAGTCCAAATGGCACATCGGCGCGCAAAGCTTCGTGGTCGGTTCGACCTTCATGCGCCGGCGCAATTTTTCCGCGCGGGCATTGCCGTATCTGCGCAAGCTGCGCGACCAGACCAGGGAAACGGCCAATCTGGCGGTGGTCGATGACGATTCCATCATCGTCGTATCCCGCATCGAAAGCCGGGAGATCATGCGTTCGCTGACCAAGGTCGGCGGACGCGTCGCGTTGATCGCCTCGGGCGTGGGGAAGGCGGTGCTGGCCGCGTATTCCGATGACGACATCAATGCGATTATCCGCCGTCGTGGCATGCCGCGCCTGACGGAGAAGTCGATCATTCGGCCGGGCGAGTTGTTCAGGGAATTGGAGACCGTGCGACGCCAGGGCTATGCGGTGGACGATGAAGAGGCGCGGCTCGGCCTGCGCTGCGTGGCCGCAGTCGTCTTCAACGATTGCAGCGAGCCGTTCGCCGCGGTGTCGGTATCGGGGATGGCGGATCGTCTGACGGATGGTCGCTTGCCGGAGATCGGCGCCATCGTGCACCAGATCGCAGCTGAGCTCTCGGCAGAGCTTCGCGGCAGCAGCCGCACGCAACCGTAGCAGGCGCAACGCCTTCTGCCGTTCTCGTCGTTGCCGGTTTCCACGCTTTCGTGGGCACTAATCACTTGGAGACATGCAAGAAATCGCCAGCGCTGCCACAGCGCGGAAAATCTGATCGATTGCGTTGAGATCGATGATCGCGGGCCTGATGATCCCAGTCAGGCCAACTCATAGCGAAGCGGGATCATCAGATGAAGATGCGAGCGATAGATGCGGCAGTGCGCATACTGGAACGCGAGGGGATCACTTGCGCTTTTGGCGTTCCCGGCGCCGCGATCAATCCGCTTTACTCCGCACTGAAACGCAACGGCTCGATCCGGCATGTTCTGGCGCGGCACGTCGAAGGTGCCTCGCACATGGCGGAAGGCTATACCAGGGCGAAAGCCGGCAATATCGGCGTTTGCATCGGCACATCGGGCCCCGCCGGAACCGATATGATCACCGGCCTCTACTCGGCGATCGCGGATTCGATTCCGATCCTCTGCATCACCGGTCAGGCGCCGCGGGCGCGGCTCTACAAGGAAGATTTTCAGGCGGTCGACATCGAGGCGATCGCCAAGCCGGTGACGAAATGGGCGGTCACCGTGCGCGAGCCGGCGCTGGTGCCGCGCGTGTTCAGCCAGGCTTTCCACGTCATGCGGTCGGGGCGGCCGGGACCGGTGCTGATCGATCTTCCGCTCGACGTGCAACTGGCCGAGATCGAGTTCGACGACGAGACCTATTCGCCGCTGCCGGTCTACAAGCCGACGGCGACCCGCAAGCAGGTCGAGAAGGCGCTTGAGATGCTCAATGCCGCCGAGCGGCCGCTGATCGTGGCCGGCGGCGGCGTGATCAACGCCGATGCATCCGAGCTCCTGGTCGCCTTCGCCGAAGCGGTCAATGTTCCGGTCGTCCCGACGCTGATGGCATGGGGCGCCATTCCCGATGATCACGCGCTGATGGCCGGCATGGTCGGCTTGCAGACCAGCCATCGCTACGCCAACGCCACGATGCTCGAATCCGATTTCGTGCTCGGCATCGGCAACCGCTGGGCCAACCGACACACCGGTTCGATCGAGACCTACACGAAGGGTCGCAAATTCGTCCATGTCGACATCGAGCCGACGCAGATCGGGCGGGTTTTCAATCCGGACCTCGGTATCGTGTCGGATGCGAAGGCCGCGCTGGAACTGTTCGTGAGCGTGGCAAAGGAGTGGCGGAAATCGGGGAAGCTGCGTGATCGGCAGGCGTGGCCTGCCGCCTGTCGCGACCGCAAGCGTTCGATGCTGCGCAAGAGCCACTTCGACAACATCCCGATCAAGCCGCAGCGCGTCTACGAGGAAATGAACAAGGCGTTCGGCCGCGACACCTGCTACGTGACCGTGATCGGCTTGTCGCAGATCGCGGGCGCCCAGTTCCTCAACGTCTATCAGCCGCGCAACTGGATCAACGCCGGGCAGGCCGGTCCGCTCGGCTGGACCCTGCCGGCTGCGCTCGGTGTGCGCGCCGCCGATCCCGACCGCGAGATCGTCGCGCTGTCGGGTGACTACGACTTCCAGTTCCTGATCGAGGAGCTCGCGGTCGGGGCGCAGTTCAATCTGCCCTACATCCACGTCGTCGTGAACAACTCATATCTCGGGCTGATCCGGCAGGCGCAGCGCGGCTTCGATATGGATTATCACGTCCAGCTCTCGTTCGAGAACATCAACGCACCCGAGATCGGCGCCTACGGCGTCGACCACGTGACCGTCGCAGAGGGGCTCGGATGCAAGGCGATCCGTGTGACGGACCCGAACGACGCACAAGCCGCGTTCGCGACCGCGCGCGAGCTGATGGCCAAGCATCGGGTGCCCGTGGTGGTGGAGTTCATTCTCGAACGGGTCACCAACATCGCGATGGGAACGGAGATCGACAACATCGTCGAATTCGAGGAGGTGCTCGATCTTCCGCTTGATGATGTCCCGAGTGCGCAACGATCCGGCACGCTGCTGCCGGCCTGACGACATCACCCAGCGCTGCCCGAAGCGGAGATACGACCGTGCCTCAATTTGCCGCCAACCTCACCATGCTTTTCAACGAGCTGCCGTTCCTCGATCGGTTCGCGGCTGCCAAGGCCGCCGGCTTCAATGCGGTCGAGTATCTGTTTCCCTATGACTTCGAGAAGAGCGAGTTGCGGGAGGAGTTGGCGCGCTGCGGGCTGACCCAGGTGCTGCACAACCTTCCCGCCGGCGATTGGGCCGCCGGCGAGCGGGGCATTGCGATCCTGCGCAATCGGGTCGATGAATTCCGCGACGGGGTGGTGCGCGCGATCGACTATGCGAAGGCGCTGGATTGCCGGCAGCTGAACTGCCTCGTCGGCATCGCGCCCGCCGGCGCGGATGCGGCGGAATTGCGCGAGGTACTGGTGCCCAATCTGCGCTTTGCCGCCGGCGCGCTGGCCCAGCATGGCATCAAGCTCCTGATCGAACCGATCAACACGCTCGACATTCCCGGCTTCTTCCTGAGCGGGACGGAACAGGCGGTGCAGCTGATTTCCGACGTGGGCTCACCCAATCTGTTCATCCAGTACGACATCTATCACATGCAGATCATGGAAGGTGACCTGGCGCGGACCCTGCAAAAGCATCTCGGCCGGATCGCGCATGTCCAGCTCGCCGACAATCCCGGCCGTTATGAGCCGGGGACCGGCGAGATCAACTATCCCTATCTGTTCAAGCATCTCGACAGCATCGGATATCGCGGCTGGATCGGATGCGAATACAAGCCGCGGACGACCACGCTCGAGAGCCTCGCCTGGCACGCAGCGCAGACTTTCGAGACTTGATCAAGCTGACAGGAGCATCATCACATGAAAGACATCGGATTCATCGGGCTCGGCACCATGGGACGTCCGATGGCCGGCCATCTCCTGGCTGCCGGCTATCGCCTGTTCCTGCACGACGTTGCACCTCTGCCGCCCGAATTGATCGCGAGCGGCGGCATTGCTTGCGAGTCCGGCAAGCAGGTTGCGCAGGAGGCGGACGCCGTGATCATCATGGTGCCGGATACGCCGCATGTGGAAGCCGTGCTGTTCGGTAAGAACGGCGTCGCGGAGGGGGTCTCCAAAGGCATGATCGTGGCGGATATGAGCTCGATCTCGCCGCTGGCGACGAAGGAGTTTGCACGGAAGATCGATGCGCTCGGGGCCGACTATCTCGATGCGCCGGTTTCCGGCGGCGAGGTTGGCGCAAAGGCGGCTAGCCTGACCATCATGGTCGGCGGGCGGGAGCGGGCGTTCAACGCGATGAAGCCGCTGTTTGAAACGATGGGCAAGAATGTCACGCATGTCGGCGGCAACGGCGACGGCCAGACCACCAAGGTTGCGAACCAGATCATCGTGGCGCTGACCATCGAGGCGGTGAGCGAGGCCTTGCTGTTCGCCTCGAAGGCGGGCGCCAATCCGGCGCTGGTGCGGCAGGCGTTGATGGGCGGCTTTGCGTCGTCCCGGATCCTCGAGGTGCACGGCGATCGCATGCTGAAGCGCAATTTCGATCCGGGCTTTCGCATCGAGCTGCATCAGAAGGACCTCAACCTGGCGCTTGAGGGCGCGCGGGCACTCGGGCTGTCGCTGCCTGGCACCGCCGCAGCCCAGCAGCTGTTCAATTCCTGTACCGCCCTCGGCGGCAAAGCCTGGGACCATTCGGCAATTCTGAGAGCGCTGGAAGTCATGGCGGGCCACGAGGTCGCTTCTGCCTGAGATTCATGCAACATTCGTGGTGCCGGACTTCGGCCGGCCTTGGTGACGATATCGAGGCCCGGCGCCCAAATCCCCAAGAGGGATCGCTGGCTCCTTGACACGGTAAGTAAAAATATTATTACATACCGTGCTTGGAGAAGGGCTGATGTTGCAGACAAAACGAAGCTATGGCGGCATGGTGACTGCGCCGCACCACCTTGCGGCGCAGGCTGGACTCGCGGTGTTGTCGGAAGGTGGCAATGCCATTGAGGCCATGATCGCCGCGGCCGCGACGATCGCCGTGGTCTATCCCCACATGAACGGCCTCGGTGGCGACAGCTTCTGGCTCGTCGGCCGCGCCGGTTCGATGCCGGTCGGGATTCAGGCTTGCGGACGTTCTGCGATGGCGGCCGATCGCACCTGGTATCGCGAGCGGGGTTGCAGCAGCATTCCGGGCCGCGGCCCGCTGGCGGCGCTCACCGTCGCCGGCACCGTCGACGGTTGGCAGAAGGCCTATGAACTCAGCCGCGATCGTCATGGCGGTCGGTTGCCGCTGGCGCGGCTGCTGGAGCCTGCAATCGGGCATGCCGAGGAAGGCGTCGCGGTCACCGGCACGTTGCATGAAAATATCGGCAAGAAGCGGCATGAACTCGAGAACGTGCCCGGCTATGCCGAGGTCTATCTGCCGCAAGGCAGCCCGCTCGCGGTCGGTGCGCGGTTGCGGCAGCCGCGTGTCGCCGAGACGTTGCGGCGACTGGCCAAGGCCGGCTTGGCTGACTTCTATCGCGGCGAACTGGCGCGCTCGATGGCGGCCGACCTCGAGCGGGTGGGGAGCCCGCTGCGGCTGGCTGATCTGGAGCGGCATCAGGCATCGCTGGTGACGCCGCTCTCGGTCGAGGTGTCCGGACACAAGATCTTCAACATGCCGCCGCCGACGCAGGGGCTGGCCTCGCTCTTGATCCTGGCGCTCTATGCCAGGCGCATGGCTGAGGAGGCCGATGGTGTCGATCATCTGCACAGGCTCGTCGAGTGCACCAAGGCTGCGTTCCGCATTCGCAACGGCTACGTGACCGATCCGGACTACATGGAGCGTCCGGCCACCGAGTTCCTGTCGGAGGAGTCGCTGAACGCGCTTCACGAGAAAGTATCAAACAGCCGCGCCGCGCCGTGGCCTGATCCGTCCAAGCAGGGCGACACGGTGTGGCTCGCGGCGACCGATCGCAGCGGGCTCAGCGTCAGCTTCATTCAGAGCGTCTACTGGGAGTTTGGTTCGGGCGTCATCCTCCCCGAGAGCGGAGTCACCTGGCAAAACCGCGGAACCAGCTTCAGCCTCGGCGAGACCGATGCCAACAGGTTGGATCCGGGGCGCCTGCCGTTTCATACGATCCAGCCGGCGATGGCCGAGCTCGCCGACGGACGGCTGATATCGTACGGCACGATGGGTGGCGAAGGGCAGCCGCAGACCCAGGCCGCCATCTTCAGCCGTTACGCAATGCACGGCCAGGAGCTGCAGTCCGCGATCACGGCGCCCCGCTGGCTGCTCGGTCGCACCTGGGGCGAGGAAAATAACAACCTGAAGATCGAATCCCGTTTCGATCCCGCGATCATCGATCGGCTACGCGCACTCGGCCACGACATTCAGGTGGCCGGCCCGTTTGAGGAGTTCATGGGACACGCCGGCGCGATCGTTTGGCATCCGGACGGCCTGATGGAAGGGGCCAGCGATCCTCGCAGCGACGGCGTCGTTGCGACCCGCTGAGGGGCATTGCCAGCGCATGAGCCGCACGAAACCGTTTCGTGCGGCGCGCCCCCTAGCGGGATGGCTTGCCGAGGCGCGCGGTCGTCTTCGATCCCGCAGGCTTGTGCTTGCTTTCCCCGACGGTCGCCGTCAGCCAGGTCAGGATCATGTCCTGCGCATGCTCGCGGCGTAGCGAAAGCCAGTCCGAAGCGCCGAGGTCCTTGTCGAACATCGCCGACAGCGTGTAGCGATTGGAGACGTGAAAATAGCTCATCGCAGTGATTGAGACATAGAGCTGGATCGGGTCAACGTCCCCGCGAAACAGGCCCGCTGCCACGCCGCGCCGCAGAATGCTTTCGATGCTTGCAACCAGCGGCAAGGTGAGATCGGCGATCTTGCGCGACTTGCGCATGTTGCGCCCGCGTTGAAGGTTCTCGGTGTTGATCAGTGCGATGTAGTTCTGGTGCTGGCCGAAAAACGTGAAGGTGAAATCGATCAGCTCGCTCATCGCGGCGATCGGCTCGAGATCGTCCAGCTTCAGCTGCTGTTCGGCCGCGCGAATTTCGGTGTAGACGTCCTCGAGGACCGCGATGTAGAGCCCGTTCTTGTCGCCGAAATAGGCGTATAGCAGGCGCATGTTGGCCTTGGCGCGCTGCGCGATGGCCTCCACGCGCGCGCCGCCGAGGCCGTTGTGGCAGAACTCGAAGGTCGCCGCGCGCAGGATCGCCTCCTTGGTGAGCGCGGAGTCGCGAGGCCGCCTTCCGCGTGCGGCGCTGCGGGTGGAGCTGGTCTGTGCTGTCGTCTCTGTCACGGCGTCAACCTTGCGTGGACTCGGGCATTCACGCAAGGCATATCCGCATCAGGCCACATGGCGCAGCGGACCGGTTCCCGGCGCAAGCAGCTGGGATTGAGATCGGCATTGCGACTGTTCGTCAAGGGCGATTCCTCCATGTTCACTGCTTCTGGGCGCTGGCCCCAATCATCACGCCGCCCTGTGCGACGAGCCGGCCGGCCTTGTAGACATCGCGGGGCTTGGGACGGGCAACCACAGCTTCCTGGACATGCCGGGCATCCAGCACGACGAAATCCGCCGCACCTCCGACGGTGAGGCCGTAATCCCTGAGGCCGAGCGCGCGCGCCGCGTTGGTCGTCACCATGTCAAAGGCCGCGGCCAATTGATCGTCCGTGTTGAACCCGGAGCGGTAGCCCACCATCATTGCACGTTCGAGCAGGTCGCCGTCGCCATAGGGCCACCAGGAATCGCGGATGTTGTCATTGCCGGAGAACACGGTGACACCGGCATCGCGCAGCAGCAACACAGGCGGAAACAGGCGCGCGCCCGGGGCATTGGTGAGAATGGCGACGCCGGCCTCGGCAAGCTGCTGCGCGGTACGTCGAACCACGTCAACAGCCACTTCGCCGAGCGCGTAGGCATGACTGATCGTGACCTTGCCGCCAAGGCCCGACGCTTTGGTCCGTCGCGCGATTTCCTCGATCTCCGCGATGCCCTGCAGGCCACCGTCGTGCAGGTGAATGTCGATGCCGACACCATGCCGCTCGGCGATGCCAAAGATGACGTCAAGATGGCCGGCGACGTCACCGTCATGGCCTGCGGGGTCAAGTCCGCCGACCAGATCAGCGCCGGCGCGAACGGCTTCCTCAAGCAAGCTGGCGGTTCCGGGCGATGTCAGGATGCCGCTCTGCGGAAACGCCACGATCTGGATTGAAACCTTCTCCCGGTGCGCCTCCCGCGCGGCGGCGATCGGTTCGAAATGCCGCAGGCCGACCTCGGCGTCGACATCGACATGGCTGCGCATGTGAGACGTGCCTTGCGAGACACAAAGGTCGATCAGGGCCGCCGCGCGAACTGCGATCGGCCTGGCGCCGGCGAGGGCTTCCTTCTCGAACTTGACGCGCTCGCGCACGCTGAAGCCGGCGGTGCAGGGCCGGTGCGGCTTCCAGTCATCGCCGATGAAGCATTTGTCCAGATGGATATGACCCTCGACCATGCCCGGGAGCACCAGGCGTCGGCCAAGGTCGCGGGTTGTGCCGACTGTGCCGTAACTTTGCGGGGACGACGCGATCGCCACGATCTTGCCGCCGCCGACGGCGATGTCGACAAGTTGGCCATCGGCCAGCCGCGCGTTTTGAAAGAGGGTGTCGATGGCGGTCAATCAAGATCTCCAGGTTCTTACGTCGGGACGGCGCGTGATCGCGCTGTAGCGATAGCGGTCGTGAGAGCGGAGACCGCGCGCCGGATTCGGCGCTTGCGCGCATGTTGCATCGCCGAAAACGCCACGTGGATTGGCTCGTTCCGGTTCCGCTCCCATCTCCCGCTGCATCGCAATCTCCACGCGGCGCGCGATCGGCCGCTTGACATTCGTCAATTTGTGAAGAAAGTTTTTACTTCCGTCAAGGCCGCGGAGACAGCGGCAAGCGGACCAGAGACGGCTGGGGAGCCGTCGGAGCGGGAGGAATTGCAGAAATGAACTACGCTTGTACCCCCATTACCGGGTTGCGCCGCCGCGTTGTCTTGCAGGGCGCGCTCGCCATTCTCATCGGCTCTCTGCCATTTGCGGAGCGAGCGCTGGCCGCCGAACCGATCAAGATCGGCTTGGTCACGGCGCTGTCCGGGCAGTCGGCGCGCGCCGGCGAAGCTTTGACCCGCGGCGCCACGATCGCGATCGAGGACATCAACGCGAAAGGGGGCGTGCTCGGCCGTCCGCTTGAGCTGGTGCGCCGTGACGATGAAAGCAATCCCGCGAAGGGGCTGACCGCCGCGCGCGAATTGATCCAGCGCGAAAAGGTCGCGGTGCTGCTCGGTGGTCTCGATACGCCGGTCCAGCTTGCGATCGTGCCGTTCGTCAACAACGTCAAGATGCCGTTCGTGGTGCCGTGGGCCGCCGGAACCAACATCACGCAGAACGGCGCCGCGTCCAACTATGTGTTCCGCGTCTCGGCAATGGACGACGAGGTCGACAAGGCGATCGTTGCGTTCGCCGGCAAGACTTTCGCAGCCAAGAAGCCGGGTCTCATCCTCGTCAACAATCCCTGGGGCGAATCGAACGAGCACGGCCTGCGCGCCGCGCTGAAGGCGGCCGGTATCGAGCCGGCGGGTGTCGAGAAGTTCGAGGCGAACGATGTCGACGTCGTCGCGCAATTGTCCCGGCTCAAGCAGGCCGGCGCCGATTCGCTGTTCCTGGTCGGCAATGTCGGTCCATCTTCGCAGGTCGTGAAATCGCTCGACCGGATGGGCTGGTCGCCGCCGATCGTGTCGCATTGGGGGCCGGCCGGTGGCCGCTTCACCGAGCTCGCCGGGCCGAGCGCCGAGAGCGTCGTCTTCGTCCAGACCTACAGCTTCTTCGGCAACCTCTCGCCGGTCGGCAGGCGCGTGCTCGCCGAGCTGCAGGCGAAGTATCCCGATATCAAGGGGCCCGCAGACGTGACCCCGGCGGTCGGCTTCGCCAACGCCTATGACAGCGTCATGGTGATCGCCGGCGCGATCCAGAAGGCCGGCAGCACCGATCCAACCGCCATTCGCGACGGCTTCTACGGAATCGACCGGCTGGAAGGCCTGATCAAGACCTATGAAAAGCCGTTCGCCCAGAACAAGCACGATGCGCTGACGGCCCAGGACTACATCTGGGCCCACTTCGAAGACAACCACATCCTGCCGTTCAAGAACTGACGGCAACGGTGGTCCAGCAAGCAGATCGGGGTGATCATCGATGTCGTTTCTTTCGGCGATAATAACCGGAATGGCGCTGGGGAGCATGTACGGTCTGCTCGCGCTGGGCTTTCACGTCACTTATGCCGTGTCCGGCACGGTCAACTTCTCACAGGGCAGCTCGATGACCCTGGGAGCCGTTGCCGGATACTTCTTCCTCGTCGTGTGGGGCTGGCCGGCCGCGATCGGCGTCCCCGCGGTGTTGCTGGTCTGCGCTGTCTACGGCGTTCTGATCGAACGCTTCGCGGTTCGTCCGTTCGTGCTGCGCGGGTCGGACAGCTGGCTGATGGCGACCGTGGCGGTCGGCATCATGGTCGACAACCTGATGCTGTTCGTGTTCGGCAAGGAGCCGCGCAGCTTCCCGTCGATGCTCGCGGCCAAGCCGATCCAGATCGTCGAGGGGGCAGGGGTCTATCCCCTGCAGCTCCTGATTCCGGTGGTCGGCCTCCTGCTTGCGCTGGCGCTGCATCTGATCACCCGCCGCACGCGGCATGGCGTCGCGATGCTTGCGGTGGTGCAGAATCCCAATGCCGCACGGCTGATGGGTATCAATGTCAGCGGCGCCATTGCCGCGAGCTACGCGGTGTCGGCCATGTTGGCGGGCGTCGCGGCGCTGCTGATCGCGCCGCTGTTCAACGTCTCGTCCGAGATGGGCACGCTGTTCGGCATCAAGGCGTTCGCCGCCGCGATCATCGGCGGTCTTGGCAGCGCCTGGGGCGTCATGCTGGCCGGGCTGTGTCTTGGCCTGATCGAGGTGTTCGCGACCAACTATCTCGGATCGGTTTACACCCAGATCATCACGTTCGCATCCGTCATCGTCATCCTCGTCGTCATGCCGCACGGGCTGCTCGGCCGAGCTGGAGTTAAGAAGGTATGACCTCGCGCGCTTCCCTTCTCGTCGCGGTCGCGGCGTTCGCGATTGCCGTCGGCTACGCCGCGGTCGCGGACAGCTATTCGGTGTTCCTGATCGCGACGATCGCGCTGACGGCGATCGGCTGCATCGGCCTCAACGTCCTGCTCGGCCTCGCGGGCCAGATCTCGCTCGGGCATATCGGCTTCATGGCGATCGGCGCGTACACCACCGTGCTGCTGATGGAGAAGGCCGGCTGGCCCTACCTTGCCGCGACGGCGGGGGCCATCGTGCTGGTCAGCATCGCCGGCGGCCTGCTCGCGATGCCGGCACTGCGCGTGCGCGGGCCGTATCTGGCCATGGTGACGATTGCGTTCGGCTTCATCGTCGAGCATGTCACCATCGAATGGCGTGATCTCACCGGCGGCGGCAACGGCCTGATGCTGAGCGCGCCGCCGAGCGTGTTCGGCTATGCGCTGTCCGAGCGTTCGCTGGCGATCGCGGGCATCGTGCTGGTGTTTGCCGGCCTCATCCTGTTCGAGCGGCTGAAGCGCAGCGGGTGGGGGTATGCCATGCGTGCGGCGCGCGATACCGAGGTCGCGACACGCTCGCTCGGCATCGATCTGGTGCATGTCCGCGCCGTGGCGTTCGTGATCTCGGCGGCGGCGATGGCGCTCGCCGGCGCGCTGTTCGCGCCGCTGCAGGGCTATATCAGCCCGAGCTCGTTTCCGTTCCTGCAATCGGTGCTGCTCCTGTTCGCGGTGATGGTCGGCGGCGCCGGTTCGGCGCTCGGCCCGGTGATCGGCGCCGCGCTGGTGGTGCTGCTGCCGGAAGTGCTGTCGGACCTCGCCGAGTATCGCCTGCTGGCCTTCGGCGCGTTGCTGTTCGTCGTGCTGCGCGCCGCGCCCTCCGGCATCGTTGGCCTCGCGGAGCAGCTCGCCGCAAAATTCCTGCCGGCGCGCAAGCCGGTGGCCGAGCCCGCGGTCGCGGCGGCGAATGTCGACGCGGCGCTGCTCGAGACGCACAATGCGGCCGGGCTCGACGTGACGGATCTCTCGATTTCGTTCGGCGGCGTGCGCGCCGTCCAGGGCGTATCGTTCCAGGCGGCGCCCGGCGCCGTCACCAGCATCATCGGTCCCAACGGCGCCGGCAAGACCAGTGCGCTCAATCTGCTCTGCGGCTTCTACCGGCCGCAGGCGGGGTCGGTGAAGCTTGGCGATCGCGATGTCACCGGCATGACGTCGCATCTGCTGGCACGGGTCGGCGTGGCGCGCACGTTCCAGACCACGCAATTGTTCGGTTCGCTCGCGATCCTCGAAAACATCCTGCTGGCCGAGCGGGCCGGCCGTCTTGGCGGCCTTGTCTCCGCGCTGCGCAATGCGGAGACCGAGGGTTTTGCCCGGTTCCTGCTGCGCTTTGCCGGTGTCGACGGCGATGTCGATCGGCTTGCGGATTCGCTGTCTCATGGCGAGAAGCGGCTGGTCGAGATCGCGCGCGCGCTCGCGCTGCGGCCCCGCATCCTGTTGCTCGACGAGCCGGCGGCGGGCCTCTCGAAGGGCGACAAGCAGCGCCTGACGGCGCTGTTGCGCCGGATCGCCGACCTCGGGATTGCCGTCATCATCGTCGAGCACGACATGCCGATGATCATGTCGCTCAGCGATCTCATCGTCGTGCTCGACGGCGGCAAGCGGATCGCGATCGGCGATGCAGCGGCGATCCGCAACGATCCGCTGGTCCGCAAGGCTTATCTTGGCGACGCCGCGCCGGGTGAGAAGAGCCGCGCGCCGCGGCCGGCGCGGCAGGGCACCGCACTCGAGGTCAAGGCGCTCGATTCGTTCTATGGCTTGTCGCGCGCCCTGAACGGTATTGATCTCGTGGTCGCTCCCGGCGAGGCGGTTGCCGTGCTCGGTGCCAACGGCGCCGGCAAGACCACCCTGATGCGGTCGATCGCCGGTCTCGAACCGCCGCGATCCACGGGCGAAGTCCGGCTCGCCGAGACGCGCATCGACAAGATGCCCGCACATATTCGCGCCCGTTCGGGTGTCGTGCTGGTGCCGGAAGGGCGCCAGGTGTTTCCGGAACTGACGGTGAAGCAGAATCTGCAGCTCGGCGCCTATGCGCGCAAGGGAATCGACCTCGATGCCGAGATCGAGGCGATGTTCGTGCGCTTCCCGCGGCTGAAGGAGCGCATCGATCAGCGCGCCGGCCTGCTGTCCGGAGGCGAGCAGCAGATGCTCGCGGTGGCGCGCGGGCTTTTGACCGGGCCGAAGATCTTCATGCTGGACGAGCCGTCGCTCGGGTTGGCGCCGCTCGTCGTCGACGAGCTGTTTGCGTCCTTCGAGCGGCTGCGGATCGAGGGCATGACCATCATCGTGGTCGATCAGATGGCGGGCCATGCGCTCGCTCTGGCGGACCGGGCCTATCTCCTGGAGACCGGTGCGATCTTGAAGAGCGGCGCCGCCGATATCATCGCCGAGGACCCGCTGCTGGAGGCGGCTTATCTGGGCGGCGAGGCCCAGGCCGGTGCGCCGCAGCGGTTCGCGGCTCAGGCGCGCTGAAGGAGGCGAGGGCGGATGCTTGTCGGAGACCGCGAAGCTGAGGGGAGGACGCAGGTTTGCGCGGGCGCGCACGGCGAGCGGCCTCGCATGCCCGCAACGACGGTCTGTGACTGTGTGGAAGTAGGCCTTCTTGCCGACAGGGCGCTTCGCGACCGCGCGGCGGGCCAGGTCGTCGCCGTGTTCGAACGTTCGTTCTACGCCGTCATCGACGGGATCTGGATCTGCATTGGACAGACCGGCATCGGATCGGGGCCGTTGCAGGTGCTCGGCGACTTCCGATGGCCGGGCCTTGTGGTCGGCGATCCCGTGCGGGTCGCGGACTGCGTTCTGTGGATCGCAGGGACGCCGCTCGCAAATCTGGCCGCGCGGTCCGTCTGGGCGCCGCGCGCTGCGCCGCATTGGTCGATCAGCAGCCTCCGACGCGGCCTTGATGCCGTCGACGAGATGTGGGGCGATGATCTGACTTCCGAAGGCCTGGCCATTGTCGGGGCCGGACCTGTTCCGAGCGACGCCTCAGCGCTGGTTCGGGCTGCCATGCCCGGTCTCGCTGCGCTGGAACGCGTCCTGGCAGGAGGGGATGACCATGCGGTTCAAGACTCCGGGCTTGCCGGCTTGATCGGTCTCGGGCCGGGGCTTACGCCGTCCGGCGACGATCTGATCGGTGGTGCGCTGATTGCGCTGGCTGCGCTGGGGCGCACCGAACGTCGTGATGCGTTGTGGGACCGTTGCCGCGCGCTGCTCGACGGCACCAACGACATCAGCCGAATTCATCTGCGCGCGGCGGCGCTGGGCTACGGCGCGGCACCACTGCACGCCGCCATCCATGCGACGATGAGCGGGGAGGTCGCCGGAGTTCGCCGCGCCTTCATCGCGCTCGCCGCGATCGGCCACACATCCGGCCGGGATGCATTTGCAGGCAGTCTGATCGTCCTGCGCCACGCCCTTCGCGAGCGATGACGATCGAATTTCAAGTTCTCCCAAACTGCTCCGAACCAAGTTCGGAGCACTTTTTTTAAGGCGGGATCGCTTTCGACCGATCCGCTCCGCGACCGGGCACAGAGATTTGCATTTCACGAGAATCCGGTCTTGACGAAGTAAGTATTTTCTTATTAGCTCGACGTAACGAAAACGAACTTGTTAGGGCGGAGACGATGACGGATCAGGATGGGCCGCAGTATCAGCAGTTGCTGGCGCGCAAGGTCGAAGTCGTGAATGTCGGGCTTGAGGGGTTCGTGAAGGACCTCCGCGATTGCGGCATCGACGTCGTTCACGTCGACTGGAAGCCATCGGCGGGCGGAGATCCGCAGATGGCGGCCCTGCTCGCGAAGCTCGGTGTGTGAGGGCACGCCGATGAAACTGATCGAAGACGCAAACCAGCAGGCGCTCGAGCGGATCCTCGAAGGAGAGCCCCGGCTGATCGACATCGTTCCCGCCCGCCAATTGATCCCGGGCCTGCGCGAACGGATGATCCTGCACGCCGGACCGCCGATCTCCTGGGACAGGATGTGCGGGCCGATGCGCGGTGCGGTCGCGGGCGCCATCGTGTTCGAAGGATGGGCGCAGGATCTGCCGACTGCGACCAAGCTCGCCGCCAGTGGCGAGATCGAATTTCACCCGAACCACCACTTCGGGGCGGTCGGCCCGATGACCGGCATGACGACGATGTCGATGCCGTTGTTCGTGGTCGAGAACGCACGCTTCGGAAATCGCGCCTACTGCGCGGTCAACGAGGGGCTCGGCAAGGTGATGCGGTTCGGCGGCAACGACGCGAGCGTGCTGAAGCGGCTCGCCTGGTTGCGCGACGTGTTCGGGCCCGCTCTGGGCAAGGCGATCCGTGCCGCCGGTGGCGTCGACCTGAAATCGATCGTCGCGCGCGGCCTGTCGATGGGCGACGAGCTGCATCAACGCAATCTCGCCTGCTCGAGCGTTTTCCTTCGGGAGGTCGCGCCCTGGATGGCGCGAACCTCGACCGACAATGCCGTTCTCGCCGAATGCCTCGCATTCATCGGGCAGAACGATCAGTTCTTCCTCAACATCGCGATGGCGATGGGCAAGGCGATCACCGATCCCGCGAACGGCATTCGTGGATCGACCATCGTCACCGCCATGTGCCGCAACGGCACCGATTTCGGAATCCGGGTCAGCGGGCTCGGCGAGCAATGGTTCACCGCGCCGGTCGAAATGCCGGAAGGGCTGTATTTTGCCGGCTATTCCGAGAAGGACGCCAATCCGGACATGGGCGATTCCGCGATCGTCGAGACGATCGGCCTGGGCGGATTTGCGATGGCGGCCGCGCCCGCAGTTGCTGGCTTCGTGGGGGCCGGCGCGCCGTCCGAGGCCGGCAATTTCACCCGCTCGATGGGCGAGATCACGGTTGCGCAGAATCCGGAATGGACCATCGCCGCAATGGACTTCGCGGGCGTGCCGACCGGCATTGATATCCGCCTGGTCGTCGATTCCGGCGTGGTGCCCGTCATCAACACCGGCATCGCGCATCGCGAGCCCGGCATCGGCCAGGTCGGTGCCGGCGTGGTCAAGGCGCCGTTGGCGTGCTTCCAGCAGGCGATCGTGGCGATCGCCAAGGATTTGGGGGTGTCATGAACGTCGTTGTCCTGAATGAGGTCCGCAAGGGATTCTATCTCGATTCAGTCGCGCTGATGCGGCTGTCGCGCGAGGTCGCCGGGTCGCCCGGCGTGATCGAGGCGGCGTTGATGATGGGTACTCCGTCGAACGCTGCGATCATGCGCAATGCGGGGCTGCTCGAGGAGGGCACTGCCGTGAAGGGCAATGACCTCGTGATCGCGGTCAAGGCCGAGTCCGAGACCGCTGCCCGCGAAGCCCTCGACAATGCGATCAAGTCGCTCGACAAGCCGAAGAGCCAGGGCGAGGCACAGTCGGCCTGGCGGCCGCACTCGATCGCCGCCGCTGTGAAGAACAGGCCGGAGATCAATCTCGCGCTGATTTCCGTGCCCGGCGAGTTCGCCGCCGCGGAGGCCCGCAAGGCGCTCAATCGCGGCCTGCATGTCCTGATGTTCAGCGACAACGTGTCGCTCGAGGACGAATTGTCACTCAAGCAGCAGGCGCGGGCGGCCGGCCTCCTGATGATGGGACCGGATTGCGGAACCGCCGTGATCGGCGGCGCGCCGCTGGCGTTTGCCAACAAGCTGACGCGTGGTCGGATCGGCATCGTCGGCGCGTCGGGTACGGGAACGCAAGAGGTCTCGTGCCTGATCTCGGAAGCCGGCGCGGGAATCTCCCATGCCATTGGCGTTGGCGGGCGCGATCTGAAGAAGGACATCGGCGGCATCACCACGCTGATGGCGATCGATGCGTTCGATTCCGATCCGGAAACCGACCACGTGGTGCTGATCTCGAAACCGCCGCATCCTGATGTCGCCAAATCCGTCCTTCAGCGGATCGGCAAAAGCAAGAAGTCGTTCACCGTCTGCTTCATCGGCGCCTCGGAGGTCGAGCTGCCGCCGAACGCCCGCTTCTCGCCGACGCTGAAAGGCGCCGCGGAGCTCGCACTGGGACACCAGAAGATCGGAGCGGGCTTCGACGCCAACGCAGTTGCGTCAAGGATTCCGCGGAACGGTCGTGGCGGGATCGAGGGCTTGTTCGCCGGCGGCACGTTGTGCGCCGAAGCGCAGGTGATCCTCGCTGCCGCAGGCCGCAAGGTGGCGTCGAATGCGGCCATCCCCGGCGTGCTCAAGCTCGGCGTCGAGCCGAATGACGGACGCGATCGGCTGATCGACCTCGGCGACGACGAATATACCCGTGGCCGGCCGCACCCGATGATCGACCCGTCAGTGCGCGACGAAGCGTTGCGTGCTGCACTCAGGAACCGCGACCTTTCGGTGGTCCTGCTTGATCTTGTGCTCGGCTATGGCGCGCATGCCGATCCCGCCGAGCATCTGACCAAGATCGTCACGGATCGTGGGCGAGATGCACCGGCATTGATCGCGTCCGTCGTTGGCACGGAGCAGGATCCGCAAGGACGCTCCGCGCAGGTCAGGAAACTGGAGCAGGCCGGAATCCTCGTTGCGCCGTCGAACGCGCAGGCGTGCGAGCTTGCGGTCGCCATCGTCCAGAATGCCGGGAGGTAAGGAAATGCGTACGCTCAATGACGTGCCGCGTCGCCTGGTGGTTGCGATCGGCGGCAATGCGGTTCACCCCGAAGACATCAGGGGCACGTCCCAGGAGCAGAAGTCCGTTGCGCAGATCACCGCGGAGGCGCTGCTGCCGCTTGCGCAGCTCGACAATGAGCTGGTCATCACGCACGGCAACGGCCCCGTCGTCGGCAAGATCATGATGCGCCAGATGCTGACGATGAACCGAATTCCGCCGATGGACATGGACATCTGCGTCGCGCACAGCCAGGGCGGCATCGGCTATCTCCTGATGCAGGCGATCGAGAATGCCCTGCGCGAACAGGGCAACCAGCGACATGTGGCAAGCCTGCTGACCCAGGTCGAGGTCGACAAGGACGATCCCGCGTTCAAAAATCCGACGAAGTTCGTCGGGCCGTTCTTTTCGGAAGACGAGGCCAGGAAGATCAGCGACGAGCTCAATTGGGCGATGCGCGAGGATTCGGGGCGCGGCTGGCGTCATGTCGTGCCGTCGCCGAAGCCCAAGCATGTCTGCGACATCTCGCTGGTCGACGCATTGGTCAAGCGGGGGACGATCGTCATCGCGGGAGGCGGCGGCGGCGTTCCCGTGGTTCGTGACGCAAAGGGCGTCCGCACCGGCGTGCCGGCAGTCATCGACAAGGACCTGACGTCCGCTCACATCGCGAATGTGCTTGGTATCGAAGAGTTGCTGATCCTGACGGCAGTGCCGCGTGTCGCCGTGAACTTCGGCAAGCCGAACAAGAGGGAACTCGATCAGGTCAGCCTCGAGGAGATCAAGGCCTACCATCGCGAAGGCCATTTTCCTCCGGGAAGCATGGGCCCCAAGGTCGATGCGGCCATCCGGTTTCTCGAGGGCGGTGGAAAGCGCGCGATCATCAGTCACCTCGATTGTGCGATGGCGGCGCTGCGCGGCGAGACCGGCACGCACGTCATTCAATAGCTACCGGGATTGGCGCATCGGCGGGCGAGCAGCCCGCGCCAATCTGGATTTGGGTGTCGAGCAAGATGGCGGTCCGCACCTGACGACCGCAATTGCGCAGGCGCTCTCGGAGTTGAAGCAGATGAGACGCCTCGGCGTCTCATCTGCTCAGGCGATCGAGCTGGCCGCTGGCTGAAGCTCAAGCACAAGACAAACAAGCAGCCTGCGGGATTCAAGGGAACGACAAGGCAATGGCCATCCAATCCAGCATAAGGGCGAACCTGTACAAGGATTCCGTGTCGTTGATGCGGATCTCGCAGGTCACGGTCGCGCGGACCGGCGTGCAGCGGGTCACGCTGCTGATGGGAACCCGCAGCAACAAGGAATTCCTGCAGCAGGCCGGGCTGATGAACCCCGCGCTCGAGGGCGCCAAACCGGGCGATATCATGATCGTCGTGACGGACGACGCACCCGAAAAGCTCGCCGCCGCAGAGCGGGAGATTCACTCCCTGATCGTGGGCGAAGAGCCGAAGGGTGGGGCGGGCGAACCTGCGGCGGAAGCGCCGCCGCGATCGATCTCCGGCGGCGTCGCGATTGCCGATCATGCCGACCTCGCATTGATCTCGGTGCCGGGCCCCTATGCCGCCGCGGAAGCCTTGAAGGCGCTGCGCCAGGGCCTGAACGTGTTGCTGTTCAGCGACAACGTGCCGATCGAGCAGGAGCAGGCCATCAAGCGCGTTGCGGCCCAGAAGGGCTTGCTCGTGATGGGGCCGGATTGCGGCACGGCGATCATCAACGGCGTGCCGCTCGGATTTGCCAACGTCGTTCGGCGGGGCGTCATTGGGCTGGTTGGCGCGTCGGGCACGGGCCTGCAGGAAGTGATGTGCCAGGTCCATCGCCATGGGCAGGGCATATCGCACGCGATCGGCACCGGCAGCCACGACGTCTCGAGCGAAGTCGGCGGCATCACCATGCTGCAGGGCCTTGAGTTGCTGGCGGCCGACCCGCAGACAAAGGTTGTCGCTATCGTCTCCAAGCCTCCCGCACGCGACGTGCAGAAGCGGGTGATCGAGCGCGCGAGCGCGATCGGCAAGCCGGTCGTGATCTGCTTTCTCGGCGGCGAGCCTGCGGCATCCGCCGGCAATGTCCACCGCGCCTCGTCGCTCGGGGAGACGGCGCGGCAAGCCGTTGCGCTTGCGGGCGCGCGCCTGGCCGTGAGTGACGATCAGGCCATCGAACGGTTGGCAACGCGGATTTGTGCGGCGCTGGCGCCGTCGCAGCGCTACCTGCGCGGTCTCTACTCCGGCGGCACGTTCTGCTCGGAAGCCCAAACCATTTGGCGGGCCGCGGGCATTCGTGCCCGGTCGAACACGCCGCTCGCCGCCGCAGACCGTCTCGCCGACGTGGAGGAGAGCCGCGGACACACGGTGATCGATTTGGGCAGTGACGAATTCACGGTGGGGCGTCCGCATCCGATGATCGACTACGGCGTGCGGATCGAGCTGCTGCTGAAGGAGGCGGACGATCCGACCGTTGCCTGCATCGTTCTGGACGTCGTGCTAGGCCACGGCAGTCACCCGAATCCCGCAGAGATTCTGGCTCCGGCCATCCGCCGGGCGAAGGCCGCCGCGCGGGCGCAAGGGCGGGAGCTCCCTGTTATCTGCTTCGTCTGCGGCACGGATTCAGATCCGCAGCCGGTCGGAACCCAGAAAGCCATGCTGGCGGACGCCGGCGCGGAGATTGTCGGCAGCAGCACCGGCGCGGCCCTTGCCGCCCAAGCCATCGCGAGCCGCATGGCGGCCGATGACAGCGGCACAGGGCGTCGTGCGATGCAAGGAGGAGAACGATGATGAACGCAGCTCCCTCCGCACTCCAGGCCAAGACATCCGTCATCAGCCTCGGCGCCGCCGACCTCGATCACGGTGTCGAAAGCAGCGGTGCGCCGCTGGTGCGGCTGCAGTGGCGGCCGGTCGGCGATGGAAGTCCCGAGATCGCCTGGAGCCTCGCGCAACTGGTTGGCGATGCCGGTGATGCCGATTGCCTGGGATCGCGGATCGACCGCGCCAATGCGGAAGTGCTCGAGCGCATCCTGACCGCACAGCCGGTATGGGTCGACGTCGCGGCGCACGCATCCGAGATCTGGCCGGACATGGGCCGGACGCTGCTCCATGCCGGCCCGCCGATCGCCTGGAGCGACATGTGCGGCCCGATGAAGGGGGCGGTGGTCGGCGCAATCCTCTACGAGAAATGGGCCACGACCCCCGACGAGGCCGAGCAACTCGCCGCGTCAGGCGGCATCCGCTTCGCGCCGTGCCATGAATTCGGCGCGGTCGGGCCGATGACCGGGATCGTTTCGCCCTCGATGCCGCTATTCGTGGTGGAGAACAAGACCACGGGCAATCGCGCCTATGCGCCGATGATGGAATCCGGCGGTGCCAAGACACTGCGTTTCGGCGCCTTCGCCCCTGAAGTGATCGAAGGCCTCAAGCTCATCGAGAATGTGCTGGCGCCGTGCCTGAAGGCCGCCGTCGCCGGCATCGATGGCGGGGTGCCGTTGAAGCCGCTGATGTCGCAGTCGCTGCACATGGGCGACGACGTCCACAATCGCAACACGGCCGCGACCCTGCTGCTGTATCGCGCCGTCACGGAAGCGCTGCTCAAGTCCTCGATCTCGCGCGATGTCGTTCACGAGACGCTGCGGACGATCGGGGCGGACGACATGTTCTTCCTGAGCCTGTCGATGGCGGCGTGCAAGGCAACCATGGATGCCGCGCACGGCGTGCCGTTCAGCAGCATCGTTACGGCGATGGCGCGCAACGGCGTGAATGTCGGCATCAGGGTCAGCGGACTGGACGGGCAATGGTTCGTCGGCCCGGCCGACATCCCTGTCGGCCTGTTCCTGCCCGGCTTCAGCGAGGCGGATGCCAATCCCGATATCGGCGACAGCGCGATCACCGAGACCGCTGGGCTCGGCGCGTTTGCGATGGCGGCGGCTCCCGCGATGGTCCAGTTCGTCGGCGGCACGCCGCAGGACGCGCTGCGCTATTCGCGCGAGATGGCGCACGTCACCGTCGGCCGCAATCCCGGCTTCACTCTGCCGATGCTCGACTTCATCGGAGCTCCGGTCGGCATCGATATCCGCAAGGTCGTCGACGAGAGCATGCGGCCGGTCATCAACACCGCAACGGCGCACAAGGAGCCGGGCAAGGGGATCATCGGCGCCGGCGTCGTGCAAGCGCCGATGAAGTGCTTCGTCGACGCCGTCGGAGCGTTGGCGACGATGGCCGCGAGATGAGGTTGCTTCGATTCTGAAGACGACAGCACGGCCGATGGCCGCGCCGTAGATAACAAAAATGCCGCAATAAAAAGAATGCGGCAACAGCGGGAACGAACAGGAGGAAACACATGAACGGTACCCGTCGTGCATTTCTGCAAACAGGCCTGCTCTCGGCGGCCTTTATCGGTTCATCAGGCCGGCTCGCCTTCGCCGACGACGCTGCGAAGCCGCTCCGCATCGGCATTCTCATTCCGGGGTCGAGGGCCGACCATGGCTGGATGGAGTCGGCCTATAACGGCATGAAGGCGGCCGAGCAACGTCACGGCAAGAATGTCGTGATCACGTCGATCGAGAACGTCAAGTTCGCGGACATGGAGCAGGCGCTCGTCACGCTCGCGACCAAGAACGACATGGTGATCGGCGCCGCGGGGCAGACGCAGGCCTCGGTGCTCAAGGTCGCCAAGCGGTTCCCGAAGGTGAAGTTCTCGATCGTCGGCCCGACCGGACAGCCGACCGACAACGTCGCGCAATACGACGTACTGCAGGCCCAGATCGGCTTCATTGCCGGCGCGGTCGCCGCGATGATGTCGAAGAACGGCGCGGTGAGCTACGTCGGCGGGCTTGAAATTCCCGCCATCGTCAACACCGGAACGGAATTCGCGAACGGCGCCAAGCACCTCAAGCCGGATACCAAATGCTTCGTGACCTACACCGGCGACTTTGACGACGTCGCCAAGGCGAAGGAAGCAACCCTTGCCTCGATCGCGCAAGGGGCTGACGTCCACTACAACATCCTCAATCTCGGTGTGCGCGGAATGGAGCAGGCGGCGCGCGAGAAGGGCACCAGGATGATCGGGAGCTATACCAATTACTGCTCCGACAACAACCCGCTCTACATCGCCTACACGGTCAGCGGCATCGGGTTCATGGTCGAATACGCCATCGACCAGGCCGTCGCCGGAACGTGGCACCCGGAATACAAGCAGTTCGGCCTCGCCATGGGGCCACGCTCGGCCGACATCGAGATCTGCGGCGGGGCGACGCCCGAGATCCAGGCAAAGATCAAGGAGCTCAAGGAAGACCTGCTGTCGAACAAGATCAAAGTCAAGGTGGGCTGACCGTGGCTCTGCTCGAACTGTCTGGTCTGACCAAGCGCTTCGGGGCTTTTACCGCGCTCGACGACATATCGCTGCTGATCGAGCGCGGCGAGGTGCACTGCCTGCTTGGCGAGAACGGCGCCGGCAAATCGACATTGTGCAATCTGGTGTTCGGGGTGCACCGGCCGGATGCCGGCACGATGACGCTGGGCGGAGAGCCGTTTGATCCGCGTGGCCCGGCGGAAGCGCTGCAACGCGGCGTCGTGATGGTGCATCAGCATTTCAGCCTGGTGCCCAACATGACCGTGGCTGAGAACCTGATGCTCGGGCGCGCCAGCGCGGTGCTGAAGCCGCAAGATATCATCGTGCGGATGGAGCAGCTCGCCGCGGAATACGGGCTCGAGATCGATCCCGAGGCGCGGATCGACGAGCTTTCGGTCGGTGAGCGGCAGCGGGTCGAGATCATCAAATGCCTGCTCGGCGATCCGCAACTGCTCGTGCTCGACGAACCGACGGCCGTGCTGCAGCCGGACGAGATCGACGCGCTGCTGGCGATCTGCCGCCAGGTGGCGCTGCGCGGAAAATCCGTGATCCTGGTGACGCACAAGCTCGGCGAGATCAGCCGTGTGGCCGATCGCACGACCGTTCTGCGGCAGGGCCGGATCATCGAGACCGTCGCGATGGAGGGCGCCGACATCCGGTCACTGGTGCGCTCCATGGTCGGCCGCGATGTCCAGTCGGCAGGTTCGGTGCTCGCCGCAGCGGTCGATATCGAGGGCAAGACGCCGGCGAAATCCAGCTCGGATGTTGGTCCGACGTCGCCGGGCGAGGCGGTGCTGCAGATCTCGGACCTCGTGTATCGCGACCCGCATGGGGTGCCGCGGCTCGATGGCTTGAGCCTCACGGTCGGCACCGGCGAGATCGTCGGGATCGCCGGCGTCGAGGGCAACGGCCAGACCGAGCTCGGGTTGATCCTGGCTGGTCTCGCCGCGCCAAGCGGAGGCGCGATCGTCGTCGGCGGGACACAGGTCACCGGCTGCACGCCGCAAGAGATCACGGATGCCGGTGTCGGCATCGTTCCCGAGGATCGCCATGCAGTGGCCTGCATCAAGGAATTGTCGGTTGCCGAGAACCTCTATCTCGGCGCGATCGGAAAATTCAGCCGCTTCGGCCTGCTCGACAAATCGGCGCGCCGCAAGGCGGCAGAGACAATGATGCGCGACTTCGACGTGCGGGCGAGCAGCCCTGATGTTTCGATGGCGAGCCTCTCCGGCGGCAATCAGCAGAAGGCGGTGCTCGCACGCGAGCTCTCGCTCGATCCGCTGGTGTTCCTGCTCGCGGCGCAGCCGACGCGCGGGCTGGATGTCGGTGCGATCGAGGCCGTCTACAATCGCATCCGTGCTGCCCGCGATGACGGCCTCGGGGTGCTTTTGATCTCCAGCGAGCTCGAGGAACTGATGGCCGTGTCGGATCGGATCGCGGTGATCTACCGCGGCAAGCTGGTTGGCGAGCTCGCGGCCGGGTCGTTCAGCCGTGAGGCGATCGGGGCGATGATGTCGGGGCACGCGCATGTCTAGGTTAGCCATGGTCATGAAAAATCCGAAGCTTGCGCAGGGCACGCGGCGCAAGCTCGTGCCGCTGCAGGTTCTGGTTCCCGTAGTGTCGACCGTCATCGCGCTCGGGATCGGCCTGCTCATTATCGCTGCCACCGGTGCGTCCGTCGTCGAGGCGATCGAAGCCTTCTGGGACGGCATGGCGGGAAGCGATTTCAACATCGGTGCTTCGATCAATCGCGCCATCAGCCTCGCGCTGGTCGGTCTCGGCTTCATCTTCGCCAGCCGTGCCAACCTGACCAATGTGGGAGGCGAAGGGCAGATCGCGATGGGCGGCATGTTCGCAACCGCGGCGGCTCTCCATGGCGCCGGTGGTCTGCCGCTGGGACTGGCGTTCATCGTGCCGCTTGCCGTGGGAACCGTCGCCGGTGCCGTCTGGGGCGGCCTGGCGGGCTTCCTCAAGGCGGCGCGCGGCACCAACGAGGTCATCAGCACATTGCTGTTGAGCTTCATCGCGCTGCCGCTGGTGTACTGGTCGGTCGAGTCCTTTCACCTGCTGCGGAAGCCGATCAGCGACGTGTCGTCGCTGCCGGAATCGGCGGAGATTCCTGACACAACCAAGCTGCCGCTGCTATTCCCGGACAATGGATCTCCGCTCCACATCGGTTTGCTGATAGCAGCGATCGCGGTCGTCGTGGTGTGGCTGGTGCTCAAGCACTCTACGCTCGGCCTGCGGCTGCGCGCCGTCGGCCTGAATGCGACGGCTTCCCGCCGTGCCGGCATGCGGACGAGCTTCTACGTGATCCTGGCGATGACGGTGTCCGGCGGCCTGGGCGGTCTCGGTGGCGCGATCATGATCCTCGGACAGCAATTCTATCTGACGAGCGATTTCTCGTCCGGTTACGGATTTGACGGTCTGGTGGTCGGCCTGCTGTCGCGCGGCTCGGCCGTCGGCGTCGTGATCGGGGCGTTGCTGTTCGGATTCCTGCGCTCGGGATCGATCAACATGGAAATCTCCGCCCACGTCCCGTCCGCCGTCGTCCTGATCTGCCAGGGCCTGATCGTCATCGTCATTGCCGGCTCCGCGATCCTCACCAACCGAAAGGTGACCCGATGATTGACGAACAAATGGCTGTGTTCATCGGTTCCGGACTCCGGCTAGCGGTTCCGATCATTTTCGCCGCAACCGGCGAGATGCTGAGCGAGCGCGCCGGCGTGCTCAACCTCAGCCTCGACGGCATGATGTTGATGTCGGCTTTCACGGCGGCGCTGGCATCGTGGGCGACCGGCTCGCCGCTCATTGGCGTCGCGGCCGGCGTATTGGTCGCGACGGCGGTTGCTGGGGCGCAGGCCGTGTTGAGCGTGACATTGCGCGCCAATCAATTGGTGGTGGGGATCGGGTTCAACATCCTGGCGCTGGGATCAACAACGTTTCTCTACCGTGAGATCTTCGGGCCGCTGTCGCGCGATCCGATTCCCGGCTTCGCGCAGCTCAATCTGCCGTGGCTCGCTCATATCCCGGTAATCGGGCCGGCGTTGGCGAACCAGACCGGCCTTGCCTATGTCAGCATCCTGATGGTCGTCGTGACGTGGCTGATCCTGAAGTACACGTCGTTCGGGCTGGCGGTGCGGGCGGTCGGCGAGGATCCTCGCGCCGCGGACAAGGCGGGCATCAGCGTCGCCAGGACGCGCTATCTCGGCGTGCTCTACGCCGGCATCCTGGCCGGGCTCGGCGGCGCCTTCATGTCGGTTGCGGACAGCAATACGTTCACCGAGAACATGACCAAGGGAGCAGGCTATCTCGCGATCACGGCCGTGATCTTCGGCGGCTGGAATCCCTGGTACACGCTGGCGGCGTGCCTGCTGTTCGGCTTCGCGACCGCGCTGCAATTCCTGGCGCCGGCGTTGCAGCTCGATGTGCCGGTCGCGCTTCTGTTGCTGCTGCCATACCTGCTGGCGCTGGTCGCCATCGCGGGCTTCGTCGGAAAGAGCCGGCAGCCCTCAGCCCTGACCATTCCGTTCGAACGCGGCGGCTGATCGCAACCGACTTCAAGAAAACATATGCAAGGGAGGAAAGTCCGATGACGAGTTCCACTTTAGCAAAGGCCGCCGAATCCGCAGCGTCCGGCACCGCCAATCCCCTCGGGTCGGCTCCCGGCTACAAATGGCTGGTCGACGACAACAACGTCAACATGGCGATGCCGCCGCCGCCGCCGCAAGCGGTTACGATCGACGCGCAACCTCAGACGGTGACGGTCGACCTGCACCGCACCGCTCTGATCGTCGTCGACATGCAGAACGACTTTTGCGCGAAGGGGGGATGGGTCGACCATCTCGGCCTCGATCACACGCCGGATCGGGCGCCGATCGAGCCGCTGCAGAAGCTTCTCCCGGTGTTGCGGAATGCCGGCGTGCACGTGATCTGGCTGAACTGGGGCAATCGGCCCGATCTCAAGAACATGGCGCCCAACCAGCTCCATCTGTACAAGCCGAAGGGTGTCGGTATCGGTCTTGGCGAGGCGTTGCCGGGCAGCGGCGCGCGTGTGCTGCAGAAGGACAGCTGGGCCGCGGCCGTCGTCGATGAATTGCAGCAGGAGCCCGAGGACATTCACGTCGACAAATACCGGATCAGCGGCTTCTGGGACACGCCGCTGGACAGCATCCTGCGCAATCTCGGAACCAAGACGATCCTGTTCGCCGGCGTCAACACCGATCAATGCGTGCTGCATTCGCTCACCGACGCGAATTTCCTGGGCTACGGTTGCCTCCTGGTCGAGGACTGCTGCGCAACGACCTCGCCGGGCTTCTGTGTTGAAGCAACGCTGTTCAACGTCAAGAAATGCTTTGGCTTCGTGACGCATTCCTCAAACGTCATCGATGCAATTCAGGGACATGTCCAACAGCGGGTTGGACAGGCTTCCGATCTGGAGAGCGAGCATCGGGTTCGGAATGAACTGCTTCAGGGGCGACATCCCGCATAGGAGATCGCGCTGGTCATATCCAGCGCGAGCCAGCTCAAGTTGAGCCCATGATGGATGGGAGCCGAGAACGAAAGTTTTTCAAGCGGTTATTCTCGTCCATCTCGGCTCTTTCAAAACCACAGAATTGCAAAACGAGGCCTCGCAAGCGAGGCCGCGCTTGGCGGCACCTCGCGAGCAGGATGGCCGTACGCGCCCGCGTCCTAGCGGGTCTGCGCCTGAGTCCAAGACGGATTCGATCCGGTAGGACACTCTGATCGCAACGAAGATCGTCGGTCAGTAGTGTCGTCCGGTTCGACGAAGGCGCGGGCGGCATCGGGCGGGGCGAGGCAAGCACATGAGATTTCGCGGACGAACTGCTTTGGTAACGGGCGGCGGCACCGGAATAGGAGCGGCCGTCGCACGGCGGCTTGCGTCGGAGGGCGCCAATGTTGCGGTCATGGGCCGGCGACGGGAGCCGCTGCAAGCCTTGGCTGATGAAACCGGTTGCTTCGTGGTGCAGGCTGATGCGGCCGACAGCGTCGGGGTACGGGCGGCCTTGAAGGAGATCCACGACAAGTTCGGCGGGGTGGACATCCTGATCGCCAATGCCGGAGGGCACGGCGTCGGTCCGACAATCTCGATGACCGACGAGACGTGGTCGCTGGCGACCCGACTCAATCTCGACACAGCCTTTGTCTGTGCCCGCGAAAGCCTTCCCGATCTGATCGCGCGAAAAGGCACCGTCGTGATTGTCGCCTCGATCGCCGGTCTGTTCGCGGGCCCCGATGCGGCCGGCTATGTGACGATGAAGCACGCCTGCATCGGCTTCGGCAAATCGCTGGCGCGCGATTACGGCCGCAAGGGTGTGCGGACCAACATCGTATGCCCCGGCTGGGTTGCGACTGCGATGGCCGACGAGCAGATGCAGGTCGTCGTCGAGAAGCACGGACTCCGTTCGATCGAGGAAGCCTATCGGCTGGTCACCAAGGATGTACCGCTCGGCCGCCCGGCAACGTCGGAGGAGGTCGCCAATGTCATCTGCTTCCTCGCGTCGGATGAGGCGTCGGCCATGAACGGTTCGATCCTGACCGTCGACGGCGGAGCGGCGGTCGTCGACCTGCCGACGTTGGCATTCGTCGAGTGAGCGGAAGGCAAAAGATGCAGAACAATGACAGGCCCGCTGATTGGAAGAATTTCGATGACTTCGCCGCCGGCATTGCAACCAACCGGCTGCCGACCACGGACATGCTTGCCGGCCAGAGCCTCAAGATCACGCTGAAGGATGGTCGCGCCATTGACCTGGCTTTCGCCTCGGCCGACCGCCTTGAATGGCGCGAGGGCGATGCGGCCGGTGCAGACTGGTACGAGGCAATCATCGTGGCACCCGATGTGGTCTTCATCAACGTCACCTTTGCTGCGCGTGCGACAGAGGACGAAGCGTTCATCGTCAACACCAGGACGCGTCGGGTGCTGTCGGTGCGCGAGCGCGTCCGCGCCGTAGGCGAAGCTCCAGGCGAACCGCGGGTTGCGCAGGTCTACACGCCCGGTGTCGTCGGCGATCCCGCCATTCCGCCAGCGGGTTTCGAGCCGGCGCCGTCGCGGGATCTGGTCGGGATGACGGCCCACTACGAATACAGCCCGCAGCACCTTTACGAGCACGTCTATCTCAGCTCGCAGCGCTATGCCTGGCAAAATCTGGTCGGCGTCCAGCGCGGCCATGGCGACGTCGATCTGACGACGACATACAAGTTCGATCACAACCAGTACGTCTTCGGATTCCGCGAGTTCATCATCCCGGTCGCGTCGATCTTCTTCTACAACTGGGATGCCATGCGCTCGACCGGGAAATTCCTCGGCGTGACGAGCGAGGGCCGGGTCGAGAACAAGCCGGCCGGCGCTTTCATCAAGATCAAGTCCAGAACCAGCTACGACCCCGGCAAGGAGCCGGTGTGATCAAGGGAGCCGTGACGTGAGCAACTACGACGCAATCAAGGCGCATTATGCTGGATCGGATCGTGGCGATCTCGCTGCCATGATGGCGCCGATCACCGGGGAAACCAGGTGGACCGAGATGGCGGGCTTTCCTTATGCGGGGACCTATGTCGGCGCAGACGCCATCATCGCCGGCGTGTTCCAGCGCATTGGCCAGGAGTGGACCGGTTACACGTTCACGCTTGAGAGACTGATCGACGGCGGCACGACGATCGTCGGGGTCGGGACCTATTCCGGACACTACAAGCCGACCGGCAAGGCGATGAGCGCGCGCGTCGTGCACGTCTGGGACGTGGATGAGGGACGCGTGGTGCGCTTCGAGCAATTCACCGACACACGGCTCGTCGCTGACGCGATGAGGTGACGGGGGCGACCGCGTGCGCCGGGGCTGGGGCATCGGTCACTCGGCGCACGCGGCCTTCGGGCACACATTGCTCGTTTATGTCCTAGGCCGATTGCGTCCGAGTCCAAGACGCGCCTGATCGCCCCTGCCTAGTATCTGGATCAATTCGGCCGAACAACGCGCCGCTATTGCATTGCACGACGCGCAAGGGGAAGCGTGCCGAAACAACGAAGCCCACGCAACAATTGGGGTATGGAGGGGAACGCATGACATTGAGACAGATGATCTTCGCTGCCGTCATCGCAGCGCTTGCGGCCTGCCTTGGCAGCGCTGCCTACGCGGCTGATCCGAAATGCGGTGCCGGCACGGGCAAGGCGGCGACCGGCGAGCCGATCGTCGTCGGCGGCATCGTCAGCATCACCGGCCCGGATAATTTCAGCTCGTCGGGGCTGGCAGCGGCGGCGTATTTCAAGTGCTTGAACGCCAATGGCGGCGTCAATGGCCGCCCGGTCAAATATCTGCTCGAGGACGACGCCTGGAATCCGGAGCAGTCGTCGCAGGTCGCAGCCAAGCTGATCCGTGACCAGAAGGCGGTCGCGCTGGTCGGCAACATGAGCTTCGTCGATTGCGGCGCCAATCAGGGGATCTACGAAAAGGAAGACATCATGGTGATCGCCGGCGTCGGCGTGCCGCGCGATTGCTTCTTCCAGAAGAACTATGCGCCGACCAATGCCGGCCCGCGCGTCAGCAACACCAAGGCCGTGATGGATGTCGCGCGGACCTATCCCGGCAAGATCAAGCGCGTGGTGTGCATCGCGCCGAATATTCCCAATGTGGGTGAATGGTCCTGCACCGGCGCGGTCGCCTGGATCAAGAAGCAGGGCGGTGACGGCAAGATCATTGCCTTCGACCCCGGCTCCCTTGATGCGACCTCGATCGTGCTCGAAGCCATGGCGTTCAGGCCTGACGTAATCAGCGTCGGCACCCCCAAGGGGCTGGCAGTGCCGATCTTCGCTGCGGCGGAAGAGCAGGGGCTGGCCGAAAAGGTGCACTTCACCGGTCCGGCGTCGCTGTACAATCCGGATTTCCCGCATGCGATCGGCAAATACTGGGACGGCAAGGTCACGGTCGATATGGAGCTGAACGCTGCCAACGCCGGGACGCCCGATACGCTGAACTGGCTCGCGGTGATGGACAAGTATGGCCAGGGTTCGGACCCGCGGGACACCTTCTCGCAGGCCGGCTACCTCGCGGCGCGTGTCACGGCCGAGACCCTGCTGAAGATGGACCCGGCGAAGATCGACCGCGCCTCCGTCACCACCGCGCTGCGCAACGTGAACAGGTTCGAAAGCGACATGTTCTGTTCGCCCTGGTACATCGGCAATGGCCCACGTCACAACGCCAACCACGCCGGACCGGTATCGCAGGTCAAGGATGGCAAGCTGGTGCCGAAGCCGGGCTGCGTCGAGTCGGAGGACCCTGAGCTCGACGACGTGCACGCCTTCGAGAAGACGATCGGCATCGCGAAATAGACGATGCCCGATTTCACGCCCTTTCTCGTCTCGGGCCTCGCGACGGCCGCCACCTACGTGCTCTCCGGTGTCGGCATCGTGGTGCTTTACCGGGCATCCGGCGTGGTCAACTTCGCCCAGGGTGCCGTCGGCGCCCTGGCAGCCTTTATTTCCTGGGTGATCGTCGAGCGCGGCGGTCCGGCCGAATTGTCGTGGATTGCCGGTATCGCGGCCGCGGCCGCGGTGTCATTCCTCTACGGCCGTGTGATCGCCCCCCGGCTCGCCTACTCGGACCCGGTCATGCGCGCCGTTGCAACGCTCAGCTTTGCGCTGATCCTGATGGGCTTCATGGGATATGTCTGGGGCGAGGCGCCGCGCAGGCTTCGGCTGCCGACCGACACGATGAGTTTCGACTTGATGGGCGTGCGCGTCACGATGACGCGCGCGATCGCGCTCGCCCTCGGCGTGCTGGCGACTTGCGTGGTGATGGCGTTTCTTTCCTATAGCCGGGTCGGCCTTCAGATGCGGGCATTGGCCAGCAACCGCGAGCTCAGCGCGATGCTTGGCGTTCGCGTATTCCATGTCGACGGCTGGGCCTGGGTGATCTCGGGCGTGCTGGCCGGTGTCAGCGGCGTGCTGCTCGCCGACCTCCAGCGATTGAGCGGGCAGGCGCTGACATTCGCCGTCATTCCGGCAATCGCTGCGGCTGTCATTGGGCGCTTCGTGTCGCTCCCGGCGACGGTTGCAGGAGGCCTCGCCATCGGCGTCTGCGAGGCGCTGCTGACGCCGGTGCCGATCGTCGGTCCGTTCCGCACCGCGGTGCCATTTCTGTTCGCGGTCGGCGCGCTGCTGTGGATGCAGCGCAAGGTTACCTTCGTGTACAGGTGAGTTGACGTGACCGATCAAAGCCTGGAGGGAGTTCCGTCCATTCGCGCCGTCAGATTTCCGCTTCGCTGGGGCGTCTTGTGCGCGGCCGCGCTGATCGCCCTGTATGTGATACCGGACGCGCTGAGCAATTATTGGCTGCGCACGTTCATTTCCGCAGCCGCGCTGACGATCGCGAGCCTGAGTGTCGGCCCGCTGTTCGCGCAAGTCGGTATGGTGTCACTGGCACAGTTCGGCCTGCTCGGTGTCGGGGGCTGGTTCGCGCTGCGCATCTCCCATGGCCTCGGGGCGCCGTTCGAGATCGCACTTCTCTGCGCGGGCCTCTCGGCGGCATTGGTCGGACTGATCGTCGGGCTCCCGGCGCTTCGCATGCGCGGGCTCTATCTTGCGATCATCACCTTGATGATGGCAGGCGCTATCCAGGTGCTGATCAGCGCGTTCGGCTTCCCGGACGGGGGGCCGGGCATTCTCGGCAAGAGCACCGGCGCGCGGCTGATGATGGCGCGCCCGTTCGTGGCGCAGAGCGACCAGGCCTACCTGCGCTACGCGGTCGTCGTCACCGTGTTCTGCTATCTGCTGGTGCTGGCGCATGTTCGCGGGCGGCCGGGTCGCGCCTGGGCCATGATCCGCCGCAGCGAGGTCTGCGCGCTCGCCGGCGGGGTCGACATCGTCGCCTACAAGGTGTGGGCCTTTGCGCTCGCCGGCTTCCTCGCCGGCGTCGCGGGAGCGGTGCTTGCCGGGGGCGTGGGGCAGCTCGACGGCAGCGCGTTTCCGGCGAGCCAATCGATCATGCTGTTCGCGCTGACCATCGTCGGCGGCGCTTACTCCTGGTTCGGCCCGATTATCGCCGGGCTGATGTTGCGTGCGTTCCCGGCGCTGCTCAACGATTTTCGCGTCGACGGCAATATCGCAACCATGGTGTTCGGCATTGGACTGCTGCACGCCTTGATCACTGCGCCTCATGGCATCGCCGGCCAATTGTCCGACCTGGCCGGGCGCCTGCGCCGGGTCTTGGGTCGCGAAAGAAAGGCCGGTCCATGATCGAGATCGACGATCTGACGGTGCAGTTCGGCGGCGTGCGTGGCTTGAGCGAGCTGACGGCACGCCTGCCTGAATCCGTCACCGGTCTGGTCGGGCCGAACGGCGCCGGCAAGACGACGTTGATCAATGTCCTGTCCGGTTTCGTGCGTCCCACCGCGGGACGCGTCAGCATCGACGGCCAGGACCTGAAAGACATTGCGATTCACAAGCGGGCCGGGTTCGGGATCCGCCGCACGTTCCAGAACGAGCAGGTCGTCGAGAACCTGACCGCGGCCGACAACATCCGAGCCATCCTCGACAACGTGCCGATCGATGGGCGGCCGCGCACTGCACTGATCGAGCAGGCACTGGAGTTTGTCGGCCTTGCCGCCAAGGGCAACGTGCTCGGCCGCGATCTCAATGCCTATCAGCGGCGCATGCTGGAGATCGCCCGCGCCATGGTCGGCCGCCCGCGGCTGGTCATGATGGACGAACCGGGCGCGGGTCTCGCACAGCATGAGAGTGAGCATCTGCGCGACGTCATCAGGCAGCTTCACGGCCATTGCGGCGCGCAGGTGCTGCTGGTCGACCATGACGTCGACCTGATCTCGGCGACCTGCATGGCGACGCTGGTGCTCGATTTCGGCTCCGCGATCGCCTATGGGCCCACGGCAAGCGTGCTTGCCGAGCCGAAGGTCCGTGAGGCCTATCTCGGTATGTTGGAGGATGCGACGTGAGTGCAGGCCTGACAGTGCGGGGCCTCAATCTCGCGAGGAGCGGCAAAGCGGTCCTGCACGGCATCGACCTCGCGCTCGCACCCGGCCGGATCACCGCCCTGCTGGGCGCGAACGGCGCCGGCAAGAGCAGCCTCGTGCTGGCGATCGCCGGCGTGCTGCCCGCGACCTCGGGCGCCATCGATCTCGACGGCCGCTCGATCGCAGGATTACGGCCGGAGGCCATCCGCGCGAGCGGGTTGGCTGCGGTCCCTGAAGGACACCAGGTCCTGAACGAACTGAGCGTCGAAGACAATCTCAAGGTCGCCGGCAGCCATCTGTCGCGTTCCGCACTGAGATCGGCGGTTGATGTCGCGCTCGGCACCTTTCCCGAGTTGCGTGAACGGCTCCAGGCCAGATCAGGCAATCTGTCCGGCGGACAGCAGCAGATGGTGGCGCTGGCGCAGGCGATCATTGTCAAACCGCGCTATCTGCTCGCCGACGAGTTGTCGTTCGGTCTCGCCCCGGTCGTGGTCGCTCGCCTGGTGCCGGTGTTGCAGGACCTTGCCGCGCAAGGGGTCGGCGTGCTGTTGATCGAGCAGTTCACGCACATCGCCCTCAAGATCGCCCACGCGGTCTATGTGATGGAACGCGGCAGGATCTGCTTCTCGGGTGAGCCGCTGGAATTGATCGAAAATCCGGCCATCCTGCACAGCGCTTATCTCGCGTAAGCGCATCGTCGTTGCGACCGCAGGTCGCGGTGCCGTGCCCGCATCTCCGTGCCGGAAACCCGTTGACACGGCAAAGGAGGTGCTTAACATGTTATCAAAAGCGCCGCCCGACGGCGTTTCCCAGGGAGGAGCGCATGCAGCTCCAGGAGTTTAGCAGCTGGACTCCCGATGTCTGGGGGCAGCCGCCTTTGGAGGAGTGGAAGGACAAGCTCCGGTCCGTGTGCGGGCGGTTCAATCCGTTCGGCCGGGAGGAGAGCGGCTTCGTCAATGGCGGCGTTGTGCTGCGCGATGCCGCGGGCATGGAGATCGTCCAGGTCGCAACCGACGTCGACGTGGTTCGCCGCGGAGAGCGCGACATTCGCCAGGACTATGGCGAGCACTTCTTCCTGCTGGTTCAGTTGCAGGGGGTATGCGGGGTCGAGCAGCAAGGGCACCAGAGCATCATCTCACCCGGCGACTGCATCCTGGTCGATTCCTCGCTTCCGTCGAATTTCTTCTTCAACGGCCAGTTCAGCAATCATTTGTCGGTGCACCTGCCGCGGCAATTGCTGCTGTCGGAGAAGCCCAACGACTTCGAGGTGTCACGACGTCTCGGCGCCGAGGACCCGATGTCGACAATGCTGCGGGCGCTGGTTGCCAAGATGCTGCAGATGCCGTCGAGCCACAAGCGATCCGGCGAATTGCGGCAATTGCTGCTGCAGGCGACCCGGCAGGCGTTCGCTGCGGATCCGCCGGACACCCCGCTATGTCCGAAGGAGCGTGCGTCCGGCCGGCTTGAATTTGCGCGGGCCCTGGTGGACCGCCATCTCACGGCGGAGTGGCTGACCGCGCAATGGCTTGCCAATCGTCTCGGCGTCTCGATGCGCACGTTGCAGGAGGATTTCAGCGCGGTCGGAACCACGGTCACCAGCTTCATCCGGGATCGCAGGCTACGGCTGGCCAAGGATCGCCTGCTGGAACGGCAGCGCGGCTCCGACGGCGGCACCATCGCCGAGATCGCCTATTCGTCAGGCTTCAACGACATCTCCTATTTCAACCGTTGCTTCAAGCGGGCCTTCGACTGCTCGCCGACCGACGTCACGCGCCGATAGCCTGCTGCGCTCCCGTCCAAGCGAAACCGCGCTCCTTTCCAAGACAGCAGCCGTGCGATGGCTTTTGCTGAAGCCAGTCGTTGTCGCGAGGAGAAGATTGCATGCAGCGCTGGAGCTTGCTTATCGACGGGCGCCGGATCGAGACAGATCGTTTCCAGGACGTATTCAACCCGTCGACCGGCGCTGTCGTCGGCGGGATGCCGCTCGCGACGGCGTCCGATCTTGACGCCGCGGTTGCGGCCGCCTCCAAGGCGTTTGAAAGCTGGAAGGATCGGCCCGATACCGAGCGTGCCGACGCGTGTCGCGCGATCGCCGACACGATCGAGCAGCATGCCGAGGAGCTCGCGCGGCTCCTGACGCTCGAGCAGGGCAAGCCGCTGAACGGACTCGGTTCGCGCTTCGAGATCGGCGGCGCCGTGGCCTGGACACGCCATACCAGCAGTTTGTCGTTGCCGGTGGAAGTCCTGCAAGACGGCGCCGAAGGGCGCGTCGAGCTGCACCGCAAGCCGATCGGGGTGGTCGGCTCGATCACGCCGTGGAACTGGCCGGTCATGATCGCGTGCTGGCATGTCATCCCGGCGATCCGCGCCGGCAACACCGTGGTCATCAAGCCGTCGCCATTGACGCCGCTGAGCACGATCCGTCTGGTCGAACTCATGAACGACAAGCTGCCTCCGGGCGTGGTCAACGTCGTCACCGGCGACAACGAGATCGGCGGTCTGATGTCGGCGTATCCCGGAATCGGCAAGGTGACGTTTACGGGATCGACGGCAACCGGTCGCAAGATCATGCAGAACGCGGCGGGCAGCCTGAAACGCCTGACACTTGAGCTCGGTGGCAACGACGCCGGGATCGTGCTGCCGGATGCAGACCCGAAGAAGATCGTCGAAGGCCTGTTCTGGGGCGCGTTCATCAACGGCGGCCAAACCTGCGCGGCGCTGAAGCGGCTTTATGTCCATGACGGCCTCTATGACGAGCTTTGCCGCGAGCTTGCGGCCTACGCAAGGCAGGTGGTCGTCGGCGACGGTCTCTCCGAGACCTCGACACTCGGCCCTCTGCAGAACCGCCGGCAATTCGAGATCGTCTCGGCCTTCGTCGAAGAGGCGCGGCAGCAGGGCGGTCGCGTGCTGGTTGGTGGCGACCCGCCCGAGGGTCCCGGTTATTTTTATCCTGTGACGCTGGTTGCGGATGTCGATCACGGATGCAGACTGGTGGACGAGGAGCAGTTCGGGCCGGCCCTGCCGATCATCCGCTATTCCGATGTCGACGACGCGATTGCCAAGGCCAACGCAAGCACGATGGGGCTCGGCGGGTCGGTCTGGGGCACCGACCTCGCGCGTGCGAAGGCGGTCGCGCAACGCATCGAATCCGGATCGGTCTGGATCAACAAGCACGGCGCTATTCAGCCGAATGCACCGTTCGGCGGCGTGAAGCAGTCTGGCTTCGGCGTGGAATTCGGAGTCGATGGGCTGAAGGAGTTCACCACGGTCCAGACCGTGTTTGTCTAACCGGGGAACAGGTCTGAATCGGCCGCGTCGCAGGGAGTGACATGCAGGAGTATGACTACATTGTCGCCGGCGGCGGCTCCGCCGGCTGTGTGCTGGCGTCGCGCCTGTCTGAGGATCCGCGCAATCGTGTCTTGCTGGTCGAGAGCGGACAGCGCGACACCGACAGGTTCATCCACATCCCGGCGACCTTCTTCAAGGTCCTCGAGAAGGGACGGGATGCCTTCGTCTATGCGTCCGAGCCCGAGAGGGGACTGAACGGGCGGCCGTCGATCGTACCGCAAGGGCACGTTTTGGGCGGCGGCAGTTCGGTCAACGCGATGGTCTACATCCGGGGATCGCGGCGGGATTACGATACATGGTCGCAGTTGGGATGCCGCGGCTGGAGCTACGATGAGGTGCTGCCGGTCTTCCGCGACCTGGAAGCCAACCAGCGGCTGTCCGGCGAGTATCATGGCACGGTCGGCAAGCTCAATGTCTCCGATCGTGCCTACGGCCATCCGTTGTCATGGGCGTTTATCCGCGCCGCTCAGGAAGCAGGCATCCCCCACAACGAGGATTTCAACGGCGCGGGGCAGGAGGGCGTCGGCTTCTACCAGACCACCACGAGCCGTGGACGCCGCCGCAGCGCCGCCGAAGCCTTCCTGCGCGAGGCAGAGCGACGCGCCAACCTGACCATCAGGACCGCGACGCGTGTCCACAAGGTGGTGTTCGAAGGCAAGCGGGCGAGCGGTGTGCGGCTCGAGGACGGTTCGACCGTCAAGGCCCAGCGCGAAGTGATCCTGACTGCGGGCGCCCTGGCAACGCCGAAGATCCTGCAACTGTCGGGGATCGGGCCTGCCGCGCATCTGCGCGAACATGGCATCGAGATCGTTTCCGATCTGCCCGGGGTCGGCGAGAATTACCAGGATCATCTCGAGGCGACCGTTCAGTGCGAAACCCGGGATCCGATCTCGATCTTCGGCGAAGACAAGGGCGTTCGCGCCGCATCGCACATGATGCAGTACCTTCTGACCAAGACCGGACTGCTGACATCAACGGTCGTGGAGTCCGGCGGCTTTGCCGATACCGCCGGAACCGGCGAGCCCGACATCCAGTTTCACGTCTTGCCGACGTTCAACGGCTTTGCAGATCGGCCATCCGAGCCCGGACACGGCATCTCGATCGGCCCCTGCGTGCTGCGCCCGCAGTCCCGCGGGACTGTTCGCCTGAGATCGCCGAATCCGGCAGACCCGGCGCTGTTCGTTGCCAATTCACTAGCAGAGCAGGCGGATGTCGACACGCTCGTGCGAGGCGTCCAGCTTGCCATTCGCATTTCCGAGGCGCCGTCGCTGGCGCGGCTGGTCAAGCGGCGCGCGTTGCCCAAGCCCGGCCTGGAAAACGACATCGATGCGCTCGCCGACTATGTGCGCGCGATCTCGAAGACCGTGTTTCATCCCTCCGGAACGGCGAAGATGGGGGCATCCATCGATCCGACGGCAGTTGTTTCCGAAGAACTGCTGGTGCGTGGCGTCGAGGGCCTTCGGATTGCCGACGCCTCAATCATGCCACGGCTGGTCTCCGGAAATACCAACGCACCGACGATGATGATCGGAGAGCGGGCAGCGCGCTTCATTCTGGATCGGCGGACTTGACGCCTGCAGAGAATTCTTTAGCAACCAACAGCGAGTTCTGATGGTCTTCATGGACCTGACTCAAGCTCCAACAGCGATCCTTCCATCGGTGGCTTGCAGTGCAGCCGAACAACCTGACTTTCTCTCGCGACGGCGTGCAGCTATTCCGAGCAGCGCTCGCATGCGATCAGTTGAGCTCGCTTGAGACGGCGCTCTCTCACATTTGCCGGCCGATCACGCCGGCCTCAGGCTGAGAGGCGTCGAGGGGCTTGCCCCGTTCTTGGCGCCAACCGGACCAATTGGCTGCGATTTTGCTTTCGCTGGCAGGCTACGGTCCGAACCGGGGTGCTACTTTGCATGGGGTTGTTTTCGATTTTTGAGTTGAGGGAAGCGGGCAAAGGTACCAGAAGCATCCTGTTGCATTGGACCGGCGTTGCGGGTAAGCAGCTGAGATGAAATGGAAATTTTCCGTCGCCCCGATGATGGATTGGAGCAACCAGCCGAAAAGTCATCGCTGAATCAGGTGGTTGGTTCACTGCAAACAGGCCACGGCACACTATCGGCACACCGGGCACTGGCTTTTCTCATGCTGACTTGCGTAGCCACTCTGCGAGCTGAGCCACCGACCAGACCTCGACACCAAAGCCGGCCCGTCCGACCATCCCAGCAAGCCTCTTCTCGTTCGTCACGAGCACATTGGCTTTTGCGTCTGCTGTAGCCGAGATCAGCGCATCCTCTATATGCTTCGAATTGCCGCCGACCATTTTCTCGATCCGGCCGCTGTCATCACCCCACTCAGCGTCGTCCCACTTGGAGACATCCCAGGCCGCCCCTGACGTCGCGACCCTCACGAAGGTGATCGGCAGCGACTGCAATGCGTCGCGCTTCGCGGGCTGCACGATGCGGCTGAGTTCGTCTTGCTGGACGTGCGTGGTGAGCAGTTCAAGACGGCCCACGTGGATCGCGCGCTTTACTTGCTCCAGTAGATCCCGATCTGCGAGCAGCGAGTCGTAGACGTTGCTGTCGAGCATTAGACGCATGAGTGAGCCTCCAAACGATGTCCGGTTTCGGGGGGCAAAGCGGAGATACTTCCGGCCTAAGGCAAGGTGTGCAAATGCCCCGTGACGGACCTCGCGTCGCTGCGCATCGTCACGCGAGGAGTTCGGCCTCTATTCAGGTTTTGTCGGCTCAAAGGAGACGACAATTCGCTTTGCCTTGATCCGTCCGTGTACGCCGTAGCTCGAATCGAAGCTGAGTGTGATCCCGTCATTGTCGGTCTCAATATCGAGCCCGAAGATGATTGCAGATTCCATAAATTCGAATAACTCAACCTCGATCAGTTCGAAGATGGTCAAGGTCACGTCCACATGTTTCGTTAGCAGGAAGTATCCCCGAGCATCGACCTCCGACTCCATGCGGAAGGTGTGGACAACGAGCCGACCCGGCGCACCTTGGCGAAGCTCAAACTCATGCAGTGTAGCGTCGTGGAATGAAGGGGTGCCTTCAAACCAAGCGCACAACGCTGCCCCGCCCTCCAAATCGCAAATCGTCGCCTTTGCCATCTTTTCCCATTGATCAAACTGACTTGCGTAGCCACTCCGACTCTCGTGGCACACCGAATGGCGAGCCTAGAATTGGAGTGGTAAGACCCGTGGCACACTTTTGGCACACCGAAAACGGTCTGGAAATCAAACCAGCAGACATGCCTTTGAATCTGCTGACGAAAAATTCAGTCGGTTTTCGTTGCATTGAACCGACAAGGCAGCTAAGTCTCTGATATGAAATACAAATTCAGCGTAGCCCCGATGATGGACTGGACCGATCGGCATTGCCGCGTCTTCCATCGTCTGATGTCGCGGCGGGCGCGGCTTTATACGGAGATGCTGACGACCGGCGCCGTGATCCACGGTGATCGGGCGCGGCTGCTCGGCTTCGATGCCAGCGAGCATCCGGTGGCGCTGCAGCTTGGTGGTTCCGATCCGGGTGAGCTCGCGAGTGCTGCGCAGATCGGCGAGCAGTTCGGTTACGACGAGATCAATCTCAATGTCGGCTGTCCGTCCGATCGGGTGAAGGATGGCCGTTTCGGTGCCTGCCTGATGGCGGAGCCGGTGCTGGTCGCCGAAGGCGTTGCGGCGATGAAGCGCGCGGTGCGGATTCCCGTCACGGTGAAATGCCGGATCGGCATCGACGACCAGGATCCGGAAGTCGCGCTCGATACGCTGGCCCGCGGTGTGATTGCCGCCGGCGCGGATGCGCTCGTCGTGCACGCACGCAAGGCCTGGCTCAACGGATTGTCGCCGAAGGAGAACCGCGACATCCCGCCGCTCGACTATGATCGCGTCTACCGCCTGAAGGCGGCGCTGCCGGACGTCCCCATCATCATCAACGGCGGCATCACGAGCGTCGCCGAGGCGAAGCAGCATCTGGCGCATGTCGATGGCGTGATGCTGGGGCGGGCGGCCTATCAGGAGCCGTGGCGGCTGCTGTCGGTCGATTCCGAGCTGTTCGGCGAAACGTCACCGCATGCCACGATGAAGGACGTGTTCACGGCGATGCTGCCCTATATCGAGCGGCAACTGGCCGAAGGCACGCGGCTGCATTCGATCACGCGTCACTTCGTCGGCGCCTTCCATGGTGTTCCCGGCGCGCGTGCGTTCCGCAGGCACCTCGCGGAGAACGGCGTTCGGCCGGGCGCTGGGATCGAGGTGCTGCGCGATGCGATCGCACGCGTTGACGATCGTGCGCTTGTGCCGGTCGCGGCCTGACGGGAACGATTACTGCTTGCGCTGACGCCGCATAACGTCTTGCGCGATCTTCAGGAAGTTGAAGAGATGCGGCATCCGGTTGTCGCGCCGGTAGTTCAGCGACAGCGCGGTGCCCGGGTTGTGTCCCTCATAGGCGCGATAGGCGACGCCGGGGCGTTCCGCCTGCGAGACTGATTTCGGCACCAGCGCGATGCCGACGCCAACCGACACCAGGCTGATTGCGGTCTGGTAGTCCTGGGCCAGCACCTGCGATTTCGGAATGAAGCCTTCTTCGAGGCAGATGCTGAGAATGTGGTCGGCGAAGCTCGGGCGCGGCTTGCGCGGGTAGAGCACGAATGTCTCGGCCTTCAGCGCTGCCAGCCGCGTGACCTGGCGTTCAAGCAGGGGCGAGGTATCAGATAGCGCGAGGATCAACGGCTCCTGCAGCAGCGGCTCCGACTTCAACTCCTCGTCCTCGAGCGAGGGCCGGGCGACGGCGATATCGATCTCGCGCTGGATCACCGCGCGCTTCTGCTCGGCGTTGTTCATCGCCGACAGCGCGAGCTCGACGTCGGGATAGGCCGAACGAAACGCCTTGATCACGTTGGGCAGCACGCCATAGGTCGCCGATCCGACGAAGGCGACACGTAGGTGGCCCGAAAAACCCTCTCCGATCCGCTTGATCTCGCGATGCGTGCGGTCGAGCCGCTCCAGCACGTCGCGCGCACGCTCCAGCAGAACGCTGCCGGCCTGGGTCAGCCGGATCTGGCTTCGACTCCGGTCGATCAGCATGACGCCGAGATCGCTCTCCAGCTGTGCGATCTGCCGGCTGAGCGGCGGCTGTGCGATCGCGAGCCGCGATGCGGCACGGCCGAAATGCAATTCCTCAGCGACAGCGACGAAATAGACCAGTCGCCTGAGATCCATGACATCGTCGCGATCGGTCACGGTCAGCCGGACATGTGTTCGCGCACTTCCGGAGAAGCTGCGGGAAAGGCCTGCCGGGTTCGATACCGCGTTGTCATCAGCGTGCGATCAAGATGGTTCCAGCGCAAAGACTGGGCGTGGGTCCCAGGATTGTCAATTGTCCGCGGCAATGACGCCATCCGGCTAATCCTTCCGAGCGAAGGCGCGGACCTTGTCCTCGTCGACCTCGACGCCGAGGCCGGGGCCATCGGGGACGTAGATCTCGAACGCGTCGAATCTGATCGGGTTGACGACGAGATCCTCAACGAGAATTCGCGGACCGAAATGCTCGGTGCCCCATTCGAGCCTGGGCAGGGTGGCGAATGCGGCAAGATGCGCGGCGGCGCCGATGCTGCTTTCCAGCAGGCAGCCGCCATAGAGCTCGAGCCCATGGGCGCCCGCGACTGCGGCGGCGCGCTTCATCTCGAACAGGCCGCCGCTCTTGACGAGCTTCAGCGAGTAGACGCTGCCGCAGCCCATCGTGGCGACACGGGCGATCTCCTCCTTGGTGAAGGCGGCCTCGTCGACCAGCAACGGGATGGAGGTGCGGGCCGCGACACGCGCCATGGCTTCCAGCTGCAGCGCCGAAACCGGCTGTTCGACCAGCGCGACATCCAGCTCCTCCAGCGCAGGCATGAAGCGGATGCATTCGGCCTCGGTCCAGCCCTGGTTGATGTCGACGATCAGGCGTACCTCGTCGCCGAGACCGGCGCGTAGCGTCTGCAACCGCTTCAAATCCGCTTGCGGGCGGTTGAAGCCGAACTTGATCTTGAACTGGCGGTGCTCGCGGCGCCGCAGCTTCTCCCTGGCTTCCTCGAGCTCCTGGCCGCTGTCGCCCGAGGCCAGCGCCCAGATCACCTCCATGCGCTCGCGAACCGCACCGCCGAGCAGTGCGCTGGCGGCAAGGCCGAGGGTCTTGCCGGCGGCGTCGAGCAGGGCGGACTCGATCGCGCCCTTGGCGGCGAAATTGCGGGTGGCGGCCTTGCTCATCCGCAGCGCATTGGCTTCAAAGGCGAGGGCAGGTTGCCCGAGCAGCGCCGGCGCCAGATAATTCGTGACGGCAGCCTTGATCGATTCCACGCTCTCCTCGGCCCAGCGCGGCCCGCCCAGCGTCGAGGCTTCGCCGATACCTGTGACGCCGTTGTCGAGCAGGACGCGCACCAGCACGTAGCCCTGATGCGTGACTTCGGTGTTCGACAGCTTGTGCCGCCGGCGGGTCGGCGCTTCCACGATGGTGGCGCGGATGCTGCGGATCGCAGTGTCCTTAGCGGGCGGCTGCACTTGCTCCACAGGTTCGACGATGTCGATCACGGCACGGCTCATAAGTCCTCACAGGTCAGATCAGAATGAGCCCTGCCAGGCCTCAGCCTGGCAGGGCGTAACGCGTATCACTCGGCGGCGACGAGCCGCTCGACTGCCGCCTTCTTGAGCTTGAAGTCGAAGTCGAGCACGAGATCGGTGTCGGCCCCGGTGGGTGCCCTCGCGAACTTGCCGATCAGGCTCTGCTTCACGGCGAATACCGAGTCGTTGTCGAGATACTTGGTCTCGGAATCGTAGATCTGCGAGATCAGCGATTGATAGCCGTCCTTGGACAGCATGAAGTGGATATGGCCCGGGCGCCAGGGATGGTGGCCCATGTACTTCAGGAGCTCGCCGCCGGCGCCGTCGTACGGAATCGGGTAGGGCTCGGGGCGGAGTGCCACGAAGGCGTATTCGCCGTTGGCGTCGGTCGTGAAGCGGCCGCGCAGATTGTAGGCCGGCTGCTCCGGGTCTTGCAGATCGTAGAGCCCGTTGGGCGCGTCTTCCCAGACGTCGATGGTGACGCCCTCGATCGGCCGACCCGCGGTGTCGCTGATGCGCCCCGAGACCTTGACGGTCTGCGCGTTGTCGAACGTCTTCTTGATGATCGAGGCGCCCTTGGCCAGCACCGGCGGGTTCTCGCGGTAGAACGGTCCAAGCACGGTCGACTCGCTCTCGCCATCGGTGACGCGATGGTCGAGCATGTCGACCAGCACCTCGACGCCGAGAATGTCGGCGATCAGGATGAACTCGTTGCGCTTCTCGTCCGAGATGTCGCCGGCGCGGCGCAGGAATTCGCAGGCCGCGAACCATTCGGCGAAGGTCAGGTCGACCTCCTTGCAGAAGTCGTGCATGTGGCGGATCAGGCTCGTCATGATCTGGCGGTTGCGATCCGGAATATCCTTCGCGAGCGCGGCGATGACGTGGTCGGTGATGGTGTCCTTGGTGACGTTCAGCATGGTCGTTTCCTCCTTTTCTTGCAGTTTGATCAAACTTGCATCCCCGTTTTCGGGAATATCGGTTGGTGGTCTCACCAAACAAATTCGTAAGCAGCATTCTCCAGCGTCGCGGGCGCGGGGTGCGGGTCGGCAAGGCTGCCGAAGCGGCCGCGGAAGAACAGCAGCGGTTTCTTGCCGGGCTCCAGCGCCATCTCGCGGACATGGCCGATGAAGATGGTGTGGTCTCCGGCGACGATCTCGTCGGCGAGGTCGGTCACAAAGTACGCCGCCGCATCGACGATCACGGGCAGCTCGTTGCGGCGTTCGAACACGTCGCGGAGGTCGCGCCTGGGCTTGCCGGCGAAATGCCAGGCGAGATCCTCCATGCCCTCGGCGAGGACGCTGACTGCAAAGCGGCCGGTGTTCTGGATGTTGCAAAGCATCTTCGCGCTCTTCGCGATCGAGATCGCGACCAGCGGCGGTTCGAGCGAAACCGACATGAACGCATTGGCGGTCATGCCGTGATCGCGTCCCTCGCAATGCGTCGTGATAATGGTAACACCGGTGCCGAACTGGCCGCAGGCGTTGCGCAGCTCGCGTGGATCGATGGCGGTCATTGGCTGGCGACCTCGAATTGGACCAAGCTCGGTCGATTGGCGGATGGCGCGGTCACGATGTCCCGCCAGTTTTCCAGCGCCGACGCGGCAGCGGCAAGGCCGGACCGTCGCAGCGCGCGGATCCGGCTGCTGGAGACGATCTCGCCATTGCCGCAGCGCACCGGCGGCAGGATGCGCGTGTTGAAATGTTGCCGCAGCAGCAACGCGGTGCCGCCCTTGCAGGACCCGAAGCGGAAGTCCTCGCCGACGATCACTTCACGCGGGTGCAGGCGCTGCAGTTCTGCAAGGAAGTCGGCCGCGGTGCGGCGGACATAGATCTGGTTGAAGTCGGCGACGACGACATGATCGGGCGCGAATGTTGCGATGCGCTCGAGCTTTTCTCGGAGCGGGATCAATGCCTCGGCCTGGCCGAAATACACTTTTGGCGGCGGATCGAAAGTGTAGACCACGGCAGGAACATCGCTGCGCTGCGCTGCCGCAATGGTCTGCCGGAGCAGTTCTTGATGGCCGCGGTGGACGCCGTCAAATGCGCCGATCGTGACGACGCAGGCATCGAGGGCCAATTCGCCATCGCGATGGAAAGCGACAGCGGTGCTGTCAAAACCTTTGCCCAAACCTTTGACCATGGCTCGCTCCGGTTTTCGCTCCCTATGCCGTGCTGTGCATTGCTGCATCGGCCTCGGTGTTGCATCGGCTGGACGATCGCTGCCGTCTGGTCGGTGCGAGCTGAGTCATAGCCCGAGCCGCGACGGACTGCGCGGTATGGTGTGATACCTTTCGCCCGCTCCGGGTGAGCGCGTAGCTTTTCCTCCGATGTCACGCCGACCAAGAGCGTGACGGGATGGTCCGGCCCGGTGCGGCAATGCCCCGCCGGTCCGACGACACAAGCGGAGGAGAAACCCATGACCACAGCAGCAGCCCTGCGGGCCGATGCGCCTGCGTTAACCACCAGCGTCTATACCGGTGCGGAATTCCTGGACAGCATCCAGGACGGCCGGGAAATCTACATCTATGGCGAGCGCGTCAAGAACGTCACCCAGCATCCCGCCTTCCGCAATTCGGCGCGCATGGTGGCGCGCTGGTACGATCGCTTCCACGAGAAGAAGGATCAGATCGGCGTTCTGACGGACACCGGCTCGGGGCAGCTGACCCATCCGTTCTTCCTCGGCTCGAAAACGGCCGATGATCTGATCAAGGGCCGCGATGCGATCGCCGAATTGCAGAAGGTCGCGTATGGCTGGATGGGCCGCTCGCCGGACTACAAGGCGGCGTTCCTCGGCACGCTCGGTGCGAATTCGGGCTTCTATGGCGAATACGCCGGCAACGCAAAGAAGTGGTATTCGCGAACCCAGGAACGGATCGACTTCTGGAATCACGCCATCGTCAATCCGCCGATCGACCGCGATCGCGCCATCGAGGAGGTGCGCGACGTCTTCATGCATGTCGAGAAGGAGACCGACGCCGGCCTGATCGTCTCAGGCGCGAAGGTGGTCGCGACCGGATCGGCACTGACGCACTACAATTTCATCGCCCACTACGGCATCCCGATCAAGGACAAGTCGTTTGCGCTGATCTTCACGGCGCCGATGGATGCCAAGGGCATCAAGCTGATTGCCCGCTCGTCCTACGAATTCACCGCGGCCGCGACCGGTTCGCCGTTCGATTATCCGCTGTCGAGCCGCTTCGATGAGAACGACTCGATCCTCGTTTTCGACAAGGTGCTGGTGCCCTGGGAGAACGTCTTCATCTATGGCGACGTCGACAAGATCAACCAGTTTTTCCCGGCGTCGGGCTTCATCCCGCGTTTCACGCTGCACGGCGTGACGCGCCTTGCCGTCAAGCTCGACTTCATCGCTGGCCTGTTCTCGATGGCCGTCGAGGCGACCGGTTCGAAGGATTTCCGCGGCGTGCAGACCGCGGTGGGCGAGGTGATTGCCTGGCGCAATCTGTTCCACGGCATAGCCGATGCGATGGTGAAATCGCCGATCGACTGGCAGGGGACCGATGGCTACAATCTTCCCAATCTGAACTACGGGCTGGCCTATCGTGTGTTCGCGCCGATGGCGTATCCGCGAATCAAGGAGCTGATCGAGCGCCACGTCGCGAGCGGCCTGATCTATCTGCCGTCGAGCTCGGCCGATCTGGAGAGCGAGGCGATCCGGCCCTATCTCGACCGCTTCGTGCGCGGCTCCAACGGCTACGCCGCGATCGACCGGATCAAGCTGCTCAAGCTGCTCTGGGACGCGGTCGGCTCCGAGTTCGGCGGCCGGCACGAGCTCTACGAGCGCAACTATGCGGGCAATTACGAGAACCTGCGTGTCGAGACCCTGATGGCCGCGAGCGCCACCGGCGATCTCGGCGCGATGCAGGATTTCGTGCGCAATTGCATGAGCGACTACGACGTCTCGGGCTGGACGGCAAAGGACCTCGTCAACCCCGACGACATCAACCTCGTCAGCCGCGGTCTGGTGCAAGGCTGAGGACAAGGCTGACGACAGGGCTGACGATCTCGTAGACAGATCGATGGAGCCGCCGCGATCCGCGGCGGCTCCGCGCCGTCTCCATGGTGCCGTATCATTGCTTGCAGAAAGAGTTCATCATCATGCTGTTCCACGTCGAAATGGATGTGCGGATTCCGCACGACATCCCGGCCGAAAAGATCGATGCGCTGAAGCAGGCCGAGCGGGTCCGCGCCATGGAGCTGCAGCGCACGGGCGCCTGGCGCCATTTGTGGCGTGTCGCCGGCCGCTACGCCAATGTCAGCATCTTCGACGTATCGGGCGCGCAGGAGTTGCACGACATCCTGTCCAGCCTGCCGCTGTTTCCGTTCATGGAGATCCAGGTCACGCCGCTGTGCCGGCATCCATCGTCGATCCACGACGACGATAGGTAAACCTAGTCGACGACCGTGCGCGGGCGCCGGTGGCGGCTCGAGGTGCTGATGCTACCGGTGACGTCGGGGTATCCCGTCAGGCTCAGCGTGTCGGAGCGCACGCCCCAGCTTTCGAGCCGGTCGAGGAAGCTCATGCCGAGCAGGTTGGTCTTCATCTGCCCGCGCTGCACCACCAAGGCCGGCACGGATTTCTCGACCAGCTTGCCGACCGCGAGCCTGTCGAGGGTCAGGCGCGCCGCCTTGGTGTGACCGCCGGCGGTCTCCAGGTCGACATTGTATTCGAGCATTTCGGTCGGCAACCCGATCGCCTTGGCGGTCTCCCAGGTCAACACGACCGAGGTCGCGCCGGTATCGATCACCATCGGCGCGCTGACGCCGTTGATCTTGGCGCGGAACGCGAACTCGCCGCCCTGGCTGCGTGCGATCTGCACCGCGGGGGCCGAGCTGGAAGAGGAGGTTGAGGCGACGATGGTGCGGCCGAAGATCTGGGTCAGGTTCTGCCTGGCGCGCGCGATCTGATCGGGATCGCCATAGGCGACGACGGCGCCGGCGGTTGCCATCAGCAGCAGGATGATGAGGAGGATGCGGGTCATGGAGCACCTCCGGTCGTGGTGCCGGTCATGCGCGCTTCGGACGCGGCTCCATGCGCTCGAGCCCGGCCTCGGCCATGCGCGCCGGCAGCGTCGACATGACGGACAGCCGCTCCGTGGTGTCCATCTTGTGCCAGCGCGCGATCTCGGGAAGCGTGCGACCACAGCCGAAGCAGAGCTTCGTCCTGGGGTCCATCATGCAGACTGCGATACACGGCGTTTCTGAGCTCATTGTTCAACTGTTGAACCGTTTCAGCCGCCGGTGCAAGCCGGCTGACGCGGGATGCCGCATCACGCCTCGGCTTCTTGTCGCGAGCATGGTTCTGGCGCGAACGCCTTGCGTTTGTTGTCAAAGCGTTTTCGAGCGAAGTGGATACCGGTTCGCGTAAAGAAAACGCGGCGAGATAAGAGTCTGGAGCCCCGTTCCGATTCCATCGGAACGGAAGAGGCTCTGGCGATAACCGCGTCACGATCTTCCGCGACATGCTCTACAATCCGGTGCCGGCACTCATGATCGACTTGCGGCGCACGCGTTTGCGGTCACCGCTCATCGCGGGCTCGACCGGCTCCGGCTGCATCGGCGGCGATTCTTCCGCCATCGGCGCCAGCGCGCTCATCACCCGTTCCGGCGGCAAGGTCACGATCACCTCGGTGCCGATACGCAATTTCGACTTCAGCGTGAAGGTGCCGCCATGCATGTCGATCAGGCTTTTCGCGATCGGCAGGCCAAGGCCCGCGCCCTGTTCCGCCGACTTGATCGAGTTGGAGCCCTGGCCGAACGAGGCCAGCACGACCGGGATTTCGTCCTCGGCGATGCCGCTGCCGGTGTCCTTGACGCTCAGATACTGCCCGCCCGACGCAGTCCAGCCGACCTTCAGCCAGATCTCGCCGCCCTGCGGGGTGAACTTGATCGAGTTGGAGAGCAAATTGAGCACGACCTGGCGGATGGCGCGCTCGTCGCCCCAGATCCTGGGCATGCCGTGCTCGAACACTTCGTGGATGGTGATGCCGCGGCTGGAGGCGCGCAGCTTCAACAGATGGTGGCAGTCGGCGACGACATGCACCAGCGCCACGGCCTCTTCGTTCAGCTCGTAGCGGCCGGCCTCGATGCGCGACAGATCGAGGATCTCGTTGATGAGATTGAGCAGGTGCACGCCGGAATTATGGATGTCGGCAGAATATTCCTTGTACACGGGCACGGCATGCGCGCCGAAGATCTCGCTCTTCATCACCTCGGAGAAGCCGAGGATGGCGTTGAGCGGCGTGCGCAGCTCGTGGCTCATCTGGGCCAGGAAGCGCGACTTGGCGACGTTGGCGGATTCGGCACGGTGCCGTGCTTCGTCGGAGATCGCCTTGGCCTGTTCCAGTTCGCCGATCAGCGCATCCTTTTCGGCGCGGGCCTCCAGCGTCGCCAGCGTGGTCGAATGCAGGCGGTGCGCGAGCAGGGCGAAATAGCCTTCGGCGGCAAGCGCGAGCAGCGCCAGCACGTAATTGTCGAACGCGCCGTTGAGCACGAGGTCGAGCGCGATCCCCACCGTCACCGGAACGGTCGCCGCGAGCGCTGCGATCGGCAGGCTCGCCGCCAGCATGCTGGAGACCGCGATCACCAGCATCATCAGGAACATCATCAGCGTGTTGGAAGCGAGATCGCGCCCGGCAGGGTGGATCAGGATTGCGGTCCAGCACAGGCCGTAGAGCAGGTCGAGCAGCACGAAGCGCGTCCGCCATTTGCGGGTCACCGCGACCGAGGTGGGCTCGGCGAGGAAGCGGGCGCAGCTGCGGATGATGGCGACATGGACGCAGAGGATGCCGAGCGTCCAGGCCCCGGCCATGATCGGCTTCATCCAGAGGCCAAACAGCACGCCGGTTGCCACCACCAGCAGCATCACGACGTAGGACGCAGATATCCGGGTCTGGGCGTATTGGCGGAGCAGTTCGGCGTCGAATGCCGGGCGGGTTCCACTGGTTGACGTTAACCGATCCCGCGCCTCGCGCACCCGCTGAGCAGCGACGCGCCGGCTGTTGACCGACACCGTCACCTGAGGTCCTGCCGGAAGCTGTACAACTTCAGGCTTTTCTGCGGGATTACTCATCAACAACACAAATCCTGCGCGCGAACCGCGCGCGCCTTTTGCATTGTCTATCTGTGACGCCAATTCATTAAGCGTTACCTTAAAGAGCTAAAGAAAGGCGTTAACCGGAGGTTAAATTAACTTTTGCGCGGGGGGCGTAACGGACCCGCACAATATCCGTCGCGGGACCGGCTTGCGGACGCCGTGCTCGATGGCTAGGCGGATCGTGCCATATTTTTATCTTGTCGTTTCGTGGGGTCTCAGCGTTACAGGTGAGCCAAGGGGCTCGACTTATTCAGCGTAACCGCCAACTAGAAGTTGAGTGCAGTGTCGCCGTAATTGAGGGTGTCCACACAATTTCTGAATAATGGAAATGTGCCCCTGATTTGCCCGACATGTCAAGTTGCCATATCGAATGCCGGCGGCCGGCCAGCTCCTTTGCATGGGGTTGTTTTCGATATTTTGGCAGCGCGACCTTCAAAGGGGAAATTCTCCTTCGCGAGACGACGCTGCATGGCTGGTGACCCGCCGGCGGGTCACCATGGCGCTGAAGTGTGACTCGCATTCGGTCGTCATTGCGAGGAGCGACAGCGACGAAGCAATCCATGCTTCCGCAGAAGCGGGCAGATGGATTGCTTCGCTTCGCTCGCAATGACGGTTGTGTCTCACGAATCTATGATTCCAGGTACTAGCGCTGCAGACGCGCCAGCAGGCTCGACGTATCCCAGCGCTTGCCGCCCATCTTCTCGACCTCGGCATAGAACTGGTCGACCAGCGCGGTGGCGGGCAGGGTGGCGCCGTTGCGGCGGGCTTCCGCCAGCGCGATCGAGAGATCCTTGCGCATCCACTCGACGGCGAAGCCGAAATCGTACTTGCCCTCGTTCATGGTCTTGTAGCGGTTCTCCATCTGCCAGGACTGCGCTGCGCCCTTCGAGATGGTCTCGATCACGGCGGCGACGTCGAGGCCACTCTTCTTGGCGAAGTGGATGCCCTCGGAGAGGCCCTGCACCAGGCCGGCGATGCAGATCTGGTTGACCATCTTGGTCAGCTGGCCGGCGCCTGCCGGTCCGAGCAACTTGCACATTCGCGCGTAGGCGCCGGTGATGATCGGCTCGGCGCCCGCGTAGGCGTCTGCGCTGCCGCCGCACATCACCGTCAGCACGCCGTTCTCGGCGCCGGCCTGGCCGCCGGACACCGGCGCATCGACGAACTTGAAGCTGGCCTTGGTGGCGGCGGCATCGAGCTCGCGGGCGACCTCGGCGGAGGCGGTGGTGTGATCGACGAAGGTCGCACCCTTCTTCATGCCGGCGAAGGCGCCATCGGGGCCGATGGTGACCGCGCGCAGGTCGTTGTCATTGCCGACGCAGCACATCACGAAGTCCTGGCCTTCGGCTGCGGCCTTCGGGGTCGGCGCAGTCTTGCCGCCGAATTTGTCGGCCCATTCCTTCGACTTCGCTGCGGTCCGGTTGTACACGGTGACCTCATGGCCGCCCTTTTTCACGAGGTGTCCCGCCATCGGGAAACCCATTACGCCGAGACCGAGAAAAGCGACTTTAGCCATATCTGCTACCTTGTGCCTGATACCTTGTGATTTGCCGTGGTGATCGCCCCTTAGGACCGCCGGAAAACGTCGCGGCGGGTAGGGCATTCCGTCCATGGAAGGAGCCGCACCATACCCCCTGCGCAGCGGAGGGCAACGGCTTCGTTGGATGGCAGACCCCGGTTTTGTGCTAGGATCGGCCCACCAAAGAAGCTCACAAAAAAGGGAGTGTATCGCATGGGCATGAGCGTCGGAGTGCTCGATCATTTCAATATCCGGACCCGGAATCTCACCGCCACGGTGCGGTTCTACGAGGACATTCTGGGCCTGGAAAAGGGTGCGCGGCCGAACTTCGCGTTCCCCGGTGCGTGGATGTACAGCGAGGGCAAGGCTGTCGTGCATCTGGTCGATATTTCGGCGACCGACGAGGCACAAAAGCCGGACTCCGGCGTCGTCCATCACGTCGCCTTTGCAAGTCACGGCTTCGACGGAATGCGGAAGCGGCTTCAGTCCAAGGGCATGGAATTCGACTCGCGCCAGGTTCCCGGCGGCGATCTCTGGCAGATCTTCGTGAACGACCCCAACGGGGTCATGATCGAGCTGAACTACGAGGCCGCCAAGGAAGGGGCCTCGGCCGCGCCGGCCGAGCGGCGGGACGACGTCGGAGCGAGGTAGCCTTTTGCGCTGCAACGCTCTATGGGTGCACTCTTGAATTTTCCAGGAGATGCGCGGTGAGCGTGACGCAGCAACAGGTTCTCGATGGCCTTGCCAAGGTGATGTCGCCGCGCGGCGTCCCCTTGACCAACGCCAATGTGCTGTCGGCGATCACGGTCACCGACGGCAAGGTGTTCTTCTCGATCAACGTCGATGCGGCGGAAGCCCGCGCCTGGGAGAGCGTGCGTGCGCAGGCCGAGAACGCCGTGCGTGCCATTCCCGGCGTCAGCGTCGCCATGATCGCGCTGACCGCGGAGCGCAAGGCGGGCGCTGCGGCGCCAGCGCCGCGGCCAGC
>NZ_JACMYO010000006.1 GCF_020889685.1 Bradyrhizobium oropedii
TGCGGCCGGCGATGCGGCCGAAGCCGGTGACGATGTTCTTGGCGAAGGTCTCCGAGATCTCGAAGAAGTCGCCCTCGTCGACGACCTTCAGGATCAGCTCCTTCATGTCGTAGGGCTTGTTCGGATTGTCGGGGATCAGCGTGTCGAGCGACATGTCGACCCGGCCGATATCGTCGAAGCTCGGCCATTCCGGCACGCCGTCGGTGTTGTTCGACGGCAGGAAGTCGATCAGCCGGCGCATCTGCAGCAGCGCGTCGACGTCGTTCTCGAACGCGCCGTCGGCGATCGAGGAGCGCGTCGCGTGCACCGAGGCGCCGCCGAGCTCCTCGGCGGTCACCACCTCGTTGGTGACGGTCTTCACCACGTCGGGGCCGGTGACGAACATGTAGCTGGTGTTCTTCACCATGAAGATGAAGTCGGTCATCGCAGGCGAATAGACGTCGCCGCCGGCGCAGGGGCCCATGATGACCGAGATCTGCGGGATCACGCCCGAGGCCTGCACGTTGCGGCGGAACACATAGGAATAGCCCGCGAGCGCCGCGACGCCCTCCTGGATGCGCGCGCCGCCGGCGTCATAGAGGCCGATGATCGGCGCCCTCGCCTTCATCGCCATGTCTTGCAGCTTGGTGATCTTCAGCGCATGGGTTTCCGACAGCGAGCCGCCGAACACGGTGAAGTCCTTGGCGAACACAAAGGTCTTGCGGCCGTTGACCGTGCCCCAGCCGGTGACGACGCCGTCGCCGGGGATCTTGTTCTTCTCCATGCCGAACTCGATCGAGCGGTGCTCGACGAACATGTCGAATTCCTCGAACGAGCCCTTGTCGAGCAGGAGCTCGATCCGCTCGCGGGCGGTCAGCTTGCCGCGGGCGTGCTGCGCCTCGATGCGCTTTTCGCCGCCGCCGCGTCTTGCGCCGGCGCGACGTTCTTCAAGAGCTTCAATTGTGGAGATCACACAACACCCCCCGGTGGGTCCGCGAGCAGGTCTTACGCGCCATATACAAGCGATCCGAAACCTGAGAAGGGTTGAAGACGCACATTCGCACATGTTACAGAATTGCAAACAGCATATTGCGAAGTTGCAAATGGCAGGAAAGCTTTATATCGGTCGCAGGTTCCGCGAGGTAAGGGAGAGCAAAATGCTCACCCAGGCGGCGTTCGCGGAGCGGCTGGGAATCTCGCTCAGTTACCTGAACCAGATCGAGAACAATCAGCGGCCGGTCTCGGCTTCCGTGCTCGTGCTGCTCGCCGAAAAATTTCAGGTCGACCTGAGCTCTTTGTCGCTCAACGACAGTGACAAGATCATTTCGATGCTGGCCGAGTCGTTGGCTGATCCGATCTTCGCCTCCTATTCGCCCAGCATACAAGAGTTGAAACTGGTGGTTCAGAACGCTCCCGGTTTTGCTCAAGCGCTCCTGAGCGCGCATCAGGCATATCGGCGCAACAGCGAGCAACTCGCCAGCCTGGATGGCCAGATCGCCAATCTGGCGGGAGAACCGACGGCTTATGAGGAAGTTCGCGATTTCTTTCACCTGGTCGACAATTACGTCCATGAGTTGGATACCGCGGCCGAGGCTCTTGCCGACCGGCTGAATATTCCCGACAGCAACGCGACGACGGCGTTGATCAGCTACCTGGAATCGAAACATGGCGTGCAGATTCGCCAGAGCGGTCCGAACGAGACTTCATTGCGGCAATTCGATCGCGCATCGCGCACGCTGTTCCTAAGCCAATATCTGCCTACACCAACCCGAACCTTCCAGATCGCTCTGCAAATCGCGACTCTTGAACAAGAAGACCGGATTGGTCAGATTACAGATAAAGCGACATTTCGATCAGTCGATGCACGAAACGTGTGCGCGGCCGGATTGCGAAATTATTTTGCGGGCGCTCTCGTTCTACCGTACCAACGATTCCTGCAATCCGCTCGAGAGCTGCGGCACGATCTTGAATTGCTCGCGACGAGGTTCGGCGCAAGCCTGGAGCAGGTTGCTCATCGCTTGTCTACGCTTCAACGGCAAGGCTCGAAGGGTGTGCCCGTCTTCTTCGCCCGATTGGACCGCGCCGGAAACATCACCAAACGCCACAGCGCGGCAAAACTGCAATTTGCACGATACGGAGCCGCCTGCCCGCTCTGGAATGCGCACCAGGCATTCGAGGCCCCAAGCCAAATCATTCGGCAACTCGCCGAGACACCGGACGGCATCCGATTTCTTTGCATCGCAACTGAACTTTCGAAAGGCCGGGGCGGCTTCGGCTCTCCTCGTCCGCGCTATGCCATCGCTCTGGGATGCGAAGTCTCCTATGCAAAAGATTTCGTATATGCAGACGGGCTCGACCTCACAAGCAAGGGCACTTTCGATCCGATCGGAATTTCTTGTCGAATCTGCGAGCGGACCAACTGTTCTCAACGCGCGATCCCGCCGCTCAAGAGCAGATTGAGAATAGACCGCGATCGCAGGGACATACTGCCCTACCAATTACCCGGCTAGGCCAGTCGATGACAAAGCTGGGACCTCCAAAAATCGCGGGCTTGGGCTGGACCTGGTTCAGTTCCCGCGACCATCAGTGCACAGATTGCAATCGCGTTGCTCATCACGACGGCAGCAGTCGACGGCGCGCAGGCCACATGTTCGAGCGGCAAGATCAGATTGACCGTTTTTCGATACAAGTCGTCATTTTATCGAAATTCTACATGCCCCGGCGAGAGATAGCATTTGTTTCATCGAGATGTCACCACGCGGAATAACGCGAGGGGCCGGGCCTCGATGGGACGACGAATGCTTGCCCATGGGAGAATGAAATGACGACGACGGCTTTGGACAGGATCGACATAAAGATCTTGAATGAACTGCAGCAGAACGCAAGTTTGACCAACGTTGAACTCGCTTCCCGCGTCAATCTCTCACCGTCTCCGTGTCTCGCTCGAGTTCGAACGCTCGAAAAACTCGGGGTCATTGACCGGCGAATTGCGGTGCTGGATCCCGCAGTTCTCGGCATCGGCGTTACGGCATTCATACAAGTAAAGCTTGAAAGGCAGGCCCAGCCATCACTCGAGAGCTTTACGCGTTCAATCGATCGCCTTGGCGAGGTGATGGAATGCTACCTGATGACCGGGGACAACGATTATCTTCTCCGCGTTATGGTGTCTGATATCGAGGCTCTTGAGGATCTCATCGTAAACAAGCTCTCCCGCATAACCGGGGTTTCGAGCATCCGCTCAAACCTGGCCCTGAAGCGGATATCTCACAAGACGGTGCTCCCTATCGACACGAACCGACCAGTTCAGGTCAAGCCGTGCAGCTCTTCCAGGCGCCTCGACAGGCCCGCCAAACAGCAATACGACGCCTCGCCCCAGGCGCGGATCGATGGTGGCATGAATCTCGAGACTTCGCGGATTTTGCGGGGTGACGGGCAGTACCCCTCAAGCCTCCCGTAGACAACGGCAGGAGCACTGTCTCGAGCTTGCGCTCGTTGTACGTGCTTTTTGCTCCAACGCACAAAGATCGAGTGCCGTTCCGTGTTCGACCGTGTGCGCGCGGAACGCGACGGTCAAAAGCCGGCCGCCTGCAGAAAGGCTCCCGCGTGATGTGTGGGAGCTCAGGATCGACAGCTAATAGGCCCTCGTGGTCGGGGCCGCAATTTAGCGACTGTCAGTAGAACCCCGCCCCCCTACTTCACCGGCGTGTAGATCACGACCCGCAATGACGGGTCGTCATTGACCTGGAAGCTCGCATGTTCGAAGGACACGACGCCCTTTTTCGGATGATGCAGCCGCTTGATGCCGGCGGCCGTGCCGCGGATGTCGTGGGTTTTCCACCAGACCGAAAATTCCGGGCAGCCTTTCCTGAGCTTGAGCAACAGCTCATGAAACGCGGGATCGTCGGCCCATAGATCGTGCACCGCCCGGAACTGCGCGACGACGCGCTTGGCTTCATCGGCCCAGGCCGCCCCGAACAGCTTCCGCGCCGAGGGCCGCGTCAACATGGAGACGAGCACGTTGCGGTCTTCGCTCGCGAGATGATCGAACGCGAAAATGTCGTTCGCCGCCTTGTTCCAGCCGAGCAGGTCCCATCAGCGACCGGTCACATAGGCCGGGTGCTTCATCGCGTCGATCATCCGCTGCAATGATGCCGGCACGGTCTCCTGCTGGAAACTCCGCCGCTCGCCGGAACGGGTGAGGGCCTTGAGATGAAGGTGCTCGACCTTGTTGAGCTTGAGCGCCCGGGCCAGCGCATTGATGGTCGTGATCGACGGATTGACCGAGCGGCCCTGCTCGAGGCGCACATACCAGTCGACGCCGATGCCGGCGAGTTCGGCTACTTCCTCGCGCCGCAGACCGGCGGTTCGCCGCCGCCGTCCATCGGCAAGCCCGACATCCCGCGGCCGCAATTTCTCACGGCGCGACCGCAGGAAATCCCCGAGCTCACTGCGGCTCTTCTCGATCACCGACATTGCAGCATCTTTCGAACAACGCCCAAAGGGGGACTGCCAATCCTAGGATAATACCATGCCTTCCAGCTTCGCCCTAGCCTGCCATAATCGCGGCCGAACATTCCAGTGCCACGGCGATGTACACCACATGACGCAATCACTGAACGCCAACATTCCGAAACAGAGCATCGCGCTGTCCATAAAGATCAACGGCACGCGATACGAGCGCGAGATCGCGCCGACCGCGACCCTGCTGGACGTGATTCGCGACGAGCTCGGGCTCACCGGCACCAAGAAGGGCTGTGACATGGGCGGCTGCGGCGCCTGCACGGTGCTGGTCACGGGCCGTCGGATCGCATCCTGCCTGGCGCTGGCAGCATCCTTTGGAGGGGCCGACGTGACGACGATAGAGGGGATCGGCACGGCCGATCGCCTGCATCCGCTGCAGGATGCGTTCATCCGGCACGATGCGCTGCAGTGCGGCTACTGCACGCCGGGCCAGATTCTGTCCGCGATCGCCTTGCTGGCGGAGGGCCCTCTCTCGATCGACGACATCCGCGAAGGCATGAGCGGCAATCTCTGCCGCTGCGGCGCCCATGCCAACATCGTCGCTGCGATCGCGGAGGTCGGCGGGCTATGAGCAGCGCTTCCTTCAACTATATTCGCGCGGCCGAACTCACCGATGCGCTCGCGCGCGGCGAGAGGGCAGGTGCCGCCTATCTCGCCGGCGGCACCGATCTGCTGCCGCTCTGGAAGGCTTCGCTGACCGCGCCACAGGAGGTGATCGACATCTCGCACCTGCCGCTTGCGACCATCACCCGCTCCGGCGACGCGCTCACCATCGGCGCGACGGCCCGGCTGAGCGACATCGCCGCCCATCCGGAGGTGAAAGCGCACTATCCTCTTGTATGCGATGGCATCCTTGCGAGCGCGAGCGGACAGGTGCGCAATGTCGCAACCATGGGGGGCAATCTGCTGCAGCGGACACGTTGTCCCTATTTTCGCGACGCGGGACTGGCCTGCAACAAGCGCGATCCCGGGTCCGGATGCGGCACCCGACATGGCGAGAACCGCCATGCCGTGCTGTTCGGTGGCTCGCCCGGCTGCGTCGCCACGCATCCGTCCGACCTCGCGGTGGCGCTGGCCGCGCTTGACGCCAGGATCGTGGTGAGCAGTGCTAGCGGCGAACGCGAACTCGCACTGTCCGAGCTTTACCCGCTGCCGGGCGAGACCACCGCACCCGATTCATCTCTGCGCCCCGGGGAGATGATCACGGTGATCCGCATGCTCAATGCGGCGCGTTTCGCAAACCACGCGACCTATCTGAAGATCCGCGATCGCGCCTCGTTCGAATTTGCCGTCGTCTCCGTCGCGGCGGCGTTGCGCATCGCGGATGGCGCCATCGCCGAGGCGCGGCTCGCGGCTGGCGGTGTTGCACCACTGCCCTGGCGACTTGAGAAAAGCGAGGCGGCGCTGATCGGTCGCGCACCGACGGAGCACGCCTTCGCCGAGGCCGGCGCGCTCGCAATCGAAGGCGCGCGCCCGCTCGAAGGCAACGCATTCAAGATCCCCTTGCTGCGCAACGCCGTCATTCGCGCCCTGCAAACGGCCGGAGGCCAGTCGTGAAGAACCGAACCATCGCGCGCTATGAAGGCACCCTCAAGGTCACCGGCCAGGCCCGCTATGAAGGCGAGATGATGCCCGAGGGCCTGCTGCACGCGGCCCTCGTGGAGTCGCCCATCGCCTGCGGCGAATTGCAGTCACTCGACACATCGCGCGCTGCCACGCTGTCGGGATTTGCCACCCTCGTCACGCATGAAGATGCCGCATCGCTGAAGCCGTCGGCAGCAACCGCCCTGATCCGGGAGAAGGCGATTCATTTCCACGGCCAGCCCGTCGCGCTCGTCGCCGCCACTACGCTGTCGGAGGCCCGCGAAGCGGCGAAGGCGACACAAGCCTCGATCGCAGCGCGCACCGCGTTGACGCAAATGGGCCAGGCGCTGGACCAGGCCTATGAGCCGGCGATGGTCGGGCGTTTCCCGGCCTCGACCCGCCGCGGCGATTCTGCGAAGGCGTTGAGCGAGGCCGGGCTCGTGGTGCGGCGCCGCTACACAACCGCCGTCAACAATCATCATCCGATGGAGCCCCATGCGGTCGTTTGCTGGTGGGAAGGCAACAAGGTCGTCGTTCACACCTGCACGCAGGCGATTTTCGCCACGCGGGCGATCATCGCGCATGCGTTCGAGATGCCGCCCGTCGACATCCGCGTGCTGTCGCGCTATCTCGGCGGCGGCTTCGGCTGCAAGGGACAGCTGTGGTGGCCGTGGATGTTCTGGGCGATGCTGGCATCGCGAAAGACGAACCGTCCGGTGCGGCTCGAACTGACCCGCGCACAGATGTTCATCCTGGTCGGGCGGCGGCAGGAGACGGCGCAAGACATCGCGCTCGGCTTCGTCGATGGGCGGCTGACGGCGATCGAGCATGATGTCGTAGCCCAAACCTCGACACATGCGGAATTTTCCGACTCGACCGCGGTCTACACGCGCTTCCTCTACGCCTGCCCCAACGTCACCACGCGTCACAGCCTCGTGCGCACCAACGAGCCGCAGCCGGTTCCGATGCGTGCGCCGGGAACGGCTCCCGGCACCTTTGCACTGGAGTCGGCGATGGACGAGGCGGCAGAATTGCTCGGGGTCGATCCGCTCGAATTGCGCCTCGACAATTTTGCCGATCGCGACCAGGAGAACGGCCGGCCCTGGAGCAGCAACAGCCTTCGCGAATGCTATCGCGTCGGCGCCGAGCGTTTCGGCTGGGCCGAGCGCCGTGCGCGATCGGCCACCAAAGTCGGCCGCTGGAAAATCGGCTTCGGCATGGCGACCACGCTCTATCCTGCGATACGCCAGGCCTGCCGAGCGCGCGTCGCGCTGCGCGCCGACGGCTCGCTGCTGGTCCAGTGCGGCACCCAGGACATGGGCTCGGGCACCTACACCGCGCTCGGCCAGATCGCAGCCGATGCGCTCGGAGTCCCCATGGACAAGATCACCGTCGAACTCGGCGACACCGAGTTGCCGGACGGCCCCTTCTCCGGCGGCTCGCAGGTCACGGCGAGCATCTTTCCCGCCGTGGAAGCGGCGACGGCGAAACTGCGCGCGGCGCTGGCGAGCATCGCAACCACAGACGCCACCTCGCCGCTCGGCGGCAAGCCGCCGGAGGATCTCGAATTCGCCGACGGGATGATCCGCAGCCGCTCCGGCAACGCCGGCGAAAGGCTCACCGACGTGCTCGCGCGTGCGGCCGCCGATGGCCTCGAGGCGGAGGGCGAGAGCCCGGCGACCGATCATCAGAAGCTTGCCGCGACCGGCATGGGCTATGGCGCGATCTTTGTGGAGATCGGTGTCGACCCCGAACTCGGCGAGATCCGCGTCCGCCGCGTCTGTGGCGCCTTCGCGGCCGGGCACATCCTCAATCCGCTGCTGGCGAAGAGCCAGTATATCGGCGGCCTCATCGGCGGCATCGGCATGGCGTTGCATGAGCAGACCGCGACCGATGCTGCGACCGGCAGCATCCTCGGCAAGTCGTTCACCGACTATCTCATTCCGGTTCATGCCGACATGCCCGCATTCGACATCGCCATGATCGACGAGGACGACCCGCATCTCCCCGGCGGCGTCAAGGGCATCGGCATGCTCGGCACCGCCGGCATCCAGGCCGCGATCGCCAACGCCGTCTACGACGCCATCGGCAAGCGCATTCGCAAGCTGCCGATCCGGATCGAGGATTGTCTCTGATCGCGGCACGTGGCTGCGCGCTCAAATAACTTCTGCGCTGTCGGAAAATGATGGCGGAGAGAGTGGGAGTCAAACTCCCGATTTCGATTACTCCACTTCGAAAGACTGAAAGCCGCTGAGTAAACGCTCGCCTGCCTCCTGCAAAGGTTTCGAGTTTGAGCCCGGTTCGATTCCAGTCGGGCGATTGTTGAGCACGGACCGTGCCGGCGCAGATCGCTTGCGGCTTTTTGCGAGCTAATGCCGTCCGCATCCTGCTGGTATTTGTGCTGGTATTGGCAGCAATCGACGACAAAAGTTCCTTCAAATTCAAATTGTTATGGCTCTAGACGATTGTCGGCCAGGGGCACCACGGAAAAAATATTAACAATAACAACAACTTAAGATGCTAGTTCGATTCCGGATTCCCCGGGAAAACCGTCGGGATGGATTGAAAATCCAAGCATAAGCCCACTGCAGCGGTCCACTTTGCTGGTATTTTTGCTGGTATCGCCAAGCCAAACGCGCCGCGGCGAATTTCGCTATTCCGAACGACGGAATCGAGCAGATGGCCCGCAAGAATGATGGCGCGGGTGCCAACCCAAAGCAGATCTGACTAATCTCGACTGCCGCCGCGTGACCGAAATTCGACATGAGCGACGGACCGCCGACGCTTTTCGACTCGCACACAAAGCTGCTGCAGCATTGGGCTGATCGGAACTGTTTCGATCCCAAGAAGTCGATGCCGACAAGGGAGGCGCGCAGGCTTGAGTCTCCTAGTCATCAGGCTGGTTGAGGTTGTCCAATTCAACCCGCGACAAACTCATGTGATAATCGTCGAACGCTTGTGCATGACGTGCCGCAAAAGCGGATCGATTTCGCAGCGCTTTTGCAACGCGTTGCGCTTGGCCGCCTGAGATAAACCGCCGCGCGTACATACGCCGTGACCAAGAGATCGTCTGCGCTCCTGACCGCTGCCTTCCGAAGAAGGTCACGCTCGTATCGTGGTCGAACGCACCATCGCGCAAGATGGATCGATTCCTTCGTGTCGACCCTCTGGTCGGGGGTTCGAGTCACGGGAACGCTACATCGCGATACCCACTATTTCGGGAGTCCTGTTTTCTTTCCGGAGAGCAGCCTAAACTCGGAACGTCGGAGCTCGACAGTCAGCCAAAACCGCCGTTCGTGCGCGATCCCTTGTCGCCAAATAGTCGGCGAGTAGGTTCAAATCAGGGACCTGCAACTATCTCAAATTGCTGTTTCAGGCGGTAGCTTGAACGGTTAGCGTTGCCCTCCGAAGGCTGATGTCAAGGGGTATGGTTTGGAAGGAAGTCGAAAAAGGGCAACGAATATCAGTAGGTTGAGAACCTCTCGGCGCCCGCTCCGGAAAATTCTTCGCGTAAGCACCGCGTGAGCAGCAGCAGCGAAAAAAGGCGCAGCGTGGCCCGTATGGTTGCCATGGAAATACTCATCAGTGAAGCTGGTTCAGGTCCGTTTCGGCTGGTCAGAATCGTTTCGAATGCGGCTTTGCTCCCGCTTTTTGACAACGTTGACGCGATCGCATCAGCGGCAGCGTCACAACGCTACTTTGTTTCACGTTCGTAGGCCGCGCTCACGTCTTCCAGCGCCTTGGTGAAGCGATCGAACATTTCGTCGACTTCTTCCTCCGTAATGATCAGCGGCGGAGAGAAGGCGCAGCCGTCGCAGCCGGGCAGTGCGCGAACGATCAGCTTACAAAATTCCTCGGCCCGATCCCTGACCTTGCCGCCGAAAGTGCCGACCGGCATCAACGGCGCCTTTGTCTTCTTGTCCGCAACAAATTCGATGGCCCCGATCAATCCGGAGCCGCGCACGTCTCCGACGTAAGGATGATCGGCGAGGCGGCTCAGGCGCGCGAGAAACCGCTTCGATACACGCTCGACATGCGCACCGATGTCGCGCTCTTCCAACAGGTCGAGGACCTTGAGCGCCACCGCGCAGCCCACCGGATGTCCGGAGTAGGTGGAGCCGTGTCCGAAGTAGCCGGTGGATGCGCTCCCCTCGACGAGGCCCTGAAATATTTCATCGGATACGACAATGGCGGCCAGGGGCTGATAGGCCGACGTCAACCCCTTGGCCAGAGTCATCGTATCCGGCTTGAAGTTCATTGTCTGGCAGCCCCAGAGCTTGCCGGTGCGGTAGAAGCCGTTGATGACCTCGTCGTCGAGAAAGAAGATGTCGTACTTGCTGAGGACTTCGCGAACTCCCGCATAATAGGACAGAGGCGGAATGCTCACGCCGCCGCCGCCAGTGATCGGTTCCGCGATAAAGGCCGCGACCGTGTCGGGACCTTCGCGAAGGATCGTATCTTCGAGTTCCCGCACCAGACGCGCGGCAAACTCATCGCGGCTCTCGCCATTCAGGCTGTTGCGAAAGTAGTGCGGATCGGAGACGTGGATCACGCCCGGCAGCGGGAGATCGAAATTCCTGTGATTGATCGGAAGACCGGTGAGGCTCGTCGCCATGACGGTAGCGCCGTGGTAGCCGTTGATGCGGGAGATGATCTTCTTTTTTTGCGGCCGGCCCTTGGCGTTGTTGTAGAAGCGGATGAACTTCACAAGGAAGTCGTTTGCCTCCGAGCCGGACAGCGCGAAGTAGACATGCGCATTCTCGATCGGTGCCAGCGCGGCAAGCCGCTCCGCGAGATCGATGGCCGGATTGACCGACTTGTATGCGACCGTGTGGTAATAGGGCAGCTTGCGCAACTGTTCGGTGGCGGCCTCGATGAGCGCCTGCTCCCCGAAGCCGAACGCGGTGCACCACATGCCCGCGGCACCTTCCATATACGGGGTGCCGTTCTCGTCCATGACGTAGATGCCCTTGCCGCCAACCATTACCGTCGGAGGTCGCTCCAACTGCGTCTTCAGGTTGACATATCCGTGGAGGACGTGGGCGATGTCACGGGCGCCGGCCGAGTTTGCATGCATCGAAAGGTTCCTTAGCGTGAGAAGAGAGCGAGACCGACTCCATCAACGCAACTGCGCCGGTCACGTCCGAAGCCCGCCTTTCGTGATTCCGCTGACCGCGGCGATGAAATGATCGATATCGGCGTCGGTCATCGGCGTCGAAAGAATTCCCTTTCCCGTGCTGGCGAGATGAAATCCTTCGTCGGTAAGCGCCCTTTGAAGGGCTTTGATGCGGTTTGCTTCCTCGGTCGTGGCATAGGCTGAACGATAGTCGATAACCGGCCGAGTGTGCCCGAAGATCATGAACATCGATGCGAAACCAGTAACCTGACCCGGAAAACCGGATTGTTTGAACGCGACATTGAGTTCGTTGATGATCCGCACGTTCATGCGGTTCATCCGATCGGTAGCGGAATCGTCGAGCAGATCGAGCGTGACTTTCCCGGCGGTCATCGTCACGGGGTTGGCCGTGAATGTGCCGCTCCATGGCAAGGCGGGCTTACCGGCACGGTGATCGTAAACCTTCATTAATTCGCGCCGGCCGACCACGGCACCGACGGGGAATCCGCCGCCGATGATCTTGGCGAGTGTCGTCATATCGGGATTGATGCCGAACAGCGTTTGTGCGCCGCCACTGTGAGCCCTGAAGGTGATGACCTCGTCGAGGATGAAGACCGCGCCGATTTCGCGCGTCACGCACTCGATCATGGCGATGTAGTCCTTCGACATCGGAAGGAAGCCGAGATAGCTGGGAGCCGGATCCATCAACACCGCAGCGACTTGTGACGCGTTCGCGCGAATGATGCGTTCAGCGGCCTCGACATTGTTGAACGGCACGACGACGACGTCGTCAGTCACGCCTTTCGGCACGCCCTTCGAATAGCCGATTGAGTTCGGATCGTTGCCCCAGTTGGACGGATTGGAATCGAGGCTGACTTCGGCATAGTCGTAGGAGCCGTGGTAGACGCCTTCGGCCTTGACGATCTTGGGACGTCCGGTCAGTGCGCGGGCGGCCTTGATCGCGCTCATCACCGCTTCCGAACCGGAGTTACAGAAGCGAATCTGCTCGAAGCTTTCGGCGCGGGCGCAGATCGTCTCGGCGAGCGCGACTTCCTGCTCCGTCGGCAGTGTGAAGGCCGTCCCATTGCCGACCTGCCTGCGCACCGCCTCGACCACGGCGGGATGCGCATGGCCATGCGCGAGCGAAGCGAAGTTATTGAGAAGGTCGAGGCGGCGAGTCCCGTCGACGTCGATCACATAGGCGCCTTCGCCGCGCGCCGCGTAGACCGGAAACGGATCCTGCCACGGCATCGTTCGGGTGATGCCGCCGGGCAGTACTTTCAGTCCGCGGTCATAGAGTTGCTTCGACCTGCTGGTCGGATCCGGCCAATGAGTCATGTCGCTATTCCAACCTCAAGGCTGCTGGTTCAGGCGGCTGCACGCGCGCGCAGCTTTTCGGTTGCTCCGATATCGACGGTGAGATCGTTCGTGGTGACCGAACCGATGAACGCGACGCCATAGACATCCCGCGCCCGCTCGATCGTTTCGAAGCCGTCGAGCACATCCTTAAGGACGCGGCGCGGGTCGCGCTCGAGTGGATTGCCATAGCCGCCGCCGCTGGTGGTGTTGCCGCGAACCCGCTCGCCCTTCTTGAGAACCGTGATGACGACGTTCGGAAGCTCCTCTTCCTCTCCGTTTGCGCTTATCTTCCAGTGCTGCGCCTTGATGCCGTCCTCGCCGCCGCGGACACCCTTAGGCGGATAATGCGTTCCGTCACATGGCCAGAGGGCGTCCATCGGCTGCCCCTTGGGACCATAAGAGACTTCGACCGCGAAGGAGCCACGATACTTGCCCGCGCCGGCGGAGCCGGGGAGGATACGGATGTATTGGAATTCCAGCGGATGCTTGAGTTCGTCGACCTCAACGGAGTCGCGATACATGAGGCCGGCCACAACAGGCAAGGCGTAGTTCGGCCAGCCGTCTGCCGTTGGGCTGCCGGGGCCGCCGGCCGCTGCGACGATCAGCTGATTGACGTAGGGTTCGTTGCCCAGCCGGTGGTCCTTGCCGGAGATGACGCCGGTGCCGGCGCCCATTCCGATGCCGCCTTCCGCGAGCCCGAAGTTGTCGCCGATCGTCGCGAACGCAGACTGGGTGATGTTGATCAGCCGGTCGGCGACATTCGTGGTGGCCAGCGAACAGGAGTGCGGGAACGCAGGACGGCCCGCAACGGAGCCGTCGCGGAGATGCAGGCCCAGGCGCCGGAACGAACCCGCATTGCGCGGCACGGTGGGATCGATCGAGTTGAACACGCCCGAGAACACCGCCGCCGTGACGCAGGCCTCGCTTTCATTGAAGCCGCAGGGCACGTTGTCGACATTGTCTCGCAGGTCGAGTTCGATGATCGAGTTATCCGGATCGATGCTGAGCTTGACGTTGAGCGGCACGCCGTCGGGCAGCAGTCCCGCGAGGGGATCGTGCGCGCCGCTGCGCACGACGCTCGCTTTCGGCAGCTTCTTGATCGCCTGGATCATGCGCTGCTCGGAATAATCCATCCAGTTGGTGATGAAGGTCCTGATCGTTTCCTTGCCGTATTTGCTGCACAGCTCCTTGAGGCGCCGTTCCGCGATGCGGGCGGAGCCGATGCCGGCGAGGAAATCGCCGTACCATTGGTTGGGCACGCGGATACGTGAACGACACATCGCGACGACGTCTTCATTCATCTTGTAGTCGCGCTGGATACGGACCGCCGGGAAGATGAGGGCGCCTTCTTCATATTGGTCGCGCGCCTGAGCCATGTAGGTCGTCGGGAGGCTGTTGCCGATGTCCGCTTGATGGGCCTTGGCGACCGTGGTGAACAGGTGCTCGCCATCGATAAACACGGGGACGAGAAATGCATGATCTGCAGCGTGCGAGTTGCCGGAATAGGGATCGTTGTGCAGGTAGCAATCGCCTTCGCGGAGATCGCCGGCATGACGGTCCGTCATCGCAGCGGTCAGCATGTGCGATCCGAAGATATGGATCGGCAGGCCTTCGGCGCTGGCGAGGAGCTGATTGTCGGCCGTGCAGATCGCGCAACTGAAGTCGCGTGCAGAATTGATGACTGCGGATCGCGCCGCGCGCAGAAGGGTGTTGGTCATCTCGCGCACGATGCCGTCGATGCGATTCGCGATGATCGCCGTGAGATAGGGATCGAACTCGCTGTTGGCTGTGGTCACGGTCATTGCTCTGATCCTATGCCAGGCTGAGAAGGTAGTTTCCGGCGGAGCTGATCGTCGCCGTCATGCCGGGATAGACGACAAGCGTCGTCGTTGGCTCCTCGACGATAGCCGGTCCCTTGATGACGGCGCCGAGACCCAGATCATCCGGCTTGTAGATACTGGTGCTGACAGGCGTGGCGGTGCCGAAGAAGCACTGGCGTATCGCGGAAGGACTGGCGTCGGTCTTCGCCATGCGCGCGACATTCGGCGCTTCTCGGGATGCGATCTTGGCCGTCAGCCGCGCTTTCCAGTTCACGATCTCGACAGGACTTCCTTCGTCGCGAACGGCGAACACGCGCTCATGGACTTCATGAAAGGCGTTGACGAGCGCGTCGATATCGCCCTGCCCGGCGAATGAACCCGATGCCAGCGGCGTATCCAGCTCCCACACCTGACCGAGGTAGCGTGCCTCCGCGTAATAATCAATCCGGTAGTCTTTGCCACGTTCGCCGAGCGCGCGCCGGAAAGCCTCGAGCCGATCTTTCAGTTCGGCCAGCGTGGCATTCACTTTGTCCTTATCGAAACGATTGGTCAGCGACACGACGCTCGCCGTCTCCTCAGCGACGATGTTGGCGAACTGCATCCCCGAGGCCGATAGCACCGAGGCAACTTTCGGCAGCACGACGCTTTCGCACCCCAACTCCTTGGCGATCAGCATGATGTTGAGACCCGCCGCGCCGCCGCCGGCAACGATGGTACTTTCGCGCGGGTTCACGCCTTCGTTGATCGTGATGTCACCGATCGCGCGCATCATGAATTCGCCGGCCAGATGGATGATGCGATAGGCCGTCTCTTCCACGGTGCTCCCGAGTCGGGAGGATACGGTTTCGATCGCGCGACGCGCCGCGCCGGCATCAAGAGTCATGCGGCCGCCGAGAAAGTAGTCGGGATCAAAATAGCCGAGCACCACCGCGGCGTCCGAGACGGTCGGCAACGTACCGCCACGTCCGTAGCAGGCAGGACCGGGTTCAGCGCCGGCCGATTGGGGGCCGACACGCATCAAGCCGCCTTCGTCAATCCACGCGATCGAGCCGCCGCCGGCGCCGATCGACCTCATGTCCACGGCGGAGATACCCAGCAGGTCGCCCGTATATTGCGGTCCAAGCCAAGTGTCGCGCGTATATGTAAGATTGCCGTCGCGAACCAGCCCGACGTCGAAGGTCGTACCACCGGTGTCGCAAACGATGACGTCATTGCCGAGGCTCTCCAGCGCGGAGAACGTGAGGCCCGCGATCGGGGCCATCGCCGGTCCCGAACCGACCGTGTAGATCGGCTTATCGATCAGGGCTTCGACATTGCTGCATCCGCCGGCCGCCGTGCTGACTAGAAGTTCGCCGTTGAAGCCGGCTTCCCGCAGGTCATGCTGTAGCCCTTCGAGATGCCGCTGCATCAGCGGCTTTAGCGAAGCGTCGATGGCCGTCGCCGAAGCGCGGCGATATTCGCGGACGATCGGAATGAGCTGGTGCGAAAGCGTGTAGGGGACGTTGGGCGCGACCTCGTCGAGAATCCTGGCGAACCGCAGTTCGTGGTCCGAATTGGCAATAGACCAGAGGAAACTGATGGCCACCGCCTCGAAGCCTTGATCGCGGATGCTTTCGGCGATGTGTCGGGCCTGGGCCGTATTGAATGGCACAGAGACTTGACCCTCCGAGTTCATCCGCTCCTCGATCTCGAAGGTGTGGCGCTTGGCGATGTAGGGATCGGGGTAATCCTGGGTGAAGTCATGGGGATTGAACTTGCCGCCCTCCTTGAACAGGAGAGTGTCGGCGAATCCCTTGGTCGTGACGAACGCCGTTTTCGCAACGGTCTTCGTCACGATGGCGTTGGTAGCTCGCGTCGTTCCGTAGATCAGAAGAGTGGTTTGACCGAGAAGTTCGAAAAACGAAATCTCGAGTTGATCCGCCGCAGCCTCGATCGCCTCGCGCATGCCGAGGAAGATGCGATCGCGCGTGGTCAAGGCCTTGCCGATCGTCATCAGGCCACGGGTATCGGCCACGATGACATCCGTGAATGTGCCGCCCGTGTCGACTGAAATTGTATAGGCCATCGCCTGAACTCTCCAAAGAAGGACTGGAATCTTGCGGAATGTGCGAGCGTGCCCCTTGGGCACACGCTCGAAGGTCGAGGAAGGTTTAGGTCAGGACGCTATGGGTTGAGCCGCGTGCGTATCCGAAGTGGTCATCGGTCGCAGGAAAACCGGATCGCGCGCGAAAGTCGGATCGTCGTGCGGTTATCTGTCTGGCCAATGTCTCGTGCCGAAATGGCGGCATCTGACGGCACAGCACGACGGAATTCGCGGATGGTCACCTCAGGCATGCCATTCCTCCCCAGTCTCGATGCGTCTAATCGCGTAATTCGGAGGCGCGGTTCGTCTCTGGGCCTTTCGGCTGGCGTTGAAACCGCGCCCTGGCCCCGCTTCGAGAGCGTCGTGCGGGAGCTCATAAAATCAATGTGATCACATAAATATCCGCGCTGCAAGTGAAAATATCAGGAGGATCAAGCGATTTTGGTTCATTTTTCGGCAAATTGGCATGCAAGCGCGCTCCCCGCCGGAGAGCATCGCCAGATATTTCGTGTCCAGCCCGAAAATGCGATGTATGAAGGATATTATGTGATCACAAAGTGACGCTTTGTAAGAGTAGCTAGAGCGACGTAAAGCTCCGCACAGGGAGGTCTTCGATGAATCTGATCGACAGTCCGAAAGACACGGCATCGCTAGCCGGGGTGCCGGCGGAGACCCTGAGCATTCAGGTCTATTTGACGATCCGGGACCGGATATTTCGTGGAGAGTGGCTCCCCGGCACACGCCTGACGCTGCGCGCACTCGCGGCCGAACTCGGCACGAGCGTGCAACCTGTCCGTGACGCGATCAGCAAGCTGACCGTGGAGCGCGTGCTCATCCTGCGTCCAAATTACAGCGTGCAGATACCGGGAATTGACCGGCTGATGATGGACGAACTTTTCTCGATGAGGAATCTTCTGGAAGCCGAGGCCGCCCGCCGCTGCGCCTCGTTGATGTCGGATGTGGACATCGATGAACTTGAAGAAGCGATCCGCGCCACTCGCCGCGTCTATACCCTTGAGACGGCCACTGCGAACAGGGTTGGAGAGATTCAGAACGTCGCGCGCATGCTGGCGCTGAAATCTGGCTCGAGCACGATCGCCGAACAGATCATCAACCTGCGCACGCGCACCGCGCCTTACTATGCCGCCGCTCTCTCACGCGACGATCACGAGGGCAACAGGGATCCTGAGTTCGTCATCTTTACGATCCGTATTCAAGATGAGTTTGTGAGAGCGCTACGCCGCCGCGATTCTGTCGCCGCAGCCGAGATCAGGAAAGTCGATCTCTATACGTTTCAGCATTACATCTACCGGCTCATCAATGTTCCGCAGAATGATGCCAGCTCCGCCGATCCACGCTGAACAACAAAGCTGCCGGCACGCTCCCCGCCTATCCAGTCGCCACTCCAATCGACCCAGCTCTTCCTCCGTCGCATCGCCGCCAGATGCGACAAGACCGATCCGAGCCTTTCCGCCACGATCGGCCTTGCCGCAACGCGTCTCGCCTTAAGGCGAACGTCAACAGGCCCTGGCCTGCCGAAGTAGCGCTAGTCGCCCCGCAGCACTTCACCGAAGCGAGAAGTGCTGTGCTCGATGATAGCCTGCGCGGCAGGCGACCAGCGGCCCATGTCGAAATAGCCGTGGATCATGCCCGGCCCTGGAATGTGCTCGGCCTTGCCGCCTGCGGCGCGCAGCGCCTCGGCGTAAGCGGCCCCTTGGTCGCGCAGCGGATCGAACTCGGCCGTCACCACCACGGCCGGCGGCAGGTTTGCGAGGCTCCTGGCCTGCAGCGGCGCCAGGCGCGGGTCCATGGTGTCGCTGAAGCCGCCGGCATAGTGATTGTAGAACCAGGCCATGGTGTCCATTTCGAGGAAGTAGCCCTTGGCGTTCTGCTCGATGCTTGGATAGACGGCGGCTACGTGGTCGACCGCCGGATAAATGAGAAATTGCGCAGCGAGCGGGATGCCCGCATCACGAAATCGTTGCGCTACCACGGCGGCAAAGTTGCCGCCCGCGCTGTCACCGGCCACGGCGACGGCGCCGTCGCCGCCAAGTTCGGGCGCATGGGCCACGACCCACTTGGCGGCAGCCACGGCGTCATCAATGCCGGCGGGGAAGGGGTGTTCGGGCGCGAGGCGGTAGTCCACCGCCACCACCACGGCGCGGGCGCCGCGGCAGATGTCGCGGCACATGTTGTCGTGCGTATCTAGGTCACCGATGACATAGCCGCCGCCGTGGAAGAACGCCACGGTTGGGAAGGGGCCGTCGCCTTCGGGACGGTACGCGCGCGCCTTGAGCGGGCCGGCGGCGCCGTCGACGGTGGTGTCCTGCACGCTGGCAACCGGCACGACCTGCTCGGGTGTACGAGAGCCGAATGTCAACGCCAGGTAGCCATCGCGGCCTTCGGCGGGCGAGCCTTCTTGGATGGGCTTGGCGCCCGAGCCGGCCATCATTTGCAGGACGCCGTCGAGGTGGGGATCGAGGGGCATGATCGTTGTTTCCTTGAATTGGTTGTGCCGGAAATTGGTCTCAGCGGTAGGCGAGCGCTTCGTCGTTGGGCTGCAAGGCAGGCAGGATCGAGAGTTCTTCCGCGTATTCCATATGATGCTTCCAGGGGTGACGGTCGCCTTGCCGGAACAGATGGTGCTGCGCTCGCATCACATAGCCGGCGTTGAAGTTCTCCGAGCTCATCCAGGGCAGGCGCGGCATGTCGACGTCCGCGGCGGAAAGCGTGGGCTCTACCACCGAGCGGCCCTCCTGCCGCATGTGCTCAATGAGGCGGCACACCAAGTCACTGACCAAGTCCGCGCGCAGCGTCCAACTCCAGCGGAAGTAGCCCAGGGTGTAGGCCATGTTGGGGACGCCTTGAATCATGACGCCGCGGTAGGTGACGCGCTGGGTGAAATCCACCGCTTCGCCATCCACGCTGAAGGGGACGCCGCCGAAGAACTTCATGTTGAAGCCGGTGGCGGTGACGATGATGTCGGCGTCGAGGCGCTCGCCACTGGTGAGCTGGATGCCTGTGGCGTCGAAACGCTCGATGGTGTCAGTGACCACCGACGCCTTGCCGCTGCGGATGGCGCCGAACAGGTCCCCATCGGGAATGACGGCAATGCGCTGCTGCCAGGGGCGGTAGCTCGGGTTGAAGTGCTTGTTCACGTCGAAGCCTTCGGGCAGGTGGGCTCGGGCCTGCTCCATGAGGAAGGCGCGCAGGCCTTCCGGCTGCTCGAACGACATGCGCACGATCTCGCCCATTTTCGCGATTTGCGCGCGCCGCATGATTTCGTGTGTCCACTCCTCGGGCAGGTCCAGCGCGCGCAGCGGAGCCTCCAGCGGATGGGCCCAGGGATCGGCCGAGAAGAAGGTGGGCGTGCGCTGAAGCATGGTCACATGCGCGACAGAGTCGGCAAGGGCGGGAATCAGCGTGGCCGCGGTGGCGCCCGAGCCGACGATGACAACGCGCTTGCCGGCGCAGTCCAGATCCTGCGGCCAGTGCTGCGGGTGCACGATCCGGCCCTTGAAGTCCTGCATCCCCGGCCATTCTGGCGTATGGCCCTTGGCGTGGTCGTAATAGCCCGAGCACATCCAGAGGAAGCCCGTCGTGAACGTCAGCGTCTCTCCCGTGTCTGTGCGGAGGACTTTCAGCGTCCAGCGCCGGTCTTGCGACGACCAGCTCGCCGACGTAACCTTGTGCCCGTAGTGCAGGTGCGGCGTCAGGCCGTTTTCCTCGATCACCTCTTCGAGGTATGCGCGGATCTCGTCCGCTGTGGCGATGGAACGGCCGCGCCAGGGCTTGAAGCTGTAGCCGTAGGTATAAAGATCGCTGTCCGAGCGGGCGCCGGGATAGCGATGGGTCCACCAGGTTCCGCCGTGGCCATCCATCGCTTCGAGCACGGCAAAGCTGCTCTCGGGAAAGCGCTTGCGCAGGTGGTAGGCGGCGCCGATGCCGGAAATGCCAGCGCCGATGATGAGATAGTCGAGATGCTTTACGTCAGATGACGCATTGGCCTTCTGGTGCGTTTCCATGTGAATTTTTTCTCCTGTCGCGTTGGGGTCAAGGGACCACGCGTTGGAGAATGTTAGGCTCAAACCGATTGCGGTTTTTGTTTTTACGCGACAAGATTTCGATCTTGGACGACAGGCAACAGGATTCGGATGCCGCGCGATTCAAATCACCTCAACATCGTGCGCGCCGCGGCGCTGTCCGGCTTCGAGACGCTCGTTCGCGATCTCGGGGGAGACGCGGCGACCATCTTGCGTTCTTGCGCATTGGATATCGAGGATCTGGACGATCCCGAGCGCTACATACCTTATCGCAATGTGGCCCTGGCGGTCGAGGAGGCGGCCCGCCTGCTGCAAGTGCGGGATTTCGGCCTGCTCCTTTGCGCCATGCAGGATGTGAATTCCCTGGGTCTGCTCGCGCTGGTCATACAGTCCGCGTCTAGCGTGCGCGAAGGTGTGCTGCTGGGCGCCAAGCACGTTTATTTCCACAATCCGGCGCTAGGCTATCGGAACTTCATGGATTCCGGCGAGGGACTAGAATGCGTTGAAGTGTTTCAGCGCCTGACGGCGCTGCCGAGCCTGCCACAGGTCACGGAAATCTGCGTCGCCTATCTCTGCCGCATAGTCGGCATGCTGTCCGACGGCACGCTGCGCCCCGCCGCCATCCATTTTCGTCATGCGCCTGTGGGCGCCGATACGCAGTATCGGCGCCATCTGGGGCAAACGCCGCGCTTCAATGCAGCCTTCGACGGCATCTCCGTTGATCCGTTGGCGTGGCGCCGTCCGATACCGAGCCGCAACCAGCTCTTGCAGCAGTTCGTCGAGCGGTTTCTGGTCGGATCGTCGCTTCCGCGCGAGCAGTCCGTCTCGGATCAGGCGAGCAACGTATTGCGCAGTCTCGTGCGTGCGGGAATGGCCGATCTGGGAACCGTCGCGAGCGCTATGGGGCAGCACCCGAGAACGTTGCAGCGCCGGCTACGCGCCGAGGGCGCGGTTTTTGAGGAACTGCGGGACGCCGCGAGAAAGACCTGGGCTCGCCAGTTGCTGGTCCAGCCTGGTCTCAGCCTGATCCATATCGCGCACTTGCTTGGATTCGCCGATCAGTCGGTTCTGACGCGCGCCTGCCAGCGTTGGTTTGGAGCCGCGCCGAAACGATTGCGCCAGGACGCCACAGCGCCGCGGGCGCTGTCGACTTCATAACAATCTGCGCGTCAGGGTAGGCCCTTGCCTGCGAATTGCAATCGGTGGAATACGCGCTCTACCCCATTCAGGGGCTCCACGACGACCTTTGAACGCGCTTTCCGGCCGAGATAGTTGAAGGTAGAGCGCTGGCGGACAGGATTTTGGAACCGCGTGAGATGATCGAACATGTCGACGCGCAAGTCGTCGTGACTGCCGCACCTCGCCAACAAAATCGCGCTATTGGCTCAGTCCTGTTCGGCATAGAGCGCGACCGTCTGGATTCCAAGTTCGGTCGCAGCTCGGAAGACGCGGATGGCGATTTCCGAGGGGTTGGCAACGAGCAGTTTTTTTATGCAACTCTTCATGGTGCCGCTCGCAAATACCTGCTTTGCCGACGAAGGCCCGTAAACAGACGTGGTTTGGCCGCAAGTTCGGACCCACGACCAGGGGCGGCGGAAGTCATAGAGACCGATTGTGCCATGCATTCCACCATCGATCTGCAAGACGAAAGCGATCGGCCCTAAGAATGACGGGGGTGCACACGACATCTACTCGAAAATTTTCAGAGGCTTGTGATCGTGGTCCGAAAGACGCCGCCAACGCGCCGGGCCGGGCCGGGAGGCGGTCTCGGCACAAACTTTCAAATTTCACGTTTTAGTCATGAAACCCGTACCGTGTTGAGAAATCGGCTCACTTCGTCTTTCAGCCGACCACTCTCGCTCGACAGCGACCGTGCCGAGGTCAAAACCTGCGAAGAAGCCGCACCAGTTTCGGTGGCCTCGCGCCGCACGTCCATAATGTTCGTGGACACCTGTTGTGTACCGCTTGCAGCCTGCTGAACGTTGCGGGAGATCTCCTGCGTCGCAGCACCCTGCTCTTCTACAGCCGCGGAGATGGTTGACGAAATCTCCGATAGCTTCTCGATCGTGCCGCTGATCTCGCCAATTGCGCTGACCGATTCCTGTGTCGCGGCCTGGATCCCGCCGATCTGCTGACTAATTTCTCCAGTAGCTTTCGCCGTCTGCTCTGCCAGGGCCTTCACTTCTGAAGCCACGACCGCGAAGCCACGGCCGGCTTCGCCCGCTCGAGCCGCCTCGATGGTGGCGTTCAAGGCCAGCAAGTTTGTCTGTCCCGCGATTGAATTGATGAGGTCGACGACGTCTCCGATGCGTGCAGCCGCTTTGGAGAGCTCACTGACGCGTTCGTTGGTCTTTCGCGCTTGATTCACCGCCTCGTTGGCAATGCGCGCGGCTTCCTGCACCTGTCGGCTGATTTCCCTCACGGATGAGGAAAGTTGCTCGGTCGCCGACGCGACGGATTGTACGTTCGTAGAAGCCGCCTCGGAGGCGGTAGCGACAGTCGTCGTTAGCTCTTGTGATCGTTCTGCGGTGCTGCTTAGCTTGTTCGCCGAGTCCTCGAGCTCGGTCGAGGCTGAAGAAACCGTCTCGACGATCTTGCCGATAGCGCTCTCAAACTCGTTGGCCAGTTTGTTGATTAGAGCTCTTTTCTCCTCTTCTGCCGTCATCAATTCGTGAATATCCACCAACGATCCGCAGGCACGCCGCGGTTTTCCTTTCTCGTCGAGCACGACGCCACCTGTCGCTCGAAACCAGCGATAGCTTCCGTCTTTGACTTTTAGGCGATACTTCACGTCATAACCGACGCCCGTCTGGCATGTCGAACCGAACGCGGCGAACGTCGCCGGCGCGTCGTCCGGATGAAGGCGCTCCGACCAGGATTGCACGACGTTGGGGAATTCGATCTCGTTCTTATACCCACACAATCGGCGGAATTCACTCGACCAAGTCCAGCGTGCCTTGGGATGCATCGCATCTCCTTCGTGAAGGATCGCGTCCCACAATCCGATGCCCGAATAAAGAGAAGGCGTCTCAAGCCATTCGGCCTTGTGAAGAAGCTCGTCGTTCCGAAGAAGTCTTTTCAACATACCATTCCCCGCAAATTCGTTTCGCAAATCCAACCTGACGTGCAGCAACGCTCCTACTGTGTCACCGCGCTTCGCTCAAACGGCTTGTTCTCGGCGATAAATCTTGCGGCCAACACCAAGGCCCCCATCGAAAAGTCCTTCCCGTGCGCGGCGACCATGCGTTCGGAGAGTTCCGCCAACTCTTTGAAGAATCGATCTTTACTTTCGGCCTCATTAACAGGGCGATTGGTTGTCATAGTTGGCTCTCCTCACGATTTCGTCGCCGTTCGTAGTCATTCTGGAGCGGGAAGCTACTTGAAGATGTGCGGGGGAAACGTAATGATCGCCGCCTCCCCGTTATCCGAGCCGAATGCAAGATGCTGGCCATCGGCCGACCACCGAAGTGCGTGGACAGCGCTCCCGCCAGGTGGCTTGACGACCAGTTCGTCCGATTCCCCGATCTTGGCGACAACCACCATGCCGTCCCCGTAACCTGCCGCGATCAGCCGACCCTCGGCGTGCATATCCACCGTCTCGACGAGTACGAGCCTGGCACGGCCTGTCGTAATGCTGGCCAGCCGCTCGCTGTCGTCGCTGAGACTGGAAATGTCCCAGGCGATTATTCGATAAGCTCCGCTCGTAACAAGGACGCGGGAGTCCGCGCTCCACGCCAGGGATGAAGTGCTCCCAGGATAACTGGAAATCCGGACGATCCGGGCATCGGCAAGGCGGATCAAAACGACGCCTGCCCCCATGATAGACGCGGCCAACCAGCCTCCATCGGGACTCCACGCCAAATTGGAGATTGGGCCGAGCTCGAATGAAGCCACCGGCTCTGGTCTTGCCCCGAAGGCACGAACAAGCAGGCAATCGTCGACTCCCATCGCAAAGCGCCGACCATCCCTTGATACAGCCAGTGCCGATGCATTCCCGCCCGCGCGCTCCTGGAGCCAGCCGACTTCGCCATTGGGATCGTAAAATACGACCGATCCGCCGGAAGCGGCCAGAATGCCCCCGGCCTGCACCGGGGCGACGAGATCGATTGCGGACCCATGGTCCGCGATCAGATGCGTGACCCCGGATGGTGACACGCCGAGCAGCCGGCTGCGCTCATTTGCGACAAAGCCCGACGACCCGATCGAGGCGAGATGAAGCGGCGCATCGCTGACGACGACCTTCGTCAATGGGGGCACCGGCTTCCGCCGCGGCGAGATTGTGGCCCGGCCTCCGTCCAGCGCGATACGACAGCGATCCTGCGGCGGCTCGGTATCGGTCAACGGAGCGATTGCCAGCGCGCCATCGGTGAGCGCAAATGCGACTCCGTCTCCCGCGAAGGCCGTACCGGTGACGGGCACCCCCACCGTCCAGTGCCGTCCGAGCAAATCATAAAGCGCTGCAATCTCTGCTTCCATCGTGTCCATCGAACGTCTCACCTGTCGGCGGCAATCCGCCTGTCAATATCTTCAAGGCGTCGTTCCAGTACGGCGCATTGAGCGTCGCATGCTGCCATTCCGGCAGCTGCGTTTTTCAGGCGTGCCCGTGCTTCCTCAAGCGCCTCGGAGAGCGCATGCGAGACGCCTGTCGTGGCAATCTCACGCTCAATCTCCTGAATCTCGAACTCCGCCCCACCGCCAAGCTGGAGGTTCAGAAGATTGCGCGATCGAGCGGCCGATATCTCCTGAACGACGGCCAATCGTTCCTTCAGCAGTTCGATCTGGATCGAGGGATCGTCACTCATGCGTCCGCCTCGATCTGAGTCAGGATCCGCTGCAGGCCTCCGACACCAGATACAAAGTGATGCTGCGCGTCATTGATGTGAGATTGCAGGGAGTCCCACAGATCGACCCTTAGCAACCGCGCCGGATCGCCGGCCATCGTCTCGATGGCCTGAAGGCCGAACTGGTGCCGTAAGCCGATTCCCTTCAAGACGAATTCCGAAAGCTCGCGTGCATGCGTTTCGACGAAGGGACGCAATAGCGGATGCGCGCCATAACTGATGCCGCGCTTTGCGAGTTCGACCTCGATGAACACGATGAAATGCCTAACCAGCAGATTCTGGCTTTCGCCCAGCAGTTGCACCACGAAAGTAACGTCGCGGTCTGCGCGCGCAAGGATCTGCGATGCGATTGCCGCAGCGGTGGTCGCCCCCTCCCCGCCGCTTTGCTCTTCCCAGACAGCCGACATGCCTCATCCCGCCTTCAGGTCCGAGAACGGTATTGGTGCAATTTGCGATACAGCGTGGCGCGCGAAAGCCCGAGCTTCTCTGCAGCGGCGGCAATGTTACCGCCTGCATTCGCGACCGCCCTCTCGATGGCACGCCGTTCCACTTCGTCGAAACGTGCGATCTCGTCGCCTTCCGATCCCGTCGAGCGATGCGCCGCCTGCATGGACACCGAGGAGGGTTCAGCCGACGCCGCTTCCGCGAAATCCTCCGGCAAATCTTTGGGAGCGACGATGCCGGTGATCGTCATCAGCACGAGGTTCTCAACCAGATTGCGCAGCTCGCGAACATTCCCCGGCCAGCTATAGCGCCGCAGCAACTCCATCGTCGCTGACTCGAAATGTAGCGGTTGGGTGCTGTAAGTCTCCGCAAATTGCCTGTTGAAATGATCGATCAGGATATCGACATCGCCCAGGCGCTCACGAAGTGGCGGGATGGTGAACTTGACGACGCCGATCCGGAAGTACAGGTCCTTGCGAAAACGTCCCTCCGCCACTTCCTGCTTCAGATTCCGATTGGTCGACGCGACGAGTCGGACGTCCACAGGTCGCGCCTTGCTGTCACCAAGCCTGTACACCGCGCGCTCCTCCAGCACACGGAGCAGGTAAGGCTGCAAGTCCATCGGCATCTCGCCGATCTCGTCAAGGCTGAGCACGCCGCCATTGGCGAACTCAAACCGTCCGGGCCTGCCCTCGCGCGTCGCGCCGGTATAAGCACCCGGCGCATGCCCGAACAATTCGCCGCCGAGAAGCTCCTTGGAGACCGCACCGCAATTGAAGGCAACGAATGGCTCCTTGCCCGTATTCTGGCTCGCGGCGTGAACCAGACGGGCGAAGAGTTCCTTGCCGACGCCAGTCTCACCCTCGAGCAGGATTGCCGTTCGTCCAAGTGCCGCCCGCTCAATCTTCTCGATCGTTTGCACCAACGCGTCACTGCATCCGACAATCGCTTCCTTCGCCGAGACAAGTGCGGCGCGGGCTGCTGGCGACATCTGGGATCGGGCAAGACTGGCGCGTGGCTTCGCCGCGAGCACAAGCATCGCGCCCTTCACCACGCCGTCGACCACCAATGGCTCGATCCGCTGCTCGCGCAGTTCCTCGGGCAGCCCCTTGACGAGGTCTCTCGCCAGAAAGCCCTCGTCACTTGGGAGAAGCTGCTGCCCGATACTCAAGTCATGCGACTGCGCAATCCGGTGCCAGCGAACGGATGCCATGTCGTTGTGGTGAATGACCCGGCCGAACCGGTCGAGAATGACGACGCCGTCAGCGCTGTTCATTCCCGGCATTCGGGAAATGCTCGCCTCGAGAAGCCGCATTCTCTCGATGCGGACCTTTTCCGAGAGCGCCAGTTCGATGTGATGAGCCGCGACCACTGCCAAGGCTACATTGTGCCGGTGAAAGATTGCCTGAGGTCCGGAAAAGTCTACGATGCCGATGATGCTTCCGTTTATCGGACTACGAATGGGGCTACCGACACAAGTCCATGCCTTGATGCCTTCGGAGAAATGCTCGGCCGCATGGACATGAACCGGCTTTCCCGTGACCAGCGCTGTACCGATGCCATTGGTGCCGGTGACCGCTTCACCCCAGGCCGCGCCGGCTTCCAGGCGAATATCGTGCCCTGCGTCAATGGTCCGCCGATCGCCCCCGACCTCCAGCACGACGCCGTTCCTGTCGGTGATGACGACCATCGTCGCGGCATCACCAAGCACTTCGGCAATGCGGCGGAAGGTCTCGGCGCTCGAACCAAGCAGGTCATCGTTCTTCAAACGCAGTTCATAGAGATCATCCGGCGAGGCGAGGAGATTACTGCCCTTACCACGAGCATCGACCCCGGACTTGACACTGCGTTGCCATGACTCCTCGATGAGGCCGCGCACCGGGGCGTTTTCGCGCCTCAGGTCTCCGAAGGTCAGGAAATTTTCCCATGCCTTGTTGGTTTCGTCCTCATCGTATGGCCGCCCCTGCTCCGCCTCTGAAGCTTTGTAGCCTTCCAGGGAAAACGGCGGCTTGGCCATGAGCGTTTCCGTCAGCATTGGAGCACCATACGTCCGTTGGCAAACAGCAACCCGATCGGCAAACACGAACTGAGCCGGATCCCAGCAGGGTCGTTCTCCCTGCGGGCTCCGCTCACGCAGATCATTCGACGCTTCTGGAGATCGCGTCCAGGCCGAGGCGGCCAGAGATGATCTGTTCCAAGTGGGCTTCCGACGTCTCGTCGGGCACACTCACTCCCTCAAGGTCGGCCAGGACCCTGTGCAATTCGTCGTCGAGCGGCTCGAAGATCCCGTTCTCCCGTGTCGCCAGCGCGAAGTATCGCGATTGGCCGTTGCCGCGCAGTTCGCCGACAAAATCGAGCTGCCGCCCCGATGCGAGATCGGCAATCACGACGCGACCGTTACGGCTGATTCGCACATAGGGCTCGACCTCTTTTGGGCGAGCCGGCGGCGTGGACCAGAGCTTGCCCGAGGGCTCGGGCTGCGGAGGCGGCGTCGGGTTGCGCAATTGCTGCCAACGCCCGAGTGTCAGATGATTGGCGAGCGCGTTGATCGTCGTGCGGTTCTTCTGAAGGAAATCCTTGGCCGCCACCTCTTCCCGGTGCGGACCGTCGCGTTTGGAGATGATGTAGACCATGTCCCTTTTCCTCCTGCCCGGCTGATCGGATGAGCCTGGAGGCTTGTTACACTGCCTCCTTCGGCTCATGCCGGGACTTTCAAGATTGTAACCCGTTCCGGATCGTTGTCACGGTGCAATCAATCATGCGATCGCGAACGTCACGCCGCCGCAACCATCTGGCGTGTCACCCCCGCCTTGAAGACGTAACCGGACAGTGCGGCCCCCAGGCACGGCGCTACAAAATAGAGCCACACCTGTGACAGCGCATCGGAGCCAGCAAACAATGCAGGCCCCAGCGATCGCGCCGGATTGACCGACGAGCCCGACACGGCAATGCCGGCGAGATGGATCGCGACCAACGTCAGACCGATCACCAACCCGGCATAGGCCGACGCCGCTCCGTTTTGCGTCGCACCAAGGATCACCGTCAGAAACAGGAACGTTGCCGACGCTTCGAACACGAACGCGGATAGAACACCGTACTGGCCCCAGCCATTCTGGCCAAAGCCGTTCGCCGCGACGTCGTAGCCTCCGACCTTGCCTTCGGCGATCAGGTACAGCACGGCTGCAGCCGCGATTCCCCCGATGAACTGCGCAACGATATAGCCGGAGAAATCCCGCGGCGACATCCGCCCGGCGACGAGCATCCCGAGGCTGACCGCCGGATTGAGATGAGCACCGGAGATATGACCGATCGAATAGGCCATTGCGACCACGGTCAGGCCGAATGCGAACGCGACGCCCAGCAAGCCGACCTCGGCCCGCATGAAGATCACGGTCGCGCAGCCAAAGAACACCAACGCGAACGTACCGATAAATTCCGCAACATACTTCTGCATAACTCCCCCTCCCTGGTGATGGATTCGATATCGAGACTTCTGTCCGCCTGGTCGCGGCGCGCGCCGTCGCTTGAGGCGGCGTGATGGAACCCGGACCGCGTACGCGTGCCTCATGCGCGGCCAAGCTTCTCCGCTCCGCCGCCCAGTGCCGGCCCCTGTGTCGGATCGATGTACTCCGGCACATCGGCAATCAGGGTGTTGGTTGTCAGCACCAGCGTGGCGACGGAAGCGGCGTTTCGAAGCGCCGTATAGGTCACCCGGACGGGGTCGACGATGCCGGCCGACACCATGTCGATGAATACACCGTTGGCAGCATCGAACCCGACGCCCGACCGGGAGCTCTGCAGGTCGGCCACGACCTTCTCCGCATCATGGCCGGCATTCCGTGCAATGAAAGCGGCGGGACGCGACAGGGTTTCACGCACCAGCTTGATGCCCTCACCCAGATCGCCATTGATGTTGCCAAGCGTCCGCGTCACCACCGGCGCACACTGCGCCAACGCGGTGCCGCCACCAGGCACGATGCCCTCTTCGGCTGCGGCCCGCGCCGCACTGAGCGCATCGTCGATCAACTGGATCGTCCGCTTCTGCTCCACCGGAGTGACGCCGCCTGCCAGGATCACGGCCGTCCCACCCGACAACTTTGCCAGCCGCTCCTTGAGCTTGTCCTGTTCGATGTTCGGCGGTGCCAGATCGTGCTGCTTGGCCACCTGTTGGCGCCGCGCGGCGATCGCCGCATCGTCGCCGCCGCCCCGAATGATCACCGTTTCGCGTGCGCTGGCCCGCACCTGCCGTGCGGTTCCGAGATCGTCAAGGCCGGCCTCTTCCAGTCTGCCGCCGAGTTCGCGCGCGATGACCCGTCCACCGGTGATGATGGCGAGATCGTCCATCATCGCCTTGCGCCAATGACCATAATCAGGCGGATTGACCACCAGGACCTTGCCGCGATTGTCATCGCCAAGCAGCGTGACGACCACTTCCGGCGCGATCTCCTCGGCGACGATGACAAGCGGCCGCCCGGCCGCGGCGACGGTCGCGCGTAACGCCGCCAGCTCGGCCGGCGTTTTGATCTTCAGGTCGGTCAGAAGAATGTAGGGCTGATCGAGCACCACCTCCATCTTTTCGACATCCGTCACCATGTGGTGCGAGATATAACCGCGATCGAACGACATGCCTTCGACGACTTCGAGCGTCGTACTGGTCGTCAGCCCGTAGTCGGAGCTGATGATGCCATCCTTTCCGACGCGCTGGACTGCCTCCGCAATCAGACCGCCCAGATGGGCGTCGGTTGACGCAATCGTGGCCACCGCCTCCAGTGTCTTGCGGTCCGAAACGGCAATTGCCGAGCTCTTCAGGGCTTCAACGACAACCTCAACGGCCCGGTCGATCCCTTTGCAGAGATCGACGGCCTTGGCGCCGCGCTCCAGTGCAGCAACTCCTCCCTGGATGAGGCCATTTGCAAGCACCATGGCGGTGGTCGTGCCGTCGCCAGCGACCTCGTTGGTCTGCATCGAGACCTCGCGCACCACCTGCGCACCCATGTTCTCGAAGCGATCAGGCAGTTCGATTTCGGAGGCAATGGTGACGCCATCGCGCGAGACGATGGGCGTGCCGATCGGCCTGTCGACCATCGCGTTCATGCCCTTGGGACCGAGGGTCGATTCGACCGCCGCTGCAAGCTTCTGGACCCCGCGCGCGAGAGCACGGCGGGCTTCGGTATGATGTAGTAATACTTTCGGCATTGGCTTCACTCCCAGGCGGTCGGGTCTTGTTGTCTGATTGGGCGGACGTGCTGACCGCTCCGGTTCTTGGCGCTTCCGGGCAGCGCGCTGAACGCACTCCCCACGCTTCCGCTTCTCAAAGGTCAGGTGCTGCCTGATGGAGCAGCACAGCGGCTGCCGCAGCCCCCGCACGGTGACGGTGTCCGTCCAGGACTGCCGTCGGCGAATTCGCGATTGCGGACGGCAAGAAGGCCTCTGCACAATGAGCTGTTGAACTCCATATTGATGCGCACTCCCCGCAACCGCTGCAGATAGGACGCTAGTTCGTGCCGTCTGATGGGGGCGCCCTCGTAGGCCACAAACGCACGATCCTCCGGGAGGCAAGCCAGACCCACTTCAATCAGAAGCTCGCGATAGCGGGGCTTCTGGCGCGCAACGTCCGGCGAAGCGAACTCGACCTCGTCAAAGCTATGCAGACTCATCCGGCAGATCTCCGGATCCTCATAACCCAGCCCCCGCAAGGCCAGGATCATGATCTCCTGGCGCCGCTCGAACGCCTTGCGGCGGAACTTGTCCCGCAATTCGTCAAGCGAGCCTGCCGGCGCAAACTCCCTGAGTGCATCGGCGAATGACCGGCCTTCGCGGACACCACGGTTGATCTCGTCTGCGACCATATGGTCCCGAAGCTGCGGCCGCGCCTCGCGAACCCACGGCAGCGACGACACCGCCCGACGCATGTCGTCGGCCATGAGGAACGCGAAGTTCGCCGAACACCAGTAGGTCGGCAACCGAAAGACGATATCGACATCGCCATCGTCACCGACGGTAACATGCTCGACGAATCCGAGATCGGTCACCGACTCGTCGAGTTCGGGGTCTGTGACCAACGCGAGGCGCTGCCACACCTCGCTGGTCCTTCGGTCATGCTTCAAGAGCGGCGCGTTCATGTGATGTCATCCCGCCGCGGTCGCATAAGCACCCTTGGCAAGCTTTGCCTTCTGCGCCTCGACATCCACGCCATAAAGGCGCGCGGCGTTGAGACCGAGTATCTTCTTTTTGGCTTGCGGCGTCAGATCGACACCGTGCTCCTGCTTCAGGTCCTCCGGCAGCTCGAAGTTCCAGAACTTCTCGACCAGCCAGCGGGGCGTCCAGATGGCGTAGTCGCTGCCGAACAGAATCTTGTCCTCGCCGACCCAGAACAGCAATTCGCTAATCACTTCCGCGAAGTACCGGGGACGTCCGTGAATGAACGGAAGCGCGACTGCAAGGCCGCCATAGACATTGGTCTCCTGGACGGCGATCCAGCAGAAATCGTCGAGTCTGGGCAGACCGCAGTGCTCGATTATGAAATTCAGTCCCTGGAAGTCGGTCGCCGCGTGATCGACGTCGTGAACATCGAACGCATCCTTGTCCAGCGGGATGATGGTCGGCCCCTTGTGAACGTGGATGTTCGTGATGCCGAGCTTCTGGCAGAGCTCGAAGCAACGATAGGCGTTCGGATCGGTGAGCTTCCAGCCCCGCGACTCGCCCTTCCATTCGGCGGTGTAGAGCTTGACGCCCTTGATGCCGAACGTTTCCTTCATGTAGTGGATGTATTCCAGCGCCCGCTCACCGTCGCGTGGATCAAAGGCCCCGTTGACGATGAAACGGTCCTTGTACTTCTTCGCCATCTCGGCGTTGCGGTCGATGGTGTTGAAGCCACTCTTGTAGAATTCCGCGAGATAGGTCGACTGCACGATGGCCATGTCATCCGGACCGTCGACGAACAGGTCGCGGTACATCTGCTCGGCGCTGTATTTCTCGAACTGGTCCTTGGGCCAGAGCTTGTCTTTTGGGCTAAGCGAGGTGTGGTACGCGTAGAAGCAATCAATGAACTGCTTGCCGTGAATGTTGAGCTGGTTCGCCGGACTGCCGTCCCAGAAGTGGGTATGACCGTCGATGACGAAGACTTCCTCGCCCGTGGGAGTTATGAACATGATGGTCTCCAGGAATTTTGATAAGCTCTGTTCGATCAATCCACGCACTGTCGCTGCGCGAACACTTTGGAAGCGGTGGGGCCGCACCACTGAGGATGCGGCCCCCAGTCAGGGAGCTTCACTCGATGTATTCGAAGACCTCGTCCATGTTTCCGAACAGTGTCACCGTGTTGTCGTCGATGCGCACCATCCGGCCGTAATGGGTCGAGGTATTCACTTCGAATATCTCGGCCGTCATGTCCTTTCCGAGGATGTCACTGATCTCATCCATCTTGAAGATCAGCTTGCCCTCGCCGTCGATGCGGATCAGGGCCGGCTGGTAGGTCACGGTGACGTTCGGCTTCTTGCCCATGAATTCGGCGATGGCGCGTGCCTCGACGCTGTCGTTCATGGTGACGCCGCACTGATGGGAAATCGTCTGTTCAAAACGAAGATCCCCCATCTTCTGGAAGATGTTCTGGTTGGTCGCACTTCTTGAAGCAACAGACATTGCAATTTACTCCTTGGGAAGGACGAGACCGAGCTCGCCGAGGATCTTCTTGATACGTTCGACCGACTGGGCGCGGACGTCAGCGTACTGCACCGGCTTCGAATGCGGCTGCGACCAGACCGGCTGCAGTCCGGCGGCCGCCTTGTTGGCCAGCGCCACGTGCTTGTTCACCCAGCCCTGGAACAGCTTCTTGTTGTGCGCGGCATGCTGATTGTCGGTTACCAGCAGATGCATCAGGTCGATCGTGTTGGCGAGGTTGCGCTCATAGTCGGCCTCGGCCGCCGAAATCACCGCCGGCGTGATGAAATCGCCGTTCGGCGAGCCGACCTGCATCAGGAAGCCGCTGCGGAACAGTTCGCCGACCAGCGGCTCGAATACGATGTTGGTGGCTAAGTACTGCTCGAGATAGTCGGCCGACCCCATGATCGATTCGATCGCTTCGCGGGTGCCCTGCCAGCCCTTGTCCTCCAGCCACATCCGCTTGCCCGCGGCGTCGTCGAAGCCCGGAATGTCCATTCCGATCTCGGCGAGATAGAGCGTGATGTCCTGGGCGAGACGAAGCTTGTAGGACGAGTTCGTCAGCGTCGCGTTGTTGATCATCTGGGTGTAGCCGTAGCGCTGAGCCTGCATCAGCGACGTGCCGAGCCCGAACTCGGCATGTTTCCACGCGCCGAGGTGGTTTTGCAGGATCTTGACCCAAGCCTTGTCGAAGCCCTTCGGCGCGCCGGACTTGCGGCCGTTGGCGATCACCGACTGCACCATGGTCTCGATCTTGGACTGGCGCTGGTAGTGGGTGCGCTCCCATTCCTGGTCGGGCGCACGGAAGGCATGCCAGTTCGAGCTCAGCGCGGCCGTGTTGTCCTTGGTGTAGGCCCCCTTCCCGTTAGGGAAGGAGATGATCCAGTCCTGCAGCAGATAGCGCTCCGGATCGGGCTGAACGTCTACGGTCACGTCCTCATAGTGCGTCGCCCGCTTGCTGCGAGGCTCGAAATAGCGGTACTTGCGGCTGTCGGAATCCGGAAATATCGCAGCGCCTGCTGCACCGGATTTCGCTGGAATACTTTGAACGGCAGTCATGGTCGTCTTCCTCCTCCCTTGGTGGGCTCTGTAAAAGGCACGGTCGCTATTCGAAAACTCTCAGTTGGTGGCTGGTGTGAACTTGTCGAAGAAGATGCGATCCGACTCGACGTCGTTCATCTGCAGCACTGGCACCAGCGCCTCGATCATCGGCGACGGCCCACAAGCGTAGACGTCGACGTCTTCGCCATATCCCGCGTTGCGAAGATGCGCGCCAACGGCTTCGTGCACGAAGCCCTTTGCTCCGCCCCAGGTCGTATCGTCGGCTGCATGGGAGAGCACCGGGACGAAACTGAACTCCGGATGCCTGGCGGCGAGCTCTGCGAAGCGATCGAGATAGAAGAGGTCGTTGCGCGTTCGCGCTCCATAGAAGAAGTGCACCGGGCGCACGTCGCCGGATTCGATGTGATCGTGCAGGATCGACCACAGCGGGGACATTCCCGATCCGCCGCCGACCAGGACTATGGCTCCGGTTCTGTTCTCTCGCCGGAAGCAGGTGCCGTAGGGGCCTCGGATTCCGACCGAGGTTCCGAGGGCGAGGTCTCCGTCGAGCCGGGAGGAGAAGCGTCCGTTCGGGTACTTTTTGATGATGAATGCGAGCTTTTCGCCCTCGATCGGCGAATTTGCCATGGAAAACGAGCGCGTAATCGTCTCTGCCCCCGGGAGCGTGATGTCGACATATTGACCCGCCCAGAACTTCAGAGGTTGCTCGAGCGATATCTCGAGGAGCCGGATGTCATGGGTCAGCGCGGAGACGCTCGTGACTGTGCCGGTGAAGTCCCTGACCGGGATCGATTTCGACAGCACCTCCTCGTCATAGTTGAGGAGCTCCACCTCGAGATCCGAATAGGCCAAGGTCCGGCACAGCAGGATGTAGTCCTGGCCTCGCTCCATCTCGTTGAGGGCGAACGTCGAATATTTCTTGAGCTCTACTTCGCCTCCGGTCAGGACGCATTTGCACGCCGAGCACTGTCCCTCCTTGCAACCATGCGGCAGTGCGATGCCCTGGCGGAAGGCGGCGTCAAGAACGGTCTCGTTCTCCTCGACCTCGAATTCTATGCCTACCGGTTGCAGGCGAACGACATTAGCGGGCGTGCCCATGGGGCCTCCTCAAACCAAGACTTGCGTGTCTTCCGGAGATCGATCGGGAAGGAGCCGGCCGGAGCCGGCTCCTTCGGTCTCGGTTAGTTGCAGGGATTGATGGTGAATCCCTTGCGATAGTCGGCGAGATGCTTCTCTCGGTCGGCCGGGCTCATTTCCCGCAGCGTGAGCAGCGGGCTCTTCAGGATGTGGCCGCGGACGTCGTCGAGCGTCCACATCTCCTTCTCGTCGAAGCGCAGGTGCGGCTGGGCGACCAGGGTCTTGCCGTCGGTGCGCACGAAACCGAGATCCTTGATGGCGTCGGCGATATCGACGTTGTGGTAGACGCTTTCCCATTCGCGACGGCCGCTGAACCGTCCCATCGCCGGGGTCGGACGCCCCTGATACTCGCCGGCGAAGGCTTCGACAGCCGTCCAGCGATCGAGTTCATGAGCGAACGTGTAGAGCTTGCCGTCGATCTCACCTGTGACCATGTCCTCGCGGATCAGGCAGGGCACCAGGCACGACCAGCAACGATGCGGATAGACGTAGCCGACATCGCCGTTGAACAGGATGTTGGTCTGGCCGCGATGCGACAGCTTCTCGTACCACTTCCAGAAGTCGCCGAACTGCGCATACCAGCCCGGATACTTGTGCTCGAACCACTCGAAGTCCTTGTCGGTCTGGGCCTCGATGCGCCAGAAGTTGGCCGACCAGCCGACCGCGAAGAACTGCGCGACCTTGTGGACGTAGTGCTTCTCGGTCAGCCGCTTCCAGGCCGTCTGCACGTCGTCGTGATGGATCTTGATGCCGTACTTCTCGAGCGGCAGCATGTAAGTGCGATAATAGTCCTCGAAGATCCAGCGGTGCCACATCTCCGCATAGGACTCCTTGGCCTTGTCGCGGTTCGTGGTGCCGTATTCGATGAAGGTTCCGATCGCCGCGTCGACGATGGCGTGGTTCTGCCAGAACGCATAGCGCATGTCGCGCTCCAGCAGCAGATGGTTCTCCGGCTCCTTCAGCATCGACATCAGCATCGAGTGGCCGTTGCCGATGTGCCGGCTCTCATCCGACTGAACCGACAGGAAGACCGTCGGCAGCGCATAGTCGCCGTTGCGGGCGGCTTCCGACGGCATGGCGACGAACAACGTGTTGGTGAATGCGGTTTCGGCGACCACGGTCAGGTACACGTTCGCAGAGGTGATCGCGTCGCCGGTGATGAAGCCCTCACCGAACTGCCTGCCGATCGTGGTGGCGTAGCACTTTCCGAACGCCTCCTCTGTGATGTCGAAGCCGGCCGGATCGATGTAGTTCTCCATGTACCACTTCTTGAGATTCATCTGGATCGTCGAGTGACGAAACTCGTCGACCATCTGCATCGTGAAGCCGGTGCGGAGATCTTCACCCGGAGCGAGACGGCCGACCATGGCCATGGACCTGGCGGCGGAAATTTCCGGGAACGGAATGATCGCCAGGAACAGCTTCATCCACTCGACCCAACGCGGCTCGACATTGCGGAACATGTCGCCGCGCAGCGCAGCGTCGAGCGCACCGTAGACGCGGTTGTCCTTCTCCTCCTGCATCGGGAAATAGGAGCGGAGGACCTGCTTCATCGGATCCTTCGGCGCCTTCGCGATCTTGTAGTCCGTGGGAAAGGTCATCGCTTCCTGGACGTAGGAAGGATTCCATCCGAGATCTGCAATCTTCTTTGCAGCATCACCGACGGATATGCCGCGCTGGGCGGTGATCTTGTTGAGTGTTAAAGTTCCAGACATCTCGTCTTTCCTCCTGATCGGGTCAGAAACCACATCGATATTCCGCCTGCCTGGACCTTCGCGGACCGGGCAGCGCTTACCCGTGCGTTACGGGCCACCTCGCGACCGCTCGCACGGCCGGACGCTTGATATCGGCAAGGGTCTCGGGAACGACTGTGGTGCACCGCAACGATGATCAGGAGCAATCTTCCGAACCATGGTCCTTCGATCGCAATGCTTCATCCAACCCATGATGCGCCCTCAGCCAAGCGTCCCCTTCCCTCGTTCTTGTCGCGGCTCACCCCAGACGGAGCAGTCGGCGTTGTTGTGTGATCAGCAGCTTTGCAATGGGCGTGCCAGCGCGTCCGAAGCGCGGCCAGCACGATTTTCGAGGCACCGATGCTGATATCGCGTGGACGGAGCCGTCACATGCGCCCGGCTTGCGGGTGAAGGAGATGCAGATTGCGACGGAAATTGCAGAATGAGAATCTCGGCAATGCAAAGGCATCGGCGTGCGCAGAATTATTTGCACTGCAAAAGAGAAGTGCTCGTGGGTACTCCCGCCGCAGCGACCGCACGTCAGATGCGGCGATGTTTCGGGATCTCGACCTGAATGGCTTTCTCGCCCGAACGCTTCCCCACACGCTTGGACGAACTAGCGGGAGGTTTCCGCAACGGCCGAGCACTTTGCCTGCGCCGTCTTGGAGATCCAGCGGTCGCAATAGAGCGCGTAACAGTCATGACCGCAGAACGACAGCCCTGTGCTGAATTCCTTGAGATAGCTCGCGCCGATTGGCTCACAGCAAAGCATGCAGAGGGTTCTCGGGCGCAGCCTCATGCCGTTCACCAGAATGAACCTCATGTGGCGCCTCTCAATGCGAAGAAACGATGTCACCGGCAATCGCCCCAAACCAGCCAACTCGGAACCGCGAAGCATCTTGCAGCCGGCTCCCGGCGTCATTGAATCGATCAACGCGTGCTGTGCGGGGTGCCTGCGCATAGTTCGAGCAACGGCCGTGCCAGATCGTCCAGAGTCTCCCGACCACCGCTTCCTGAACAACGCAATCGCCGGCGACCCTGGATGACCGTGCCGCCTCGACTTGAGAGCGTCCGCGACGCAAATTGCGACAACGATATGCAAATTGAGACTCGCTGCGAGCTTCCGTTGGTATTTTTGCGATGCAACATGAGCATCTGTTGGATGCCTGGGAGCCGATTTGATCGATTGGCTGCTTCCGCCCGGTCTTAGAAAACTCGCTTCGACGGGCCTTCAGGCCATCTCCGGCATACACAACCGAACGAGAGCTTCTTCGCTGCGTCAGGTTGCCGGGCCCGTGAAATCCACCACGAGCAATGCTCGCGGTGGATCACGTTCGCCTTCACGGAATCAATACTGCGCGTCCATGAATCTTGCCGGCATTGAGATCATGCAAGGCCTTGTTTGCATCGGCGAGGCGATACTCGGCGGTCGCCAGTTCAACCAGACCGCGGTCTGCGAGCGCCATCAACTCCGTCAGCTCGGCCCATGTGCCGACGAGATTGCCGATGATGTTCTTCTCGGTGATCACCATGTCGACGGTTGGGATGCGGATGTCCTCGCCGTAGCCGACGACATAGTAGCTGCCCATCGAACGGGTCATCGCCAGCCCTCTGGAGGTCGTGCCCTTCTCACCGACGAAATCGATCACCGCCTCCGCGCCGTTTCCGGCAGTCAGAGCCAGAACGGCAGCCACCTCGTCGCCGTCGGCTTTCACCAGGTGGTCCGCGCCTGACTTTTCGGCCAAGTTTAGCGACGCTTCGGACTTGTCAACCACGACGATATCGGCGGCGCACATTGCCTTGAGGCATTGGATTGCGATGTGACCCAATCCGCCCGCACCGATAACGACGCAGAATTCGCCAGGCAAAAGGTGACGCGTAGCCTTCTTGACCGCGCGATAGGCCGTGAGCCCCGCATCCGCGTAGGGCGCCACCTCCTTCGGGGCAAGCGTCCGGGGCAACGGCACGATATTCCGCTCCGAGGTGCAGAGGAATTCTGCATAGCCGCCGTTGCAATCCAGACCAGGAAATGTGCCGGGGCCATGCATGTCGAATCCGCGGCGGCAGGCGAGACACGTCCCTCCGGTGATCTTCGGATGAACGATGACGGGATCTCCTTTCTTCAGTCCCTCAACCTCCTTGCCGACCTCCTCGATCCAACCCGCATTTTCGTGTCCCATGATGATGGGGAGGAGTTTGTCGCCGGACGGATCCATGTGCGGCTTCCAGACACCTTCGATGATATGCAGATCGGTCCTGCATACGCCCGCACCACCGATTCGGACGATAACGTCAGTCGATTTCGTCATCTTGGGATCAGGTACGGTTTCTTCGACGACCCAGCGGTCATTGGACAGCTTCTCGTCATACGCTCTCAATACTTGGGCTCTCATGTTCTCCTCCGTCTGCCCAGCGAGCCTTGCGCTCGCCGTCGCGGGGGCGCCTCAGCATTTTTCGTGCCAGCGCAATTGCGCTGCGATGCGGGATCTGTTGGAGTCCTTCATCGGGCGCAGACAGCGCGGAATTCGGGCTGTTTCTTTCGGAGCCGGCCATCGCACACCTTCGCCCCGCCCGGGGGCGCGCGTGGACGGCGCTGACAGCCCCCGGACTGTTCTTGGTGAGGTTGGAGCCGCCGCGAACCGTTGCGCGCCTGGTCGACGACGGATTGAGACTCTTTGGCTGAAGATGTGCTCGACCTCCTCAATGGCTGAGAAGGCCAGTCAGCACGAAATGACGGCGAGCCGAAAGCAAGCAGATCGGTCAACAGTGCCGCTCGCAATCGCGCAAGATCCATGGCGCGCTGTGTTGTTGTTCTTCGCGTCAAGGACCGTGACCCACCAGGGTAGAGACCCGATCGGGGCTCCGCGGCGCCGCACTCGCGGCGCCGTGGGATCGAAGCGCGCTTCGGCGTGCGGGGACGCCGTGATCCCTCACCGACTTCACGCAAGTCCCGCAACGCATTTCTCCGCTGAACAAAACCTCTTACTGAACATGAGATAAGGATATCTAGCCCGCCGCCTGATGCGACCCCCACCGCCCTATGGACTTGACACCTGCGCTAACGCCGCGTTGAGCGTCGCGCTCGGTCGCATCACGGCGTAGCGCTTCTGCGGGTCGGGTAGATAGTAGCCGGCGATGTCGGCAGGCTTGCTTTGCACGGCCGCGAGCTCGGCAACGATGCTCTCCTCGTTGCGGGCGAGCGTTTCGGCCAATGCCTTGAACTGCGCTTGCAACGCCGGGTCTTCGGTCTGCGCGGCAAGCTCCTGCGCCCAATACATCGCGAGGTAGAACTGGCCGGCGCGGTTGTCGAGTTCGCCGGTGCGTGGCGAGGGCGACTTCTTGTTGTCCAGCAATCCGCCTGTCGCAGCGTCAAGCGTCTTGGCGAGCAGCTTGGCCTTCTGGTTGCCGGTCTTCAGCCCGAGGTCCTCGAGCGACACGGCGAGCGCCAGGGCGGGCTTCGATGTCGTCGTGAAACGTGACACCTACAGTGAGCTTCGGCAACCAGTTTGTCTGATCGAGCGGCTGCACGATCGATCACACGTGTCCAGCTCTTTTCGGGCGGCTCGAACCCCGAACGAATTGTTCGCTGCTTGTGTGCAGACCACCGCTACGCCCGCCGCGCTCGACCAGGTGAAAGCCGGGAACATCCCTGACCGCGCATGAATTCGGGCCTGCTGATGCCGGTCATCCGTGTTCGATATTGCTGAGAAATTCCCTGCCGGCCCGAGTGATTGCCTAAACGCCGTCGGCGTGAACGACATAGGATTGACCGAAGATATCGAGATCGGGCGCGCGATCCGACAGGCGCTTCATGCGCTCGGTCCAGTCTGAGCCGCTGGACAACAATATCGCGACGGATAACCGCAACTCGGCATGACTCGTACGTCCGGCCGGCTGCCCCTCGAGCACCTTCAGGATGGTCAGCTGCAAGCTCATTAGATCTCCCGGGCGCGTCAGCGGCGCCGGAGCAGGTCTCACGGCCGGCTTCGCCTGTTCACGGGCATCGGCCGCTCCTTTCGCGGTCAGCCAAATATCAACCTTGCCCGATCGCTCGAAAGAGTTCGAAGGTGACGGCGTCGACCGGCTGCAACCCATCGACGCTTCTGAGCAAGTCACGCGTTCGGTAGTATTCGACCAGCGGAGCGGTCTGCTCGTTGTAGGCATCGAGGCGTACCTTCAGCGTTTCGCGGTTATCGTCAGCGCGCACCGCGCCGCCTGATTCCATCGCCTCGCGCGCTCTCGTCAGGATCCGGTCGAGCAGAACCTCCTCGTCCGCGCGCAACTCCACGACATGGTCAAGGACGAGCCCCTCGGTATCGAGAAGGTCGTCGAATGCAACCGCCTGAGATATCGTCCGGGGGAATCCGTCGAGCACAAAGCCGCGCCCAGCGTCCGCCTGCGAGATTCGCTCGACGATCGCGGCGATGACGAGCTGATCGGGAACCAGCGCCCCGCTCGCCATCATCCGCTTCACTTTCCTGCCGATACAGGTCTCGGCCGCTGCGGCGGCACGTAGCATATCCCCGGTGGAGAGGTGCAGTATGCCGAACCTGCTCACGATACGCTGTGCCTGCGTTCCCTTACCTGCGCCGGGCGGTCCAAGCAAAACCATTCTCATCGTTCGTTCCTCAATGCGCGGTCATCACCGCCGGTGCGCGCGCGGCTCTCGTCGGCCGGATCGCCACCAGCAGACGAATGCCCGACAGCAAATACAGCACGATCAAGAAGTAGAGGTTGTAGATGTTGTAGATGTTGTCGCCGTTGCTCTTTACGATGGATGCATTGATCGAGGGGTGATCGACGGACTGGCGAGTCTTGCATCCATCGCCGTCTCGACTCCCGACCGCGGACCTGCTTCGGACCGAGCTTCCGGCCATCGGCGACATAGCCCTGTGCATTGAGATAGGCCGGCAACGGCGCCGTCGAAACATCGCTCGCTAAAAGGCCGGGCAACACGAGCACCGGATGCCCGTCTCCACGCGGCGTACGCCGAAGCAGCGGATGAGCGGCAAAGAAAGCCTGCCGCTCCAATATCTCGCGTACTTCGACCGCGAGCAGCAGCTTCGAAGATGGATTGGATCGGTCGAGGCCGTGTTCATCCTGGATTGTCCCTCCCGGCGCTGTGGTTACGCCTGCCTCCGGGCGCATCGAGGATTGATCAATGTAAGACACCAGCTCATGCAAACCGATGACCCGATGATGACTGCGTCTTAGCCTTGGAATCGGACCCTAGCGGCCGGTGAACTTCGCCGGCCGCTTTTCGAGGAACGCGGCGACGCCTTCCCTGAAGTCTTCGGCGATGCCCGCCCTTTGCTGGCACTGCCGCTCCAGATCAACCTGCTCCTCGAACGAGTTTTCGGGGCTGTCCCAATAAAGCTTGCGGATCATTGACAGGGCAATGGTTGGGCCGTTGGCGAGATCGTGTGCAAGTTTCATCGCCTCATCCATCAGTTCCGTGTCTTCATACACGCGGTTGACGAGTCCCCACGCGAGAGCCGTTTCGGCCGGCAGCCGCTCGCCAAGCAGCGACAGCTCGATCGCTCGCGCTCGACCGATCAGCCGCGGCAGCAGCCACGTCGACCCACAATCCGGCACTAGTCCGATGCGGCGGAAGGCCTGCAGGAAATAGGCGGATTTTGCTGCCAACACCAGGTCGCCCATCAACGCGAAGCTCATGCCTCCCCCTACCGCCGGACCGTTCACCACCGTCAGCAGTGGACAATGAAGGTGCCTTAGCCGGCGCAGGAGCGGATGAAACGCCGTCTCCAGGGTCGCGCCAGTGTTGCGGCGAACGGGCTTGTCCGTATTGTTGCGCCCCTGCAGGTTGGCGCCGGTGCAGAACGCCCGGCCCGCTCCAGTCATGACCATACACCGGACCTCGGCCCGACGATCGTCAACGGCATCAAGCGCATCGTTGAGACCTTGCAGCATGTCGATCGAAATTGCGTTCATCACCTCCTGATGATCGAGCCGCATCACGGCGACGGACGAATCGAATTCCAATGTCACGTGCTTCAATTGCATGATGCCCTCGCTGACAGGCGCCATTCCGCGCCATCGTCTCCCTCTGGTTCCCCGGCTGGCGATATCCAGCCATCGGATGTCCCCGCCGGAGCAGACTTAGTATCCGCAGTCTTACATCCGAAGCACCAAGGTTCGGGGTGGCTCACAGCGCTCAGCGGAGGAGCGCATCCCAGGCCCGCCCGTGACGGCATTCCATGGCTTGTTGAGGAAATTCCCGTTCTGGTGAGGTTATACGAAGCGGGCGATCCTAAACTCGTCGCTTCCGACGAGGCCTATCGATTAGCCTGGCAGCTATTTTTACTGTTAATTCAAGTCCGGACACCAAGCGATTTTCGTTTGGCCTTTCGACGGGGTACCCACATGACGCTGTCTCCCATGACTCCCATCATTGTCGGTGTTGGCCAGTTTACAGAACTGCTTGGGGCTTCGAACTTCGAGGGGCTCGCAGCATACGATATAGCCGTGCGCGCGGCCCGGAGTGCCATGGATGATGCGCTATCTCTCGATCGCCTTCGGACGGTAGTGGATGCGATTGCCACGACGCGCACCTTTGAGGACTCTACGCCGCGCCGGGCCCAGCCGTTCGGCAAGTCAAATAATTTTCCGCACTCGATCGCGAGTCGTCTCGGCGTCGAACCGCGGACAGCGGTGTGGGAAATGGCCGGCGGCAACACGCCACAGCACCTCGTCAATGAGTTTTCCGCGCGGCTCGCCGGCGGTGAGTTCCGTATGGTGCTGATAGCCGGCGCGGAGAACATATCGACCGCTCGCTGGCTGCAGTCGCAGGGACGACGCGCCGACTGGTCGGAGACCGTCAATGGCCCCGTCGAAAATCGCGGAATGGGATTGCAGGGACTTGCTCTTCGCTACAACATTCGCCACGGATTGATCGGCACCCCGCCATATTATGGCCTCTGCGAGAACGCGCGGCGCGGGCGTACGGGTCAGACACAAGAGCAGTACCTTCAAACCATGGGAGACCTGTTCGCTCCCTTCACGAAGGTCGCTGCCGCCAACCCGTATTCCTCGTCCCACGTCAAACCTTCGACGCCCGAAGATCTAATCACTGTGGGCGAACGCAACCGGATGATCGCGGATCCCTACCCACAACGACTGATTGCCCGCGACCAGGTCAACCAGGGGGCCGCGCTCGTGCTCACAACGGTCGGAGTCGCCCGGGAACTCGGGATCGCGGAGGATCGTTGGGTCTTCCTGCACGGTCATGCCGACGTCGCGGAGCGCGAACTGATGCAGCGGCAGGATCTGGGCCGGTTTCCGGCGGCAGTCATGGCGTGCAAGTCCGCCCTCGATCAGGCCGGCCTGACGGTAGACAACATAGCATTCTTCGATTTCTACAGCTGCTATCCGATCGCGGTATCCAGCGTTGCCATCGACGGTCTCGGGATACCCGAAAATGACCCGCGCGGCTTTACCGTGACGGGCGGGCTACCCTATTTCGGTGGGCCGGGAAACAATTACTCCATGCACGCCATCGCGAGCATGGTCGAACGCCTGAGGAGCAAACCGGGTACTTATGGCCTAGTGGGTGCGAATGGCGGCTACCTCTCGAAATATTCCACCGGGATCTACTCCACGCGGCCGGTGGCTTTCATCCCGTACAACAGCAAGGCTCTCCAGGATGAGATCGATGGTTGGTCCGCTCCGATCATCTCGGAGAAGCCCGACGGATGGGCGACGATCGAGACCTATACCGTGGTCTATACCAAAGGCGCGCCGGACTATGCGGTAGTGGTCGGTCGCACCGCGAACGGCGAGCGCTTCCTCGCCAACACCGAAGCGGAAGATTCCCAGACCGTCGAAGATATCCACGAGGGCGATCCCCTGGGGCGCCGGATCTTCGTGCGCTCGACCAACCGTGGCAACCGCTTTGCGTTCACCGAAGAACGGATGGACGGGTTGCTGCCCCTTCGCCGACCGACATTCCGCGACTCCTATGAATATGCCTTGGTGGAGCGCCGGGGCCACCTGCTGCAGATCACCATCAACCGACCCGAGGTGCGCAATAGTCTTCATCCGATGGCCAACGAGGAACTCGAGGGAATCTGGGACGCCTACGAGGCAGACCCCGACCTTTGGGTGGCCATCATCACAGGCGCGGGGAGCGAGGCCTTTTCCGCCGGCAACGACTTGAAGTACACCGCCAGCGGCAAGCCGATGTGGATGCCGCGCAGCGGCTTTGGCGGGCTGACCAGCCGGACCCGGGTTAAGCCGGTCATTGCTGCGGTGAACGGCTTCGCCATGGGCGGTGGTACGGAGATGGCGCTCGCTTCCGACATCGTCGTTGCGGATGAGCGGGCATCGTTCGCCCTTAGCGAGGTACGTGTTGGACTGATCGCAGCTGCGGGCGGTCTGGTGCGGCTGCCCCGGCAGATCCCCAAAAAGATCGCCGTGGAACACATCTTGACCGGACGCCCTATTCTCGCTGAACAAGCGCTGCGGTTGGGTCTCGTCAACCGTATCATGCCACCCGGCCAGGCCTTGAATGGCGCGCTGGAGATCGCTGAGCAGATTCTAGCGGTTTCGCCGACCTCAGTCCGCGTTTCGATGAAGGTTATGAACGAAGCCGAGGAGGAAGCCTCCGCCGCGAGCACGCCATCTGAATTCCTCGACGAGCTGTTCACAAGCGAGGACTATTTGGAAGGTCCCAAGGCATTCGCCGAAAAGCGCAAGCCGATCTGGCGGAATCGGTAACGTCCTAGAAATCAGGGTCAGGTTCAGTTTACGTTACGGTCGCGATCCTTCCAGTAGGGAGCACGCAGTTCATGCTTCAGCAACTTACCCGCGGCTGATAATGGCAAGGCGTCGCGGAATTCGACACCGCGCGGACACTTGTAGCCGGCTATCTGCTGGCGACAGTGGGTGATGACCTGTTCCGCGCTCAATTTTTGTCCGGGCCGCACGGCGATGATCGCATGGACCCTTTCGCCCCATTTGTCGTCGGGGACGCCAATGACTCCAACCATCGAAACCTGGGGCAGTTGCGCGATCACATTCTCGACCTCGGCCGAATAGACATTCTCGCCACCGGTCACGATCATGTCCTTGATGCGATCGACGATATAGAGAAAACCGTCTTCGTCTATACGGCCACCATCGCCCGTATACATCCAGCCATCGCGCAGCGCTTCGGCCGTCTGCTCCGGCTTGCCCCAATAGCCGGTCATCACCGTCGGTCCGCGTACCGTGACTTCACCCGCGGTACCGACCGGAACTGGCTTGCCGTCGCCATCGACGATGCGTACCTCCGCAGTCGTTATCGGACGGCCTGCCGAACGAAGCTTGTTGGCGTGCTCTGGTTGCCGATGACACCAGGCAGGCAACGCCGTAACCACCGGCGCCAGCTCGGTCATTCCGTAGAGCTGGCAAAATTGCGCCGAAGGCAACGCCCGGATTGCCTGCGCGAGCAAGGCGCCATCGATCGGCGCTGCACCATACAGAACCAGCTCTAGTCCGGAGACGTCGTATTCACCAAAGCGCGGATGCTCGATCAGTCTTTGGATCATCGTCGGCACCATAAAGGTCTCGTTGCCGCCCTCGTCGCGAATCGCATCGAGCACGGCGACTTCGTCGAACGCGGGCAAAATGACCTGCTTGCATAGTCGCGTCATGAGTTGGAGCGTGAGGCTGCAACCGCCAACGTGGAACATCGGCGCGGTCTGCACACCGACGGCCTCCGCCGGGCGAGTCGCCGCGGAAATCGCGCCCAGCGCGTTGATGTAAAGGTTGGCATGGGTCAACATCACGCCCTTTGGCTTGCCCGTCGTGCCTCCGGTATACATCACAGCAGCAAGATCCGCGCCGCTGCGCATGGCATCCTCAATCGGAGCGGCGGCAGCAAGCAGCGCCTCGTAACTGAGCATACCATCCGGCGGTGCACGGTCGCCGACATATATGAGCGTGTTTAATGAGCCCGAAAGGTTCTTCAACTCGCCAGCCCAGTCAACGAAGTTATCGTCCAGGAGCAAGATACCCGTGTCGCAATCGTCGAGTGAGTAGGCGACCTCCTTTGGGTTCCATCTGATATTGATCGGATTGATGACGCCGCCGGCCCACCAGACTCCATAGAGATACTCGACATACCTGTCCGAATTGAGCGCAAGCATGCTGACCCGACCACCGGGTTGCAAGCCCATGCCCTTGAGTACGGCAGCCAGGCGCTGCACGCGATCGCCGAACTGCGCGAAGCTAAGGCGGCGTTGACCGCAGACGAGCACCGTGTGGTTGGAGCGCTCTCGCAGTCCCTTATGCAACGGTTGAGTCAGGTACATCTTCAAATCCAAGTTTCATCAGAACTAAACAGGCTTGTTGCGCATATTGATCAAGTGCGGCGACGCCGGCTTTCCGGACGTCGCGGCATCGGACGCCGCGCGTTTTCATCCCCTGCGGAGCCGAGGTCCTCGCCCGCCGCCGGCGTAAGGCCGCACTACAGCTGCGTTTAGTTGGCTAAAGAAATTGCTCATGCCGGCCCTCCCAAGGTCGGAAACTACCCCCGGGTCAATCAGCCAGAGGGCGCCCGCCCGATGCAAGCAGCATAGAAGTTTGAACCCCGAGGAAGATCGTCGGAAAAGACGATGGCGCGACTTTGCGGATAAGCTCTGGTTGGAGATACCTCAACCGGCAGCCCGTCGGGGTGTACCGCCTCTTACGGCTTGGAGGAACCAATGAAAATTGAAGATCTTTTCTCTGTCCGCGGAAAGGTTGCTTTGGTGACTGGTGGCAGTCGGGGATTGGGTGAAATGATCGCCCGGGCATACGTCGAGAATGGGGCAAAGGTGTACATCACCGCGCGGCGCGCTGACGCCTGCGACGCGCTGGCCAAGGAGCTGTCAATACTCGGAGCCTGTGTTTCAATCCCGGCAGACTTGTCGCGAATGGACGAGATCGACCGCTTGTCCGCCGAGCTCCGCAAACGCGAGAAGAGCCTGGATATTCTGGTCAATAATGCTGGGGCAAGCTGGGGAGCGCGCTTTGAGGAATTCCCGGAAAGCGGCTGGGACAAAGTGATGAATCTAAACGTCAAATCCGTATTCTTCCTAACGCAGCGTCTCCTTGACCTGCTGCAAGCGGCTGCATCCGAGGATGCCTGGTCGCGGGTGATCAACATCGGATCGATCGAAGGCATACGAACCTCGCATCAAGAGGCTTATTCCTACGCGGCCTCCAAGGCCGGCGTAAACCATCTCACCCGCATCATGGCGAAATTTCTCGCCCCTCAGCGGATTGCCGTTAACGCGATCGCTCCAGGCTATTTCCCCTCGAAGATGACGGCTGCTATGGAGGAAGAGAATACGCAGGCTGTGATCGACGGCGCCCCCATGAAGCGCATGGGTCGTCCGGAAGATATCGCTGGTATCGCGCTGTACCTCGCATCGAAGGCGAGCGGATTTGTCTGTGGCGCCGTCATCCCCGTCGACGGCGGTTTGGCGACCACCGCGTAAAACCGCCGAAAGCACGTCGAAACTGTGTACGGCATCTCGGCGGATCGACGGAATTATTGCGAAGGAATGCTCAAGGTTGGATTGGCGATTATCGGAACGAAACCTATCTGCGTGGCCTTTCCACCGTGAACGGAAGCGACCAGATATCATCTCGCTTGAGTGGACGCTCCAACACAGATTTTTGACACCACGCTCAATGTCGCCGGCGGGTGCGGACGAATGTACGCATGGCATAGCGACGGGACTTTGCGATGGACGGGCTTTGTGCGCCGACCGCTCGATGTGGCCGGGAATTTGTGCGCTGTGCCGAGAATGTTTCCAAGGCGATCATGGTTGCTGGACACCTGGGTGACAGAGAGGCGTCGCGGCGACTCAACGCGCCCGATTCTTGCAACTGCGGATCGCTTGTGAATCATTCAGCGGAATGAGGTTGCCCGAGGCCGATCCGAACAAAGCTAGACGGACCAGCTCTGGCCGCGAAGCTTTTTACAATGCTACCTAATCTTCAAGGGCCTTGCGACCCGAGCTACGCGGCGCTGTGCGACGTGGGCCGCAACGGGATCTATTGCTCCAGCCATGTGGCCGGCAGATGAAAAGGCGACATCGCCACAACTGATCGTAGTAGTGGTTTCGGCAAGGTGGCCGTTCAAGTTGGATTTTGGCATTCGCTCGCGGCCGACATCGCCCTCGCGCTCGGCGTGAGCGTTGTGCACCAATTCCTTGTTGTCCTTCGCCCAACCGCTGATCAATCCAGCATGAAGAACGAAAACTCATGGCTGGCGCCTTAATGTCGAACCTGACCGCCAAAGCCAGCTGCGCCTGACAAAGTACTTGACGCCATGGCGTCGCTGTTCTCGTGACCAGCGGAGGCGGAGCGTCCCGGATCGATCAGCGCAACAGCGATGAATGCGATGGCTGCGACCGTCGCCAGAATGAGGAAGACAAAAGATAGCGGTATGCTCGTCGCGATCAACGCGCCGACCAATATCGGGCCTACGATCCCCCCAATTCGGCCCAAGCCCGCGGCCCAACCGACACCGGTGGAACGCACTGCTGCGGGATAGAACTGCCCGGCATAGGCGTAGAGAAGGAACTGCGTCCCGACGGTCGTAGCGCCAACAACGACGATGAGCAGATTGAGAAGCCAAAGCGCCGGATCGAGCCCAAGAGCTCCAAGCGACATCGTAGCCAGCGCAAAGAAGGCAAGAAGGACCTTTTTGAGCGGAAGCCGGTCGCCGAGCCAACCGCCAAAGATTGTGCCGACGATGATGCCGACTTGAAGGATTGCCAGAAGATGCAGTGCAGTACCCTGGTCATGTCCGGCGCTGATCATTAACTTGGGCAACCATGACGCGTTTGCGTAGACGATTAGCAGGCACATGAACGTGGCGACCCAGAACATGATCGTGCTGAAGCCACGGCCCTCGCGAAATAGACGCTGCATCGGCGCGCCGTCCACCTTGTCAGACGTCGGAAGGACATACTGGTCATCGGCTTGCAACTGAAAGTCCGGCGCGAATGCTGCAACCGTCTTCTCCAGCTCTTCCGTACGTCCCGCTTTGACCAAGAACTGCATGGATTCCGGCAGCAGCATCAGGATAAAGGGAACGAGAACGATGGACAGGCCTGCCGCCTGGAACATCACCTGCCAACCATAAGCCGCAATCAGACCCTTGCTCATCTCGGCTGCCATCGCAGCTCCAAATGCAAAGCCGGTGAACATCAAGGTGACGATCCGCGTTCGAATACGCGAAGGCGAATACTCGGTCAGCAGTGCCACCATGCACGGCACCGCCCCGCCGAGCCCGAGCCCCGTCAGAAGGCGCAAAAGACTGAAGGTTATGGGATCATGCGCGAAGCTGGCCAAGACTGTAAAGACGGTAAATAGCGTAACGCATATCGTAATTGCCCTACGCCGACCAATTCGATCGGCGACGGTACCAAACAAGACCGCACCGATCGCCATTCCAACAATCGCGGAACTGAGCATGAAGCCCGCGCTTGCCGCGGCCACACCCATTTGCTTCATGATCGAAGGCAATGCCGCCCCGGCAATGACGATATCGTAACCGTCCAGAAGGGCCACCAAGGTGCACCAAAACAACAACATGGCGTGGAAGCCATTGAACCGGGCTTCATCAGTGAGCTTGTGAAGATCGATCTGACGCATTTCCAGCCTCCAGCGTTCGGGCTCCCGTTCCAAGCCAGCGATCTCGGAGCACCGGTCAGAATAGAAGCCAGGCTCGAGCGCAATTGCCTCGTCGCATCCGACGAGTGGCAGGAGCGAGTTTAGCGAGGCCGGGTGTCGTGACCTGAGAAAGTCTACGTCGTTTCAACTTCATGCAGTTCTAGCTAGGTATCGTCACCATAGCGCTCACGCAGCCGCTTTTTGTCGATTTTTCCGACGCTGGTTTTGTCGAGTTTGCCGATGAACATCCAGCGGTCTGGCACCGCATAGGGCGAGATTGTTCCGGCCTTCGCGAACGTCTTCAAATGCGCCTTCAAGTCCTCAGCCCTGGCGCCGCCGGGCGTCTTTAAGACCACCAGGGCGAGCGGCCGCTCGCCCCATTTCGTGTCCGTCACGCCGATCACCGCGACCTCGCGGACCGACGGATGCTGGCCGATCAGGTTTTCGAGTTCGATCGACGATATCCATTCGCCGCCGCTCTTGATGACATCCTTCTGGCGGTCGACCAGATGCAGATAGCCGTCCTTGTCGAACCTTCCAATATCGCCGGTGTGCATCCATCCGCCCCGCCACAGGGTGGCCGATGCGTCCGAATTGTTCAGATATCCTTGCGTCAAATAGGGCGTCCGCGCCACCACCTCGCCGACCGCAACACCATCCGAGGGCGGCGAAGTCATGGAGTCATCGACAATGCGCATTTGGCTCAACAGGATCGGCATGCCTGCCGTGATGCGAATGTCGAGTTCACGATCCTCGCGATCGTCCAGCCCTTCGACCGAATCCGTCTTGATCTGCGCCAGGGTCAGCAAAGGACAGCTCTCCGACATGCCGTAGCCGCAGTAGACGTCGATGTTGCGGTCGAGGGCCCTCTTGCACAGGGTGCGCGAGAGTGCGCTGCCTCCGATGAGGATTTTCCAGCCGCCGAAATCCGCGTCGTGCGCTTCAGGTGCCGAGAGCACCATGTCCAGCACGGTCGGAACGCAGTGCGAGAAAGTCGCCCCTTCGCTCTTCGCCAATTTGACCAGCAGCGATGGCTCGTATCGTCCGGGATAGACCTGCTTCCAACCGCAGAGGGTTGCGATATAGGGATAGCCCCAGGCGTGAGCATGGAACATCGGCGTCAGCGGCATATAGACGTCGTTACGCGAAAATCGGCCGTTCTCGCCCGCTTGTGCCACCGAAGCCAGGACGGTGAGGCAATGCAGCACGAGCTGGCGATGGCTGAAATACACGCCTTTCGGGAGACCGGTCGTACCGGTGGTATAGAACAACGTCGCGCGCGTATTTTCGTCGAACTCGGGAAATTCGTACGCCGGATCGCCGGCCGCGAGCATCTCCTCGTACTCGGCGGCCCATTCCAGGGTTGCAGGGGCTATGCCATCATCTGTCAGACAGATGAACCGTTTGACGCGCCGCAGCCTGCCCCGGATTTCCTTGATCAGGGGAATGAAGTCGATGTTGAGGAGCACCGTCTCTGCCCCGGAATGCTCCAACGTGTAGACGAGTTGTTCCGGCGAGAGGCGAATATTGGCCTTCATCAGCGTCGCGCCAAGCATGGGAATGCCGAAATAGGATTCCAGGTAGCGGTGGCTGTCCCAGTCCAGCACCGCAACGGTGCTTCCGTGTCCGACGCCCATGCGATGCAACGCGCTACCGAGGCGTCCGATGCGCGCAACCAATGTGGGATAATCGAAGCGCAGCTGGTCGCGATACACTATTTCTTTGCGCGAGCGTTGAGCGATCGGCGTTACGAGAAGCTGCTTGATCAGCAGTGGAAAGGCATACGGCGCCATGGGCGTCCTTTCTTGGAAAGCGGTGGGCGATTCTGCGGTTCGAAACGGCTCCGTCCGGTCCCTCCGCATGAAAATCGCGGGCCAATTCTCGATGGCTCGCCTACGCGAAGAACCGAACCGGCGCTCGCAGCGCGCCTTGCGCGTCTCTGCAGGCATCGACCGGTGTTCCGGCGGAACGCCGTTGTTCCATCACACATGGGGGCAACGCGGGCTGAGGATGCAACTTGCCGTATTCTCATTCGGACTGTCGCGCCTCGAATATTGCACCAGCCTCGCCGCCAAGCCTGGCGGCTGCCCACGTTCAGCTCTCGAGACCGAGTTCTCGGCTGACCTCCGCCGTATGCTGTCCGATCGTCGGCGCATGGGCGGATTCAGGATATTCGAAGCTTGAGAAGCGAACGGGCTGCCGAACTTCGATATAGCCACCTTCGGTCGGGTGCTCACGCTTCTGAAACAGGCCGCTCGTCTTCAGGTGCGGATCTTCAAGCACATCGCCAATCTCGTTTGCATGAATGGCCGGTACGTGCGCTTCCTTCAGGATCTTGAGCCACTCTGCGGTGGTTTTCTCGGGCAGGATTGCCTCAGCAGCCTCGTACATCTGCGTCATATTCGCGCGGCGGGTTGCCTTATCGATAAAGCGTTCTTCTTCAAGGATTTCTGGATGCCCTGTCGCTTGGAAAAAGCGTACCCAGCGATCGTCGAGGTACGGCGCGATCGAGATATAGCCGTCTTTCGTTCGCATCGGCTGACGCACCGGGTCGAGTTGGCGTGGATACCCCCAATTGCCCGTCGGCGGCACAAAAGTGGCATCGCACAGATGTTCGAGCATGTTGAAGCTGGTGATGGCTTCGAACATCGGAACCTCGACATGTTGCCCTTCGCCATCGCGGCCTTTTGCGATCAGAGCTGCCAAGGTCGCATAGACCGCGTGCAGGCCGGAAACCTTGTCGGCGAACAACATCGGCAAGTAGCGCGGCCGTGGGTTTCCATCGACGCGCGGCAGCAGCGATACCGCGCCCGACGCCGCTTGAATTACGTCGTCATAGGCCTGCAATCCGGCATATTGTCCACCAAGGCCAAATCCGGTGCAGTGAACATAGATGATATTGGGCTGCAGCTTCTTCACAGCCTCGTAGCCAAGGCCCAGACGGTCGATCGCCTCCGGCCGTATGTTATGAATGAACACGTCGCTGGTTTCGAGCAGACGTTGTACCGCAAGCTTTCCCTTCTCAGACTTCATATCCCAGCTTACCGAGCGCTTACCGCGGTTTAGCCGCAAATGTATCGGCCCCATCGCCGGCGTCTTCGCTGGCACACCGATGTTCCGCGCGCTGTCACCATCCGCCGGCTCGACCTTGATAACGTCCGCGCCGAGATCGGCCAGTATTTGCGTGCAGTACGGTCCGAACACCACCGTCGTCATGTCGGCGACGCGGATACCCGCCAGCGGCAGCTTCTTGCTCATGGTTATCTCCGATCTGGCGCGGTCATATGCCTTTGTTCCGGTTGCCTCACCCCGCGAGCGTCCGCTGGGGCAACATAGCCACGATTGTGATCCTCAGGCGGGAATGGTTGCATCGTCGGTTTCGACGATGGCTCTGCTCTGGGCGCGGTCTAGCCTTACCGAGATGTCGGATGACCAGCTGTATCAGCGGGTAAAGTTCTACGACACCATTAGAGGAACAGTTCGTTGGGATTAGACGCCACGAAGAAACAGCACCCGTCGATCATCGGCCCCGGCATGCCAGCGACGCTGCGAGCCCGCCAGCTCGATCGCGAGGCGAGTCTGCTGCTACGCGCGACCTCGTCGCTAGTCGGGCAGCCGATCAGCCACGAACGAGTCGATAAGTTTCGCCGGTCCTGGCGTCTCCTGGCCGTGACGTACGGGCGCCGCGTCCCTGTCGCTTCCATTGTCGAGCACAAAATCGACAGCCCTGCCGGCGAGATCATTCTGCGCGTCTACACACCAAAAGGGCCGACGGGACTAAAGCCCGCCTTTCTCTGGTGTCACGGTGGAGGATTCGTGGTCGGTGACCTCGATTCGAACGACTCTATTTGCCGCGGCGTAGCGCATGCAGCTCAGGCCATCGTGGTGGCTGTGCGCTATCGCCTCGCCCCCGAGCATGATCTCTATGCCGGGCGAGATGACTTTCTCGCAGCGTTGAATTGGGTGGCAAGCCATGGCGCTTCGATCGGCGTGGACTCCAGTCTCCTTGCGATCGGCGGCGATAGTGCTGGCGGCAATATCGCCGCGGCCGTAACACAGGAGAACCTCCGTCGTGGCGGTCAGCCTGTGCAGTTGCAGGTTTTGGTCTACCCGGCTACCGATCTGCTGGCCGAGTTCGCCTCGAAGACCGAAAATGGGAACGGCTACTTCTTAACGGCCGATTTCATCGATTCGCTGCTACCACTCATCGAGCAGGGCAAGGACCTGACAGACCCCTGGATTTCACCTGCACGTAACTCGGACCTCCGTGGCTTGCCTCCAGCCTTAATCGTGACTGCCGGTTTCGATCCGATCCGCGACGATGGCCTCTCTTACGCGGCGCAACTGCGCAAGGCAGGAGTTCCAGTGGAGCTCTTGCACTATCCGGGCCAGTTTCATGGCTTCCTTAATTTTGATTCCATCATTGGAGCTGCCCGCGATGCGCTTTCCCGCATGGGTACATCGTTAGGGAGAGCGTTTCGCAACGCGCCCCCGGTGGATTGCTCGACAGAAATTTCGGACCAAGCGCCGGTACCCTGGTTGCGCCCGCAAATACCGACAGAACTCCTGACCGCTGCGCTCCTGGTTGGCAGGTCGATGCGGCAATTCAGCAGCACGACGGCGCGTTGGCTATCGCCGGAAATCGCGAGCGCGGCCGAGTGCTCCCTTCTTCCGTGGTGGCTGCCGGTGGCTCTGATGCGACGCGCGCTGACGGCCTATCTCAACCTGCCGGCAGCGCACCAGACCTACCCCTCGGGCCTTGATGCCTCATCCTAGCTGGAGATCCGTCATGAGTTCATCCCAAAATTTAGATCCCTTCGAGATGTGGCGACAGATTGTCACCAAGCTTGAGGGAGGCATTAACTCGATGGCAAACAACGGCATGAACTCGGAGGAGTTCTTGCGCGCACTCCATCAGTTCTCCCAGGTGTCTACCGGGATGCAACAAACCTTCGAGAAAGCGTTGGACGCTTACTTCAAGGCGCTTCGGCTTCCTAGCCAGAAGGACATTGCTGCCCTTGCGGAAGGGTTGCAGCGGATTGAGGACAAAATCGACTTGCTCGTTCCTATCGAAGAGCGTGAACCCACCGAACGCCGACCGGCCCGGACGCGCCAGCCGTCCGGTGAAGGCACTGTCGCAGCTGAACCGACATCTCCGCGCAGTGGAAGTTAGGCCATGGCATCACCAGGCGCGGCCGCTTCCGAAACATCAATGGCGGATCGTATTAGCGTCGAAATCGACCGCGCGATCCAACGCAACTTGAAGGGTTTCGGCTATCTCGGATCGCCAGATCCGGTGGTCGGGCAAACCCCGAAGACGCTGCTGCATCGTCGTGGAACGCTTAGCCTTTACCACTACAAGCCGATAGCAGATGAAGTCTATCGCGTGCCGATCCTATTTGTCATGGCGACAACGAATAAGGCTTTCATCTTCGACCTGACCCCTGGCCAAAGCCTGATCGAGTTTTTGGTCAAACGCGGCCACGACGTCTACGTGATGGATTGGAACGCGCCTACCGGAGAGGAACGCTATCTCAAGATCGATAATTATGTCCTCGACTTCATACCCGACTGTGTGCAACGGGTGCAGCGGCACTCGGGCGTCGACAAGGTAACCATCGTCGGCTACTGCTTTGGCGGCGTTCTTTCCGCCATCTACGCGGCGCTGCACCCCGACGGCCCGCTGAAAAACCTCGTGTGTTTTACGACGCCGATCGACTTCGGCAAGATGAAGCTGTTCCGTCAATGGACGGATGCGCGCCACTTTGATCTCGACCGGCTAGTCGATACGGTGGGTATCATTCCGCCTGAAATGATCACGTCCGGTTTTGACATGCTCCGCCCCGCGGGCCGCATAGCAGGTCAAGTCCGGTTGTGGGATAATCTCTGGAACGACGAGTACGTTGCCGCCTTTCGCCGGATGGAGCGGTGGGGGAAAGAGACGCTACCGTTGGCCGGCGAATACTTCCGCCAGACAATTAGGGAACTGATGCAGAAGAATGCCCTCAATGAGGGAACGCTGCACATCGGTGGCAAGCCGGTCGAGCTTAAGGCGATCAAGGTGCCGCTGCTACACGTGCTTGCACAACACGACCATATCGTCCCCCCCGAATGCGGCAAGCCGCTGGTCGAGCAAGTCGGTTCACGCGACAAGGAAGAGGTCATTCTGCCGGGCGGTCATGTCAGCCTCGTTGCAGGCGCGAATGCAGTCAAGCGGATGTGGCCGAAATTGGATCGATGGCTGGAGAGGCGATCAACATGAAGAACGTGCGCCGAGACTATCCACGCACCGTCGCCTGCAACGGCACAACGGTGGAGTTGTCCCTGCTGTCGTCCCGCGACGCGGCGGATCTCAAGGCATTCGTCGCGACACTGCCGGAGCACGACCTGCTGTTCCTCAGCCGCGACATCACCCACCCCAAGGTGATCGAGGCTTGGATCGCTGCAATTCCAGAAGGTCGAATTAAGAGCATTGTAGCGCGGGAAAGCGGTCGGATCGTGGGTTGCACCGCGATCGCGCTTCACGAACTGTCATGGTCGCGGCATGTCGGAGAACTTCGTGTCCTTGTTTCGCCTGCTATGCGCGGGAAAGGACTCGGTCGTCTTTTGATCCAGGAATGCTTCGTGCAGGCGCTGGAACTGGGACTCACCAAGCTATGCGTGCAGATGACTGTCGACCAGCGGGCTGCGATTTCAGGCTTCGAGAGCATCGGCTTTCGTGCGGAGGCGCTGTTTCGTAACCACGTCAAGGACCGCGAGGGCAAACTCCACGATCTCGCCGTGCTCAGCCATGACGTCGTCGAGGTGCAGTCGCGAATGCATGCCTTTGGAGTTTCCGACATCCTGAGCTCATGACGAACGGCTCTGGGCCTGAAGTCGCGAGAGCATATGGTCCGCGAATTCGCGACTCTTCTCTTCGTTTCATGGATGCGGACGATCTGACCGCCGGGTGCGCGGCGGAAGTCGTATCGCTGTAGTCACCGCAGCGATTGATCGTGGGCGTTCCGGGCGGTCGTCTGCTGCACCACGGTCTTGCCGAGTTAAAGTGCGATGAGACTTGGTTAAGTCGTCGTCGCGCTTTAGCCCTTTGTTTGAGCATGATCTTTTCGGAAAGCCACTTCGCACTTTTCCGGATCGTGCGTTAGTGAAGAGCGTCCGACCAAGTCAGACTACGCATAGGCTTGAGATTTGTCGCCGACTGACGGAGGCCGAGACCCTACGCTTGTTCGACAAACTGCTCGCTTCAAGAATGCTTCGTACAACTGAGGAGAGATTGCTGGCTAATTTGCGCGCCGCCTCGATATCCTGCCGTCCTGCCGTGCGGAAGAAGCCTGACAATCCTCAAGCTCGGAACGGAGAAACTCTTCGTAGCAACCAGGTATCCATTGTGTTTGCGCTCAACGGATCATGTCCATCCGACGGCCAATGGCGACAGCCTCGGTCCGGCTCCGGGCGTTAAGCTTGCTGTTGACGCTGCGCAAATGGGTGCGCACGGTGCTGTCGGAAATAGCAAGCCTCTCAGATATGGTCGAATTGGAGTGGCCATCGGCCACGAGTTGCAGCACTTGAAGCTCCTTTTGTGTAAGCGGCTCCATCTGTTGACCGTCGACTGGTATTCCAACGGAAACAGCGGAAGGACCAAATACGTTCCCAAGTCGTTGCACGTATTGGACGAGAACCGGATCGCTGCGTTTGGCTGGCATCTCTTCGAGCGCAGAATAAAATCGACTAACCAACCTGCCAACGCCTTCCCCCTCATCGACCAGAAGTCGCACGAACCCCTCTCGGCTCGCCTGCCGTAGGATGCCGGCCAGTGTTTCCGTTGCGGCAGATGGTTCACCGCTCCGCTGCAACGCCAGGCTTTGCAGGATACGCAATCGCATGACGCGGAGAAATCGTGACTGCTGCGCTGCGATGTCAATTTCATCCTGGAGGCGCGGAAGCGTCGCGCGCGCGTCGCCGAAGTGAATATCCCAACGTATTCGCGCCAACTTCAAATATTCCACCTCATGGGCAGGCAGCCTTTGACGTTCGAGGCGCTCCCATACGGGCGACTCGGCCGCGCGTTCGAGCTCTTCCATCGAGGCTTGCGCATCGCCCTGCAGCAACAGCAGGCGGCTACGCTCGAGCTTCGCGCTAGCGACAAGCCGCGGCAATCTCCGTCGGTGTCCAAGTCGTTCCAGCGACGTTAATACCTCAAATGCCTTTGTGATGTCGCGACGTTCGAAAGCAATACGGGTCCAAATCGTGTGTCCAATGATCATATGATCGGGCAAGACGACATCACATACCAAAGGTAGGTACGTATTCATAAGGTGCTCGGCGCCATTGAGATCATTGATCTCATATAACACTGCAGCGTACAGGAGACCGGCCCACGCGTTGCTCCTGACGTAGCTGTGGGATGCGTCCCGTGTCGCTTGCACGGCAGCACGAAACTTCGCGGTTGCAGCCTGCAGCCTGCCCCGCTGCAGATCGAACATCCCCTCAAGCGATTCTGCATACATATGATTGAAGGTGCTGTCGGCTCGAAGACGCCGCGCATCATCGATCATTCGCTGCGCTTTTCGATCCTCTCCCGTGATCAAGAAGACATTGGCCATCGCGTTGCATAGAACACTGTCGGCGAATGCGTCGCAGGTCGGAAGTCGCGCCAGGCTTTCCGGTCCGATCATGCTGGCTTCATCATAGCGATCTTGCATCGCCAGGATGAGAGGCTTTTGTGCACTGACATGCGCTACGACGTGCGCGTCCTCAGATGCGGAGCAGCTCGAGCGCTGGAGTTCCTCAGCAGCGAGCCAGGGGCCCTGAGTGAAGAGTGTGGCCCAGACGGATATGGCCTCTAGAAAAGGATGGGCCCTCAGGTCGAGCGCCGGTATTGCGCTGAACCAGCGCGACAGAAGTCGCATCCGGCCTTCCTCAAGAAGATGTTGCGCATTCGGCGCGAGCATGGACAGCGCGTATCCATAGTTGCCGCTCGCAATCGCGTGATCGATGGCAGGCACGGGTCGTGCGCGCGCTTCGTACCAGCGCGCGGCTGCGAGGTGCAGCCTAACCGTTACTTCCGGCTGCTCGACCATCAGGCGGGTCTGCAGATAGTTGGCAAATAGCGAATGGTAACGATATGTACGCTCTTCGTCCGGGACCGGGAGGAGAAACAAGTTCTGTTCGTCCAGCTTTTGAAGCATGAACTCAGAGTCATGGCCGGGAAGGAGCGCTTGACACAACGACGGATTTAGATGCCGCAATATGCTGGTGTAAAGCAAGAATTGGCGTAACTCATCTGGCTGGTAGGCCAAGACCTCTTCAGTGAGATAGTCGGCAACCGCTCTCGTGGAGCCCGAAAATCTTTCGACGAAATCGCCGCCAGGGCCCTGTCTCTCGATCGACATCGAGGCCAGCCAGAGGCCTGCGATCCATCCTTCCGTCTTGCTATGCAGGCGACTAACGGATTCCAGCGATAGGCCAGGTAAGCATCTCAGGCGAAAGTACTGCTCCGTTTCATCGAGACTGAACCGCAACTCATCGATGTCTAGATCGAGCAGGACGCCAAGGCTGCGCAGCCGGGCCAAGCCCAACTTCGGCGCGCTGCGCGTGCCTATAATGATGCGTCCGCTTCGCGGCAACTGTTCAATAATGGATCTTAGCAATGTGAGGACCGTCACCTCATCGATGAGTTCGAAATTATCCAGAAATATCGCAAACGGCGCGCATCTCGCGAGAGACTCTATGGAGTCCGCCGTTAGCTGTTCGCTCTGCTCTTCGCCGCTCAGACTATGTATTGCGAGATTCATGCATTTTGCGAAACGCGTCGCTTGATTGTCCGCACGATCCAGCGTCAACCAAGCGGTGGCCACGCCTCGCGCCTCAAGCGCCGCGCGGAATTGCAACATCGTCGCGGTCTTCCCAAATCCAGCAGGCGCTTGCACAAGCACGAGACGAGCCGCATCAGCGGCACATAGCTTGTCGCAAAGCCGCTTTCGGACGACCTGTGTCATCGCGACGGCAGGCGGCGACAGCTTGGCGGCAAGGCTGACCACTGATTGCCGCCCGGCTGCAGAATGCAATTTTAGTTGCCCTTGCGGCATCCCAGAACGCCGTTCCTCTCGTAACTTGTTGTGCCGCCGATCATTTAGCCGGCTGTTCGTCGAAGGATACTCCAACAGGCGGGGGACGCAAGCGGAGGCGCCCAGCCTGAATAAGCAGCCCGAACGTCAGACCGACCGGGTGCGGTCGATCCAAATATCAACCCAAGGTGATAGTAAAAAGAGGCTCGGTGTTCCCCGGCCAAGGACCGCAAACCACTGTCCATGCGGAGAGCATCGGCGTGCATGGCGCCAAGGCCCGTGTGGCAACGATCAAGAGCGCCGCTGCACGGACTGCAAGACCATCCTGCTAGGCGAACCGGGCTCTTCCGATCGGCGATGGACGGTTCACGAGGGAGATGAAGGGCTTTATATTGCGATCGCCAAATGGATCACGCGCGTTGGCCGGATTGGCGAGTGGAGTTTCACGTGTGTTTCGAGCTCAGATACAGTACCGATAATATTCACGATCCGGCAGGCAGAATGATGGCGTGTCCGAATTTGATCGCCACCTTGAACACGTTCTTAAGATCCGCGTCTTTGAGAACCTCGTCTGCCAAGTTGAAACGCGTGACCGAGCACCAAACGAAGCCCGGCGCGGGCCCAGGCAGAGCCGAGGCGCTCAACGCGTAGGCGGTACGGCCCCGATGCTTACGGCAGGCGTCCAACTCCACGAACTTCTGAAGCTGGGTCAGATCCGCCCCATTTGACGCCAGCAACCTCGCTCTGCGAGTCCGGACGGCGATTCTCGTGCGCTTAAGTTTGCGCGCAATTATGGATTCGTGCACTCCGCTGGTAGACCATTCCAGGAGCCTGCGATCATCGTCGCACGTCCAGAATTCGCCTTTTGGACGGGGACCGGTCATCTCAGGGGTCTCCAGAATGATACCGACTGACGTCTTATGTTCAATCCGACACCCATAGCGTCAACGGAACTCGGCTTGTCTTCGAAGATATCCGTCGTCCGATAGGTGTCACGCCGGTTCGCGCGCCATGTTCGAACCGGGCTGTTTCAGCCGCTGCGAACCTGCCGGAAGGGCACGTTGCGATCGACTTCGATCTCCTTGGGGAGATTGAGCACGCGCTCGCTGATGATGTTGCGCTGGATCTGGTCCGTGCCGCCACCGATCGACGTGAAATAGGCGTTGAACGCCAGAAAGTTCGCGTCGTCGCCGAAAGGATGGTCCGGACCTTCGAGCAGGCTTTCGGCGCCGACGATGGCGGTGCGGACGCGGGCTTCCTCGTGCAGGATGCGCGACATCGCGAGCTTGCCGAGCGACATCACGGACGACGATGTACCCTGTTCGAGATTCGCCTGTGCCCGCGCATTGTTCAGGGCGTTGAGCTTGCGAAGCGAGAGGACGGCGGCGAGATCCTGCCGCAGCGCGGTATCCTCGAGCCGGCCATAATGGCGGGCAAGCGCGATCAGGTCGTCGGACGTGGCGGAAATGCGCGCCCCGCGAGGGCGATCGCCCATCGTCGCGCGCTCATAGGCGAGCGCCGTCTGCAGCACGCGCCAGCCGTTGTTGAGTCCGCCCATGATGTTCGCCGCCGGAACGCGGGCATTGGTGATGAAGACTTCGTTGAAGTGGGATTCGTCCGTGATCTGCCGCAGCGGCCGCACCTCGACGCCGGGCTGTTTCATCGGAAAGAAGAAGAAGGTCACGCCCTTGTGCTTGGGAACGTCCCAGTCGGTTCGCGCCAGCAGCATTCCGTAGTCGGCGTGGGCGGCGCCGGAGGTCCAGACCTTCTGGCCGTTGATAATGTAATCCTCGCCGTCACGCTCGGCCCTGGTGCGCACGCCCGCGAGGTCCGAACCTGCCGCCGGCTCGCTGTACAGCAGGCACTGCACGATCTCGCGCTTCAGCAGACCGGGAATCATCTGGCGCTTCAGCGCCTCGCCGCCGAAGGCCAGCATCGTATTGGCGGCCAGATTGCTCTTGTCCTGGCGCGCGCCGGGTGCGCCGACGCGGGCGAATTCCTCGGCGATGATGTCGGCCTGTTCCGCGCTCAACGCGCGCCCAAACCAGTCCTTCGGCCAGGTCGGCACGGCCCAGCCCGCGTCGAGTACCTTCGCGGTCCACGCCTTGGTGGCGGCGGACAGATTCCACTTGTCCTGATCGGGCTGCAGGGTGCCGTCCCAGTTCGCGTCGAGCCAGGCGCGCACCTCGGTCCGCAGCGCGGCATCCGCTTTGTTGGTCTCTTCGATGTCGGCCATGGTCAAGCTCCGAGCTGCGTCAGATACCGTTCGCGATAGAGACTGGGTGATCCGAAAAGCTGCGCGTAGGCCCGCGCGCGGCGCAAATAGAGATGCGCCGGATGCTCCCAGGTGAAGGCGATGCCGCCATGCATCTGGATCGCCGTGGCCGCGACCTTCGAATAGGCTTCGGCGCAGGCGAAGGCCGCCAGGCTGACGGCTTCCTCGGCCTGATTGGTCTTCTCGGCCAGTTGCTCGGCGGCGTGTCGCGCGGCCGACGTGCTCGACTCGACCTCGATCATGAGGTCCGCGGCCATGTGCTTGAGCGCCTGAAAACCGCCGATCGGGCGACCGAACTGAATGCGGGTCTTGGCGTATTCGACCGTCATCTCGAAGATGCGCCGTCCGCCCCCGGCCTGTTCGCCGGCAAGCGCAACCAACGCCACATCGAGCGCTTCCTGCACCGCGGGCCAACCCATCTGCCCGACCTGCCGGGCCGGCGTATTGGCGAATTCCAGCCGCGCGAGGCGAAGCGTCCTGTCGAAGCTTGGAAGCGCGCTTCGCGTCAGTCCGCTGGCGTTGGCATCGACTTCGAAAATCCCAAGGCCCGAACCGGTCTTCGCGACGATCAAGAGGAGATTGGCGATCTGACCGTGGGTGACATAGGACGCGACGCCGTTGAGGAGCGCACCACCGTTCGCGGACCTTGCGTCGACCGTCACGCCCTCGGGCGTCCATGTGCCGGCGTCCCCCGTGAGCGCTACGGTTGCGATCGTGGTTCCGGCCGCAATACCGGGCAAGTACCTTGCCTGCGCATTCTTTTCGCCGCAGGCCGAGAGAAGGCTCGCCGCCAGCACGCCGCTCGACAGCAGAGGCGAGCACAGCAAGGCCGCGCCCGTTTCCTCCATCACCAGTTCGAGTTCAAGCGGGCCGAGGCCCGTTCCGCCATATTCCGGATCGATCAGAAGACCGACGATGCCGAGTTCCACGAGCTGAGCCCACAGCGCCGGATCGTAACCCTGAGGCGTTTCCATCGTCGATCGAACGGCGGTCTCCGAACTTCGGTCCTGCATCAGGCCGCGGACCGCGTCGCAGATCGCGTTCCTCTCTTCGGAGGTTGTCATGAAAGCACCCTGTCCTGTTCCAGAGGCATTCTTACGCAAGAATGCGCATGACTTAGCTGACGGACTCCACGCACGCATCGTCGTTTACGACGATTGTGTCCGATGAGACCTCAGAAGATTGCTCCTCGGTCTCGCGAAAACCGCCAATCCCTGCTCGCTGTCGTCGGTTATAGCGGCTTTCGTATCAAGCAATTTCTCCTCCGGGATTTTTCGGGAGTCTTGTATGTCGGCGCCAGAGGCCAAGGTAAGCGACGAGGATGCACCGTCGACGTAGCTCTGTACGGCAGGCCGCTGTGCGTAGAAGATGTCGCGCTCGAAGCGGGCCCCATTTCCTCCACGCGGACGGCGTCGGTAGCGCCGAAAGCCACCGAAACAGCGCACAGCCGGAAGATCGGCCTCATGCACATAGACGCGAGCGTCGGGAAGGGGATGCGGCCCGGCCATAGGGTCTTCGTGTAGGTGCCCCGTTACCACGCGGTCGATGTCATTGAATCGGGACCGAGAAAGTTCGAGACCATCGGCGCGTCGAACACCGCGCGAGTAGCGACGATGGGTGTCGCTCCGGTCTCCGAGCGTGCTCTCAATGCCCGAATCGCCGAGGACGTAAATTCGGTCCGTTCACGCGACGACATAGGGCGTGAGACTCGTCCAATCCGACGATGCATACGGGTCCCCTCCAGAACATCATCCCGTCTTCATGGAGGTCCGAGGATTCAGACGCTCGAGCCCGCCACCATCATAAAGATCGAACTGATAGCCTATGTCGATAACGAAGGGCGCTATCCGCGAGATTGGTCCTTATCCCTGATCGCCGGACTACTCGCTTTGATTTTTTGTTAGTCATTGCTCGAGAGAAAAGCAAAGTCTATTCCGACGATGCGCTAATCCCTTTTGGAGTTAATTATTGATGCTTGGCACCCCCGATCGGTTGCAAGCGCAGTCCCTCCCGGCATACTTGGCCCAGTAGATCACCTCATCGGCAACTGGAACAGCCTGGCGCGCATCGTCTTCGAGAGCTTCGCCGGTCTTGGGCTGAAAGCATCGGGTGCAAGCCTGTCCGCATCCGATTTCCTGAGGCCGGGAAAGATCGCTCAAGTAGGGCTCGACGCCGGCCGACCGCTGCTCGATTCGATCTCCAACCTGATGGGCTACATCAGTTTCTTGGAGAATTTCGTCCAGATTGTCGTTCTCCTGTTCGCCTGGGTGGTGGTGTTGCTCGCCTTTTTCATTCTGGCGATCCAGCTCTTTGTTACCCTGATCGAGTTCAGGCTCACGACGCTGGCCGGCTTCGTGCTCATTCCCTTTGGCTTGTTTGGCAAGACCGCCTTCGCAGCAGAGCGGGTCCTGGGCAATGTCATGTCCTCCGGAATCAAGGTCTTGGTCCTGGCCGTCATCGTCGGGATTGGATCGACCCTGTTCTCGCAGTTCTGCTGGCGTCGCGGAGGCAGGTCACTCGGCTGCCATGAACCCGCTGCGTCACGCAGCGGCTGCACTCGGCAGAGATGGGGAAGCCGGCGAGCAGGCTGCGAGCACTTCGACTGAAGGGCACCCCGATTGGGCGCGTCGCATGAAGCGTGCCCAGACCATTCGGCATGGTGCGTCGGCAGCCGGCCACGCGGTTCGCTCAGGCGATCACGGTGGCAGCGGCTCCTCCGTCGATTTGTCCGAAGGAGGGCGCTGACACACAGCCAATGCGCTTTCGCCATACGCCGCGCGGCTGCGCCTCAAATCCAGACACCGCACGACTTGAAACTGATCACTTGATCCCGGGGGCAACTATCGATGTTCAAACGACCTTCCGTACACTACGGAGGCAGCACAAGTTTGGGACGAACGCATCGGATCGGCGCGAGTGCAAGCGAAGAACTGGCGCCTGATGGCATTCGGCTGCCTCATGCTGTCAGCCGGTCTCGCCGGCGGGCTGGTGTGGCAATCGAGCCAAGGCTCGATCACGCCGTGGGTGGTCGAAGTCGATCATCTCGGCCAGGCCCAAAGGGTTGCGCCGGCCAACACCGACTATCAACCGACAGACGCTCAGATCGCCTACCATCTGGCGCGCTTCGTCGAGGATGTCAGAGGCCTACCGGCCGACGGAATCGTTCTGCGCCAGAATTGGCTTCGAGCCTATGATTTTACGACGGATCGCGGCGCCGCGGCGCTCAACGACTATGCGCGCAACAATGACCCCTTTGCCAAGCTGGGCAAGGTGCAAATCTCCGTAGACGTATCGAGTGTCATCCGCGCGTCTTCAGAAAGCTTTCGCGTAGCGTGGACCCAGCGCGTCTACGACAACGGCTCGTTGAGCTCGACCGAGCGCTGGACTGCAATTCTCTCGATAGTGATCGAGACACCCCGCGATGCCGAACGCCTGCGCAAGAACCCCCTTGGCGTCTAGGGTACCTATGACAAGACTCGCCCTTGACCTCCCGATATTGGGTTAGGTCGATCCCGCAACAACTTCGAGTCGAGCCGGGTTCGATTCCGGTCGGGACGATTGTGGAGACCGAAACGGCATAGGCGTGCCCGCGGCGAGAACCCTCCTGTTTTATTTTTGTCGGCGAATACGCGCGTCATCCTGCTGGTATTTGTGCTGGTATCGGCAGCAATCGACGACAAAAGTTGGTTCAAATTCAAATGGTTAGAGCTCTAGGCAATTATCGGCCAGGGGCACCAAACCAAAGATAAGAACTCACGACTCCAGTTCGATTCCGGCTTTATTCGCCCTGTCGAGAACGCGGAATTCCCGTCGAAGAGCGGGACAGGGCCGGACGACGGAATGCTTGCACGAATCCCGATCGATGACGTGACTTTCGGCACTTTCGGTCAAGTCGCCCTCACCGCCAAATTGCACCGTGCGGTCTTTCCGTACCCCATCCCTGACCGCGCTGGGTCCCCCGGTCAATATGCATGATCACAGCCGGGGGACCTTCTACTCAACCGCGCCTTCTCAGGGATTGCGACGACATGAGCCACCGGCAATCCATAGGTTTTCGTTGCACCGTTGGGGTGGTGTCATGCCTGATCGCACTATCCACGCCCGCTCACAGCAGGGGCTTCGATTGGTTCTTTGCCCATACTCGGAAGCCTCAGAGCCCGTGTTCGGGACAGCACGTCGTCGCAAGCTTCTATTCTTCGGGGCGGCGCACGGCAAATGGTGACATATTCGACGCCAGTGGGCTAACGGCAGCGCACCGCACCATGCCCTTCGGTTCGCGAGTAACGCTCGTGAATCCCGAGAACGGAAAGTCGGTGACCGTTGTAATCAACGACCGCGGCCCGTTTACGCGCGGGGTGACAATCGATCTGACGCGCGGCGCAGCTCGTGCGCTCAACATGCATCGAACGCAGTGGGTGTGTATGCAATGATGTCGAGCGGCTGAATCTATTGCAGCCACGGGTCGAACATTGTTGCTTCGGGTTGTTAAAATCAGCTTGGCGATCCTCAACGGGGCGCCTGCGACCCGACCGAGCTGCACCTTTGCTTCTCGGCGTGCAGCCTCCGGGTCCACACACTCCATGAAGACGCAGGCGCCGCCTCGTTCGATGCGGCGCCACCACGACGTCCTTGCATAAATAGCCGCACAATTGAATATTCGTTGCGCTGCTTGCAATGACTGGGGCTAGGCCGATGAACACCAAGCTGGAGCCGCGTCGACTGCGCTATTTCATGGAGGTGCTCAATAGCGGCTCCGTGCGTGGCGCCGCCGGCGCACTCGGCATGGATGCCTCGGCGGTCAGCCGGGCGCTTGGCCTGCTCGAGCAGGAATATGGCGCGCCCCTGCTCGAAAGGCGCGGCCGCGGCGTTTCGCCGACCGACGCGGGCCAACTGCTGGCCGCCTACGTGCACCGCCAGCAGAGCGAGCGGCAGGTGCTGCTCGCGCAGATGGACAGTATCCGCAAGGTCGAGACGGGTCATATCGACCTCGTCACGGGCGAAGGTTATGTCGACTGGCTGGCCAAGACCAGCCTGTGCCGCTTCATGAAAGCCCGCCCGAAGATCACAATCAGCCTCGACATCGGAAGCACCGACGAGATCGTCCAACAGGTCGTGGGCGAACGTGCCCATATCGGCGTCCTGTTCAACCCGCCCCGGGACGATCGGCTGCGCTCGCATCATTCGCAGCCGCATCCAATCAAGGCCATGGTGCCGCGCGGGCATCCGCTGATCCAGCTCGGCCGGCCGCTCAAGCTTGCCGACCTGGCGCCATATCCGGGAGCCGCGATGCATCCGAACTACGGTCTGCGCCAGCATGTCCAGGCGGCCGAGATCAGCGAAGGCGTCCGTCTCGATTTCGCTTTCACGACGGCTTCGTTCGATGCGCTTGCCCATTACGTGACCGCCGGCCTCGGCTATGCGCTGGTGTCGCGCCTTGCGATGACCGAGGCTGATGCCGGCAAGGTGGTGGCGTTACCGATGAGAAACGCTCTGCTACATCGTGGCCGCACCCACGTCGTCTCGCGTCAGGGACGCACATTGCCGCCCGCCGCGATGGAGCTGCTGCGGATGATGGTCGGCGAAATGCGCGCGACTTCAAGCGGTGCGCGATAGGCTACGCAAGCTGCGCTCTCACAAATCTAGTCGCGACGCGTTGTTGCGGGAAACCAGATCGCGACCTGCGGAGGCGGACGAAACGCCTTCCAGGTGCCGGGCGGCTGGGCAAGGCGGTCGGCAATGACCCACAACGCCGGCGCATGAAAGCCAAGCCCGATATGCGTCGTGCTCACCTCGACGTTCTCGCGTCCTTCTCCTTGCTGCTCCAGGCACGCGCGCCACGCCACGACGCCATCGGCGCGGGTATAGATCGATGTTGCCGGCACCGGAATCGGTTGCGCGAGGCGGCTGATACGCTCGGCTGTCGGCGGCTCGTATTTCCGGCCGGTCAGAAGCCGCCAGATCGCACGGACATTGCTCGCTCCCGGCGCGGCAAACGGACTGCCGAGCGTGATGACCATCCGCACCGACGCCGGGATTTGCCGCGCGACTTCGCGTGCAATGATGCCGCCGCGACTCCAGCCGACCAGGCTGACCTTCGAGCCGCCGCGCTGCTCGAGCTCGATGACTCGCGCCGCCACCGCGGCAAGGTCCGCGTCCGGTGCACCTATATTGCGACCGCGGCCCCATCCATGGACCTCGTAACCGAGAAATTCGAGGAATGAGCGTATCGCCAGCGTCGATCGGTCATCGGCGCCCAACCCGGGCAAAACCATGACCGGATGCCGCTGTCCCCGCGGCGCGGTCGCCAGAAGCGGCGCTGCCACTGCAAGAAGGGCCGGGATGTCGAGAAATCCGCGCCCTTCCGCGGCAAGCAGGGCGAGCGAGGGAGGTTCGATGGCGTCACGTCCCATGATCAGCATCCGTTGTGGTGGTCGAGACTAGCTCCTGGCACTATGCATCGCCTGGCAAACACGCGCCCGTCACGCCGGCGGTGCGGACCTTCCGAACACGCCGCCGATCGCCCGCAACAACCAACTCGGCTGATACTTGATCCATTGGACCGCCAGCTCATTGGCCAGTCCCGCGACCTGCACCGGCTTTCCTGCCATGCAGGCGCGATAGCCCTCCTGCGCGACGGTCTTCGCGTCCATGATCATCATGCTCGGCATGTTGCCGAGATTGGTGCCATGGACCATTCCGGTGTCCGTAACGCCCGGACACAACGTCGTCAGGGTGATCTTGCTGCCGCTCAATTCCTGCGACAATGCCTCGCCGAACGACAGCACATAGGCCTTTGACGCGGCATAAACCGCCAGGTTCGGCACCGGCATGAACGCCGCGACTGACGCAACGTTCAGGATCCGTCCGCTGTTGCGCTCGAGCATCGGCGCGAGGAAGAGACGTGTCAACGCCGTGATGGCGACGACATTGACTTGCAACAGCCGCAGCTGTTCGTCGAGGCCGATTGCGCTGAAGCGTCCTTCGAGCAACAGGCCGGCATTGTTCACCAACAGATCGACCCGTATGCCGGCGTCCTTCAGCGAATCAAATACCGCCTGCGGTGCCCCCGGTTCACTCAGGTCGGCGGCAACGATGGTCACCTTGGTGTCATGATTGGCCTTGAGCTCGCGAGCGAGATCCTGCAGCTTGTCACGGCTGCGCGCCAGCAGCACGAGGCTGAACCTGTTCGCCGCGAGCACGCGTGCGAGCTCGAGCCCGATGCCTCCCGACGCGCCGGTCACCAGCGCGCACTGCCCCTCATTTCCGCTGACCGACATCAAGGCCCTCCCTTCGTTGTCAGAACAGGTCTGCGCAATCCGCGGACGGCACGGGCAAGCAGCCGCCCGCGCGCCAGACGACGGTCATCGCGATGCGGCAGATAGGCGGGTGTGCCGGCGCTTTCCCGCTCCTCGGCATAGGAACGGGAAAACTGGTCGATCGCCCGCAGCAGCGCCTGGGCTTGGGCGAATTGATCGGCCGTTTCGCTCACGTCGCCCAACGACCTGCGCAAGGGCTCCAGCACATCGATCCGGTCGGGATGGCTGGACGGTCCGGATCGCGGGTCGAGACTTCGCGCAGTCGACATCACATCACCGATCGCCTTGGCCGATTGCGCTGACGACGTCACAGGCGACGGCCTCGACCGGTTGCAATCCGTCCACCGTCCGGAGGATGTTACGCGATCGATAGTAGTCGACCAGCGGCGCCGTTTGCTCGTTATAGGCGTCGATACGTATCTTGAGCGTTTCGTGATTGTCGTCGCCGCGCACCGCGCCGCCCTGCTCCCGCGCTTCCTGGGCCCTCGCCTCGATCCGGTCCAGCAATACGGTCTCGTCGGCCTTCAGCTCGACGACGTGGTCGATCGCAAGACCTTCGGCATCGAGCAGCTTGTCGAAGCTGACCGCCTGAGCCATCGTCCGCGGGAAGCCGTCGAGCACAAAGCCACGCCCGGCATCTGCTTGCGAGATGCGCTCGATCACCGTGGCGATCACGAGCTGATCCGGAACAAGTCCACCATTCATCATGATATCCTTGACCTTCCGTCCGATGCCGGTGTCGGCGTCGACCGCGGCACGCAGCATGTCGCCGGTCGAGAGGTGCGGTATGCCGTATTCCTCGACCAGACGTTTCGCCTGCGTTCCCTTGCCCGCGCCGGGCGGCCCCAGCAGAACGATCCTCATCGTATTTGTCCCGATACTCGCTTGATCACCAACGGCATTCCAGCGGAGCTTCGAGCGATCCGCACCCCCGCCCGGGGCCGGATCGCTCGTAACGTCCTCACGCCATCGCCAGGCGCGCGGCAGGGGCAGGCCGCATCGAGAACAGCAGCAGCAATCCCGACAGCACATAGAGCGCCATCACGAAATACATGCTGTAGATGTTGTCGCCGGTGCTTCGTACGATCATGCCGTTGATCGAGGGGCTGATGGCCGGACCGAGGTTTCCAAGGCTGCTGATCAGCGCAAGCCCGCCGGCGGCGGCGCCGGTGGAGAGATATTCGCTGGTCAGCGCGAAGAACAGCGGCGTCGCAGACGCAATTCCAATCACCGCAAAGGACAACGCAAGGATCGATCCGACGAGATTGCCCTGCATCAGCGTGGTAATGAACAGGCCGGAGGCAGCGATCGCAACGCAGGCGGTATAGTGCCAACGGCGCTCGTGCCACTTGTCGGAGTGACGGCCGATCAGGATCATGCCAATCACGCCAGCGGCATTCGGGATCGCGGCATAGACGCCGACAAGAAACAGGTCCTTGACGCCCCAGCTCTGGATCAGGGTCGGCAACCAGAACACCATTGTGTAAGTCGCGCCGAGCAGGAGCAGATAGACGAACGACAGCACATAGACCTTGGGGTCCTTCAGCATCTGCCCGAACGTTCCCGAAGGTTCGCTCTGGATATCCTTCTCATCGTGCTGGAAGGTCTCTTCAAGCAGCGCCTTCTCGTCCGTCGAAAGCCAGGCGGCCTGGTCGGGCTTGTCCTCGAGCAGGGCGTAAACCAGGATACCAAGGATCAGCGCCGGCAATCCCTGTACGAGAAACAGCCACTGCCAGCCATGAAGGCCGGCGGCACCGTCGAAATACTTCAGGATTGAGCCGCACAGCGGACCCGCGATCACGGATACGATCGTTGTTGCCGACATGAAGACGGCGATCACCTGCCCGCGCCGCGCCGACGGATACCAATAGGTGAAGTAGAGAATCACGCCGGGAAAGAAGCCGGCCTCGAACACACCGAGCAGGAATCGCACCAAATAGAACTGGAACGGCGTCGAGACAAACATCATGGCGGTCGCCGCAAGTCCCCACAGCACCATGATACGCAGCAGCGTCTTGCGTGCGCCGATCCTCTCCAGCAACAGGTTGCTCGGGACTTCGAAGAGGAAGTAGCCGATAAAGAAGATTCCGGCACCAAGGCCGTACACCGCCTCGTCGAACGGCAGCGTTTGCTTCATCTGCAGCTGCGCATAACCGATATTGATACGGTCGAGATAGGCGATCATGTAGGCGATCAGCAGAAGCGGAATCAGCCGCCAATCGATCTTCGAGAACAGGGATTTGTGCGCCGGGCTTTCCAGGACCGACAGAGATGCCTTGTTTGCGGCGGGCGGGTGCATTCCGGTTTCCTCCAAATGTTCTTTTGATTCCAAGGGCCGAGCGGGCGACACGGTGGCGTTCCCGGCTCCGGCGCAATGATCGATTGAACGGCCGGTCCGGCTAGCTGGCCCGGCTTGCCTTGTCGTTTGCGGCGGCCGGCGGCACCTCGTCTGTCTGGATGACCGTCACCGACGCCGCGGTCGAAGCTGGCGCCTTCGATTGAGCCGCGGTCTGCGCCGTTAGCTCGACGATCTCGGCCTCGACCGGCGGCAGGGCCTCGATCTCGCGCAGGGCTGCCCGCAGGTGCTCGATCATCTCGTAGGACTCGTCCTGCGACAGCACCCGTCGGCACGCGGTCAAGCCGAATTCCAGCAAGCCCGCATAACTGTGCACCGTGATGTTCAACGCGCTGCCGTGATAGGGGATCGACACCGGGAAATAGTGCACCATCCGTGCGCCAGCCATATACAAATGCTGCCCCGGCCCCGGCACGTTGGAGATCAGCACATTGCCCGCAGCCGGCATGCGGCTCGCAAGGTTGGAGCGGCCAAGCAGCGAGGCGAGTCCGGTCATCAGCCACGGCGAACCCGTGATAGGCACGTCGACGCCGAGCACCGGCTTCAGTTCGCGCACGACCGCCTTGGCCGCCTCGGATGACGCGTGGATCGCCTTGAAACGGGTCGGCAGGTCATCGATGTCGGTCGCCAGATCGACACGGACAGCCGAAACCTGGTTGTTCATCGCCTTGTCGCCTTCCGCGCGGAGGCTGACCGGCACCATGGCGATCAAGGATTCCTTGGGTAGCAGCCCGCGCTCGGTGAGGAAGCGCTGCAGTGCGATGCTGCACATCGCCATGACGATGGTGTTGACCGTGCCGCCGACACGTTTGCCCAGCACCTTGATGTCCGCGAGCGGCAACGACATCGTGCTGTAGGAGCGTTGATTGGTGATGGAGTCGTTGAACACCGTCTTCGGCGCCAACCCAAGGCTGAGCGAACGCTCCCCTTTCTGCGACCGCTGGGTGGCCATCACGCTCGCTGCCGTGCCGAGTGCCTTGGCCGCTGTCGGCAGGAGTTCTGCGAGCTTGCGATATTGCTGGGCCGCATTGTTGGCGGCCGCCTGCAAGAGCTCGGTCACGCCGAGCTGGTATTGCCCGGTCGAGGCGCGCTTGCGCCGCGGCGGCGACACCTCGCGCATCTTGGGCGAGATATCGTAGAGCACCTTGGCGAGTTCGACGCCGGCCTTGCCATCGACACCACTGTGATGCGCCTTGGTATAGAACGCGACCTGGCCGTTCTCGAGGCCGTCGATGACATACATCTCCCACAGCGGGCGGCTACGGTCGAGCAGCGAGGCGTGCAATCGTGCAACGAGTTGCTCGAGCTGCGCCGTGGTGCCCGGTCGCCGCAAGGTGACGGTCCGCACGTGATAATCAAGCTCGATGTCGTCGTCCTCGATCCAGACCGGCTCGGCGAGCTGGAACGGCATCTGCGCCAGCTTGCGGTTCAGCAATGCCGAGAGATGGAGGCGTTTGCCGAGCATCTCCTTGACGTCTTCGTAGTAGTCGCCCTGGTAGCCCTCGGGGAGATCGAAGACCATCAGGCTGCCGACATGCATCGGCGTTTCCGGCGTTTCGAGATGCAGGAACGATGCATCCATGCTGCTGAGTTGGTCCATTCTCTCCTCCCGTAGCGGTGTGACGGCGATGGCCGTATCCGATGACCGCGTGCCGATACCTCGCACACCACGGTCTTGCATTGCAGTCAGTGCCTGAACCTCGCGGCCGCGGCCGCCGCGGCTCACGCAGGCGTCTTCACGCCGACGCCCGGGCCCTGCGCTCCTCCTCGTCGTACAATTCCTTCTTCGAGAGCTTGCCGACCGCGGTCTTCGGCAGTTCGGCGCGGATCTCGAGCGCCTGCACCATCTCGTGCTTGCCAAGCTTATCCTTGAGGAAGGCCTGAAGCTCTTCGAGCTTGAACGGCTTGGCGTCCGCCTTCAGCTTGACGAAGGCCTTGGGCGACTGGCCGCGATACTCGTCGCGAATGCCGATGACAGCGACCTCTTCGACCGCCGGATATTTGTAGATCGCCTCTTCGAGGACGCGCGGATACACGTTGTATCCGCTGCACAGGAGCATGTCCTTGGTGCGGTCGACGATGAAGATGAAGCCGTCCTCATCCATGTAGCCGACATCGCCGGTGCGCAGGAATCCGTCCGCCGTCGTGACCTCGGCGGTGGCGTCCAGGTTGTTCCAGTAGCCCTTCATGACGTTCGGGCCCCTGATGCAGATTTCGCCGCGCTCGCCGAGCGGGACGTACGTGCTGCCGTTGTCGACATCGAGGAACTTGATGACGATGCCGGGCATCGGCATGCCGCAGGAGCCGGCCTTGCGCATCGATCCAGTCTGCGCCGGCGTGAAGGTGCCGCTCGGCGAGGTCTCGGTCATGCCCCAGCCTTCGCTCAGATTGCAGCCGGTGATCGACGCGAACTGCTGCGCCACCTCGAGCGGCAGCGGCGCTCCGCCGGACCCACAATATTTCAGCGTGCGCAAGCTGTGCTTTGGCGTCTCCGGGTGGTTGATCAGCGCCGTGAACATCGTCGGCACCCCACAGAACACGCTGACCGATTTTGTCGAGATTTCCTCGAGCGAGGCCTTCGGATCAAAGCGGACATGCTGGATGATCTCCGCGCCCATCAGGACGCCGAACAGCACGTTCACGGACAACGCGTAGATGTGGAATGGCGGCAGCACGGCAAGGAAGCGCTCCTGCCCGTCGACCAGCACCGGCGGTGAGCCCGCCGTGGTGGCCCGGTATTGCTGGCACGCGCTGGTCAGATTGGCATGGGTGAGCATTGCGCCCTTCGGCAGCCCGGTGGTGCCGCCGGTGTACTGCAGCACGGCGATCGTCCCGCTGGGATCGTCGATCGCATAGGCTTCGCAGGCGCCGTCATTGTGGATCAGTTGGCCAAAGCTGACGTGATTATCGTCCCACGTCACCGCACTCAGCTGCTTGGCCGCCTTCATCTCGCCGATGACCTTGTCGGGATCCGCCGTGAACTCGCCGACCGTACCAACCACCAGCTTCTTCAGCCTGGTCTTGCCCAGCATCGCCGCCATCTGCGGATAGAGCGAGACCATATCGAGGGTGATGAGAATATCGGTGCGGCTGTCCTCGATCTTGTGCTCGAGCACCTTGGCGGCGTCGAGCGGCGAATAGTTGACCGCCGTACCGCCTGCCTTGAGGATGCCGAAGAATGCGATGATGTAATGCGGCGTGTTGGGCAGATAGAGCCCGACATGGACACCCGGCTTCACTCCGAGCAGTTGCAGGCCCTTCGCCACGCGATCCGTCAGCCGCCCGAGCTCACCATAGGTGATCCGCTTGCCCATGAAGTCGATGGCAGGGCGCATCGGCCATTTGGCAACGGCCTCGTCGAGAATCCGCTGCACCGGTCCAGGAGCGATGTCGATATCCCAGCGCACGCCGTCGGGATAGGATCGTATCCAGGGCATGTCGTTCATCAGCTCTCTCCGTTGTATTGTCGCCGAGATCAGACAGCGGTGACGCCGCCATCGACCGCAATCGTCTGGCCGGTAATGAATGCACAGGCGTCGGAGGCGAGCAGCGCTGCGACACCCTTGAGGTCTTCGGGACCGCCTCCGCGATTCATGGGAGCCATATGCGAGGTCGTGCCCTGGTCGAGCTGAGCGGTCATCTTGGTCGGGAAATAGCCCGGCGCGATCGCGTTGACGTTGATCCCGAGCGGCGCCCATTCATTGGCGAGCGTGCGGGTCAGATTGACAACCGCACCCTTGCTCGTGTTGTAGGCCAGCGTCGGCGTGCCTTCCGGATAGCAGCCGGTCAGCCCCTGGATCGATGCGATGTTGATCACCTTGCCGCTGCGCCGCGGCACCATGCAGCGGCGGCCAACTTCCTGCGTGGCGACGAAGATCGCGGTCACGTTCAGGTTGATCACCTTGTTCCAGCCGTCGAGCGAATGCTCGATCGTCGGCGCGCCCCATGACGTGCCTGCGTTGTTGACCAGGATGTCGATCGGGCCGAGTGCCGCCACGACATGTTCGACCATCGACGGGATCGTCTCCGGCTTTCCCATGTCGCAAACCACGGGCAGCGCATCGACCCCCAACCCCTTGAGGTGAGCGGCCGCCGCGTCGAGTTCATCGCGCTTGCGCGCGGTGATCGCGACCTTCGCGCCAAGCTCGCCCAGCACCTCGGCAATCTGGAGGCCGAGACCTCTCGATCCGCCCGTGACGAGCGCGACGCGACCCGTCAAGTCCTGCAACTTGGCCAGACTCATGGCTTCCCCCGATCGTTGGCACCTCACAAGGGCGGTGCTATTTTGGCTGCAACAGCTTCTGCAGGTTCGCGAGGTTCTCCTGCATGCGGTCCTGCATGACCCTCCAGGCGTTGTTGCGAGCCTGCGCCTCCATCTGCGATAGCTCTCGGAAGTTCGCGACGGCCTTCTCGACCTGCTGCTTGGCGGTCTCCGCCTGATTTGTCAGGATATCGCCGCTGCCGAAACCCTTCATCGCCGCCTGCCACTGTGCGAGCGTTTCCTGCAGGATCTCGTTGCGCCGGCTGACCATCGCCTGGATGCCTTCGTAGGCTTGCCGGTTTGCCTCCGCCAACGCCTCCATGTCCTTGCGCTGCCATTCGATCAACGCGGCAACGTCGATCCCGGGCAGCGTGAACCTCTCAGCCATTTTCTTCAGGTCCCCGAGCCACGGCATCGCGCCTATGCCCATTGCGTCGGATTGGCTGTCATCGGTCCCCATCGATCTCCTCCTTCTGGTATTTGGCTGATGGCGGCGAAATGCCGTCCAGCGGACTGCGCGTCAGGCTGCGGACGCGCGCGGCCAAAGCAGAGAAAGGCTGTTCTCGGTACGATCAGGATCGGGGTAGACCAGGCCGCGAAGACCGCTGCGGTCGAATGGCGACCAATCATCCTCCGGCAGCGCGAGCCGATCGGCGATCGCGTAGAGCACCGCCGGATTGTGTCCGAGACCGCAATGACTGCCCTCGACCTCGATATTCTGCGTCCGCAGGCCAGGCTGCTCCCGGCAACCCCACCACGAGACGATGCCGTCCGTGCGCGAATAGATTGCCGTGCTCGGGACCGGCGGCGGCAGCTTCATCACGTCCCGGTCGGGCCAGTCGTCGACCCGACGCTCGCTCAGAACCTCATAGAGACGCCACGCATTGCTCGCCTTCGGCTCGTTCGCGAACGGGCTGCCGAGTGTGATCACCTGGCGCACCAGCTCGGGCGTGCGCCGTGCAATCTCGCGTCCAAACACGCCACCAAGGCTCCATCCGATCAGGCTCACCTTGCGCTGGTAGCGCTCGGCAAGCTCTGCCAGCCGCGCATCCATGGCGGCCTCGACGCCGGGACGCGGTCCGTGGTTGGGCCCAAGCTTCCAGCCGTGCGCCGCATAGCCTTGTGCCTTCAAATAGGCGCGCAACGGCCGCGTCGACATATCGCTGGCGGAGAGCCCCGGCAATACCAGCACCGGATGTCCGTCGCCGCGCGGCGCGCGCCGAAGCAGCGGATAGCTTGCGAAGAACGCCTGCAGCTCCCAAATCCCGCGCGCCTCGAGCGCGAGCAGCAGCTGCGACGGCGGTGCGGAACGGTCAACGGCCGTTTTCATGTCTGAATGTCCCCTCCCGGATCACACGGTACGACCCGCACGACCCGTCATTTTTATGATCGCTGCCAAGCCCCGCGAGCGGCTCCATACCAATCCCGATCGCGCAGCCGTGCATTCCCTTGGTCTTAAAACGCTATCGGGCAGGTCAGACCGGTAAAAGGTGCAATTGGCCCACTTGAGCGGTTAGTTTGGGACATCCGCCAACAAATCTTGCGCGCATGCTGTGACGCCTGGTGCCCGGCCATTGCGGAAATCCGACGGGCTTTTGCCGGTCCAGCGGACGAAGGCGTGGCGGAAGTTCGCCGCGTCGCTGTAGGCAAGCCGCGCGGCGATCTCGTCATTGGTCATTTGGGTGTTACGCAGATAGCCGACCGCGAGTTGCATGCGGAACTCGGAGACGATCTGCCGGTAGGTTTTCTGCTGCAGTTGCAGCCTGCGGCGAAATGTGCGCGGGTGAATCATGAGCTCCGCCGCCATTGCCTCGATGCTCGGGAAGCGGCCGGGATGCTCGACGAGCCGACGCCTTATGTCGGCTGCGAGGCCATCGTCCCGCGCGACAGGATCGAGATGCTGACGGCAGATTCGGACTGCCATCGCCCTGGCCATCTCGTCGGGGCTGATCGCCCGATGGTCGATCCAGGCCATGTCGAACTCCAGCATGTTCTTGGATTGGCCGAACTCGATCGGACACTGAAAGATCCGATCGTAGCTCCTGGCGTGGGGCGGCGTCGCGTAGGCGGCGCTCAGCTTCGAGAAGCGGAACGCGCCACCATAGACATCACGGCTCAGCGTCTGACAGGTCGCAAACGCGAACTCCAGCGCGAACCGATAGACGTCATCAGCCGGATCGCGAGACAGCAGAGGATCGAGCAGGCAGCTCGCCGTATCGTCCTTGCGGGTAAAGTCGATGTCGGCGACCGTACCCAGGATCCGGCCATACTTGGCCGCGAAATCGATGACTTCGGGACGGGTCCGGCTGCTCAGCATCGCATAGCCATACATGCCGTAAGCCAGGACATGCATTCGTTCTCCGGCACGAAACGCGATCGCCGGATCCTGCGACAGCCGGATCGCATTGCGAAAGACCGTCTCGACCTGCCGATAGGAGACGCGTACCGACGAGTCCTTGAGGTCGGCACTTCTCAAATTGGCGCCGCCGAGCGCGCGCGACGCGGAGATCCCGTCCTCCGCCAGGACATCCACCACCGCAGCGATCCGTTGCGGCGAATAGAGACACTGCACGAGATTTGGTGACGGGTGATACACGAGCTTCCTCGTCCGCCTTCAGCGCCTGTTCGCCGGCCTCGCAATCCGGCTTCTCGCTACCTGCCGGCAGGCTAGTAAGCCGGACCAGGCAGCGGAAGGTTCGATTGGTCGTGTTTGAGGGTGAGTTCCGGACAAGACCGGCTAAAAGAAAGACCGCCGAGGGAGGGCGGTCGAGGTTGGGAGAACGCAATCGCGAGCGCAACCACGGCGCCGAGCATAGACGTGGTTCGACCACCCAAAGGTTCGATTGAACCGATTTGCCGGTGAACTACGGACAGAGCGCGCGAAGCCCCCTCGTGGATATCTCGGGGTCAAAGCCCTTCGTCGCTTCGGAACTCGGAGGGATTCCTGCCGGTCCAGCGCAAAAAGGCGTGGCGGAAATTGGCCGCGTCGCTGTAGCCAAGGCGACTGGCAATCTCCTCATTGGTCATGCGCGTCTTGCGCAGATACTCGATCGCAAGCCGCATGCGCACCTCTGCAAGCAGATCGCGATATGAGGTCCCCTCCGCTTCGAGCCTGCGCCGCAGCGCGCGGGGATAGATGTCGAGCTGCCCCGCGATCGCCTCGATACTTGGATAGCTGCCCGGCTGCTCGATCAATATCCGGCGGATATCGGCGGCAACACCGCCGGCGCTGTTCACCTCGCCGAGTATCTCCTCGCACATCTCCCGCGCCATGGCGTGGGTTCGCGGATCGGCCAGTGCCCGCGGACCGTCGTTGCGCGCGTATTCGTATCCGCAATGAAGTTGGTTGAAGAGCACCGGGCATTGGAAAAGGCTCTGATAGGCCACGGTGGACGGTGGCGGCGCATAGTCGAGCAGCACGCGCGAAAACCCGAACCCCTGACCGGAGCGGTCGCGAATGGTCGTCAAGTGCGCGGCCAGCGCGAACTCCACTGCGAAGCGATGCACACTCTCGGTCGGATTCGGCCAGTGCATGGGCTGGAATGTCGCCGCCACCGTCTCACCCTCATAGGAGAGGCCGAAATCGCAGAACGGCCCCACCACGCGGATATACCGCGCCGCAAAGTCGCGGGCCTCGGCGTGCGTTGCGCTGCTCAGCAGCGCGTATCCGTACATGCCGTAGGCGGTGACGTGCATTCGCGCGCCCGAGCGCAGCGCAATGGCGGGGTCCTTTGCCAGCCGCAGCGCATTGCGGATCACCGTGTCGAGCTGCCGATACGATATTCGCGTGGTATGGGACTCGAGCTGGGCGATGCCAAGCCTGGTGCCATCGAGAACCGTCGATGGATCAATGCCCTGCTGGCGAAGCTCGGCCGCAATGGCCGCGATCGAATGCGGCGGGAAGATACGCTGCGAGAAACCGGCTGACGTTCGACCTGACGGTTCGCTTGCCTGCGGATCGTGCCTGGTCATGACGACCGCTTGTCCCCTGGCATTCCGCGCGTTCCTCCCTGCGATTGATCTACCATTCCGAGCGTAAGCCCGATCGCGTATGCGACGCAATGACCGCATGCTTGCAGGCCGTACGCGACGCAATCCGCGTCCGGAAGTCACCCGGTCGGCGGTCCAATCGCACCTTTCTACGTCTTGCGAGATCGCTAGGCTCGCGACGCTTGCTCGAGAGCCGGCACACAGCCGGAGGCCCGTACGGACCACTGCAAGCTATCAGGGGAGGAGCGGATGCGACGGGAAGACGTTCTCAAGCAGCTGACGACGCCAATCGGCGCACCGGCATTTCCCCGCGGACCTTTTCGTTTCAACAACCGCGAATACTTCAACATCCTCTATCGCACCGACATCGAGGCGTTGCGCGCCGTCGTTCCCGAGCCGCTGGAGATCGACGACCCGCTGGTCCGCTGGGAAATCATGCGGATGCCCGACACCTCCGGTCTCGGCGACTACACCGAATGCGGCCAAGCGGTCCAGGTGCGCTTTGGCGAGGAGAAGGGTGAATACCTTCACGCGATGTATCTCGACAATTTGCCGGCGCTGGCATCCGGCCGCGAGATCAGCGGCTACCCAAAGGTGATCGGCAAGCCGAGGCTTTACGTCGATTCCGACACGCTGGTGGGCACGATGGATTACGGCACGCTTCGGGTTGCCACCGCGACGATGGGCTACAAGCACCGTGCGATAGACCTCGAGAAAGCAAAGACCGAGATCTGCGTGCCGACCTTCATGCTGAAAATCCTGTGGACATATGACAGCCCGAAGCCGGCGGGAGAGCCACGCATCTGCGAGCTGCTGCGCTCCGAGATCACCGACATCACCGTCAAGGGCGCATGGACCGGCCCCGCACGGCTCGAGCTGTTCGCGCACGCATTGGCACCGATGGCCGATTTTCCGGTGCGCGAGATCGTCGCGTGCAGCCACATCATGACCGACCTGACACTGTCCCGCGCCAAGCGCTGCCACAACTATCTGGATCAGCCGCGGTAAGCGGGCGCCTCGGAGGAAATCATGCCAGCAACCGCAGACCGTGCCGCCGTGCTCAACCGCTATCGCAATGTGTGCGTCATCGGAGCCGGCGTCATCGGGTCCTCATGGGCCGCGCTGTTTCTCGCGCACGGGCTCAATGTCGTGATCAACGACCCGCAGCCGGACATCGAGACCGTCGTCAATGCCGCGCTGATCAAGATCGCGCCGACACTGCTGAAGCTTGGTCTGCCGCATGAGGGGTTGGCGCGTAACCTGCGCTTCGAGCCGGATCTCGCGCGCGCGGTCGCCGGTGCCGACCTCGTGCAGGAGAACGGTCCGGAGAAGCCCGAATGGAAGCAGCAACTCTGGGCGCGTATCGAGGCCGCGGTGCCGAAACACGCGCTGCTGCTGTCGTCCAGCTCGGCGCGGCCCGCCACAGAGCAGGCTCACGAGATGAAGGATGCGAGCCGACTGCTCGTCGGCCATCCCTTCAATCCGCCGCATCTCATTCCATTGGTCGAGGTCGTTCCTGGCGAACGCACCGATCCGAAGGCCACCGCCGACGCCGTGGCTTTTTACGAAGCGCTCGGCAAGGTACCGCGCGTGCTCAAGAAGGAGATTCAGGGCTTTGTCGCGAACCGGTTGCAGCGCGCGATCATGCGCGAGGCCTGCTATCTCGTGCAGGAAGGCGTCGTCACCGTAGACGAGCTGGACGACGTCGTCACCAGCTCGATCGGGCTGCGCTGGGCAGTGAACGGGCCGTTCAGCTCGTTTCACATGGGCGGCGGACCGAAGGGGCTCGAATCGTTCTTCCAGCACCTCGGCAAGAACATGGCCGCGTCGTTCAAGGTCATTCCGCAGGTCGATCTCGACGAGGCGCTGCAGCGCCGGATCATCGACCAGGCGGCCGCGTCGTTCGGCAAGACGCCGATTCCGCAGATGGAGCGCGCGCGCGACGACACTCAGGTGGCGCTGCTGCACGTTCTGGCGGCACGCAACGGAAGAGACCGCACATGATCGGCTCGCGCCCGGGGCTGCATGCGCTCGCAGGCCCGGACGGTCGCCATATTGCGGGACAAGGTCATCCGGTCGGCGAAGACCGGTCCAGCCTGGGATGATCCCAAAGCATCAAGCGGAGGCGGACTCACATGAGCATCTTCGAGGGTTTGAAGGTCATTGACTGCGGCAGCTTCATCGCCGCGCCGACCGCTGCGACGCTGTTGGGAGACTTCGGCGCCGACGTGATCAAGATCGAACCGCCCGGCGCCGGCGACGCGTTCCGTCAGGTGCCGAAGCTGCCGGGCATGCCGAGATCCGACCATCCCTATGGCTGGCTGCTCGATAACCGCAACAAGCGTGGCCTCGCGCTCGATCTTTCGAAGCCCGAGGGCCAGGCGGTGCTGCATCGCCTTTCATCGACCGCCGATGTTTTCATCACCAACTATCCGCTCGCGGTCCGCAGGAAGCTCGCGATCGGCTACGAGCGGCTTGCCACGATAAACGATCGGCTGATCTACGCCTCATTCACCGGATATGGCGAAACCGGCGACGAGGCGGGAAAACCGGGCTTCGATGTCACCGCCTACTGGGCGCGTTCGGGCCTGATGGACATGGTACGGAGCGACGCCAGCACGCCGCCCGCGCGGGCACTCGCCGGCATGGGCGACCATCCATCGGGCGTCTCGCTGTTCGCGGCCATCGCGGTCGCGCTGTATCAACGCGAGCGCACTGGCCGCGGTACCCAGGTCGGCTCCTCGCTACTCGCCAACGGCGTCTGGTCGAATGGCATCATGGCGCAGGCGGCGCTGTGCGGGGCGACGTTCACGCCGCGACCGCCGCGCGAGAACCTGTTCAATGCGCTCGGCTGCTACTACCGTTGCCGTGACGGCCGCTGGCTGCTGCTCGCGATCGTCAACGAGCAGCGCGACTGGCCGACCGTCGCGAAATGCCTCGGCCTCGACGACCTCCTCACTGACCCACGCTTTGCCAAGCAAGCGGATCGCTTTGCCCGCTCGTCGGAACTGATCGCCCTGTTCGACGCGGCTTTCGCAACGCGCGACCGAGACGAGTGGCGCGCGCGGCTCGATGCGGCCGGCATCGTCTTCGAATGCGTCGCCGAGATGGGCGACCTGTCGTCCGACCGGCAGATGCAGGCCGCCGGCGTTCTCGTGCCATTCGAGAACGACCAGATGCTGACCATCGACAGCCCGTTCTTTATCGACGGCGCGACCAAGGTCAAGCCGCGCAAGGCGCCTGCGGTCGGCGAGCACAGCGCGCAGATCTTGCGGGAGGCCGGCTACGATGACGCCGCCATCGCAGGGATGCGCGACAGCAAGGTCGTGGCTTGACAGTTTGACCGTCAGGTCATTCTCACCGGATTTATGGCACCCACAAGAAAAGGCCGCGCTCCCGGATGAGAAGCGCGGCCAGTCTCGAGGCGCCCGAACCGGGGGGCTCCACAGCCGCGGTGCGGCGCAGCTGTGGTTCGGGAGGCACCCCTGAGCAGAAGCGCTCAGGACCTGAAGTGCGTGAATGCCGGTTGATTGATTGCTCTGCCGCGCATTGCCCCGTATCTCTCGCACCGCTCATCGCGTTTGCTGTCGACGACCAATCTAGGCATGGAGTTCGACCGCGAGGAGGTTCGACGAGGCCGGTTCGGAGGTGACTTTTGGACAGCGCGAGGTGACGAACGGTCAAACATGCCGCTGTCCTGAATCACCGGCCTTCACATATGCGGAGAGACCCGGAAATCGGATGGGCTCTTGCCGGTCCAGCGGATGAAGGCATGCCGAAAGTTGGCGGCATCGCTATAGCCCAACCGGTTCGCGATTTCCTCGTTGGTCATCGCAGTCTTGCGCAGATATTCGATCGCAAGCCGCGTCCGCACCTCGGCCAGCAGTTCGCGGTACGACGTGTCTTCCGCCTCGAGCCTGCGCCGCAGGGCACGCGGGTGCATCGAAAGACGTTCGGCAATCGCCTCGATGCTCGGATACCTGCCGGGCTGCTCGATCAGCACACGCCTGACATCGGCCGCGATCCCGCCCGCATGATTGACCTCGGACAACACCTGCTCGCACATCTCGCGCGCCATTCCGTGGGTACGGGAATCCGCCAACGCCACCGGCCCATCGGCCTGCGACAGTTGGTACCTGTACTCGTTGCCTCGCTGACGAAAGAGAACCGGGCAGTCAAAGATTGACTGGTAAGCGCAGGCATACGTCGGCTCGCCGTAGGCAACGGAAATTTGCGAGAAGCGGAACGACTCGCCTGCCAGATCCTTCATCGTCGTCAAATGCGACGACAGGGCGAACTCGGCAGCGAAGCGATGCACGTCCTGCGTCGGATTTGGCCAATGCAGCGGCTCGAACGCACAGACGACCGCCGCACCGTCATACGAGTATCTTGCATCACAAAGTGGGCCTACGACGCGAAGGTATCGATTGGCGAAGGCGCGCGCGTCATCATAGGTCGCGCTGCTCAGCAACGCATATCCGTACATTCCATGTGCCGTTACACGCATTCGCTGTCCGGCGCGAAGTGCGATCGTCGGCTCGCTCGACAAGCGCAATGCGTTGCGAACCACAGTATCGATCTGCCGATACGAGATGCGCGTCGTATGATCTTCGAGCTGATCCTCGGCCAAACCCGTGCCCGCCAACGCCAGGGACGACCGAACGTCCTGCCTGTCGAGCTCGGCAATGATGGCAGCAATCAACTGCGCCGAATACGCGTGCTGGTCGAAATCGGGCGGCAATTGACATGCGGGCACCGTGTCTTGCGGGCGCCTTCCAGCGCTCATGGTCGTCCTCCTCCTGGGCCTAAAGTCTTGCTCAAATCAAAATCATTCGCAATGCTGGCGGCAGCTAATGGGCTGGCCCTATCCCCAGCCTGGGGGCAGCGCGCACCCCGGATTGCCCCTGCGGCGCCAAGATTCTTCCTCAAGGTGTTTCGTCGGCGTCGCCGAGCTGAGGGTCAGCATTCCACAACATTCACCGCGAGCCCGCCCAATGACGTCTCCTTGTATTTGGACTTCATATCCTCGCCGGTCTGCAACATGGTCTTGATGACGGCATCGAGCGAGACATAGTGCTTGCCGTCGCCCCGCAACGCCATTCGGGCGGCGTTGATCGCCTTGACGGCGCCCATCGCGTTGCGCTCGATGCAAGGGATCTGCACCAGTCCGCCAACGGGATCGCAAGTGAGACCGAGATTATGCTCCATCCCGATCTCGGCCGCATTCTCGACCTGCGCCGGCACACCGCCGAGCACGGCCGTCAGGCCGCCCGCAGCCATCGAGCAAGCGACGCCGACTTCGCCTTGACAGCCGACCTCCGCGCCGGAGATCGAGGCATTCGCCTTGTAGAGCATGCCGATCGCGGCCGCGGTGAGCAGAAAAGCTACGATGCCATCGTCGTTCGCGCCCGGACTGAACTTGACGTAGTAATGCAGCACGGCCGGAATCACGCCGGCCGCGCCGTTGGTCGGCGCGGTCACGACCCGTCCCCGCGCTGCATTCTCCTCGTTCACCGCCATCGCGAAGGCGTTGACCCAATCCATCGCAGCGAGCGGATCGATGTTCTCGGTGTCGCTGTTGCGGGCCGCCAGTTCGCGATAGAGAGCCGGTGCGCGACGGCGAATGTTCAGCGGGCCAGGCAACGGTTCGGCTGCACCCGCATTGTCGATCCCGAAACCGCGATCGACGCATCGTTTCATCGCATCCCAGATGTTCAGGAGACCGGCACGAACCTCGGCCTCGGTCCGATGGATGCATTCGTTGGCGAGCACCATATCGGCGATCGAGCGGCCGCTCGTCTGCGCGCGCGCGACCAGCTCGGCGCCGGTGCCGAACGGATACGGCCAGACCGGAGGCACGCCGCCGGCGTTGCCGGCCACATCGCCGGAGCCGCGTTCGATCACGAACCCGCCGCCGATCGAGAGGTAGTAGCGTTCCGCCAGCAGGCTGCCGTCGGTTGCGAACGCCACGAGGCGGATCCCATTGGGATGTTCGGGCAGCGTGCTGTCGGGCTTGAACACGATATCGCGCCCGCGCCGGAACGGTACTGGGTGAACATTGAGCAGCCGTAACTCGCCGGAGCGCCGGATGTCGGCAAGCTGTGGTGCCACCTGGGCCGGATCGACCGTATCGGGCTTCTCGCCGAGCAGGCCGAGGATCACGCCAAGATCAGTCGCATGCCCCCGTCCGGTCGCGCCCAGCGATCCATAGAGATCGGCGCGAACCTGGGCCGTCCTCGACAGAAGCCCATCGCGCTCGAGTGCGCGGACGAATTGCCCGGCCGCGCGCATCGGCCCCACCGTATGCGAACTCGAGGGGCCGATGCCGATCTTGAAGATGTCGAAGACGGAAAGCATCAGTCAGCAGGCAGTTGTTGCTTCACCAGCTCGACCCAGTAGGCGGCGCCGAGCGGCAGGATGGCGTCATTGAAATCATAGTATGGATTGTGCAACGGCGCATCATTAGCGGTTTCGCCCGCGCCGATGCAGATATAGGCACCCGGACGCTCCTGCAGCATGAAGGCAAAATCCTCCGATCCCATTGCAGGCTTGATGTCGGTCTGCACCTGCCCGATGCCGACGAGGTTTGCGGCTGCCGACGCCGCAGCATCGGTCTCGGCGGGCGTGTTGATCACACCCGGATAGCCGCGCATGTAGGTCAGATCGACTTTCGCGCCATGGGTTTGCGCCACGCCGGCGCAGACCTGCTTCATGGCGGCCTCGACCTGATTCTGGATCTCGGCGTCGAGCGTCCGCACCGTGCCGCGCAACGTGACCGTCTCGGGCACGACGTTCCAGGTGTCGCCGCCATGGATCTGGGTGACGCTCACCACCGCGGCGTCCATCGCGCCGATCCGGCGGCTCACGATGCCCTGAAGCGCGGAGACGAGATCGGCAGACACCAGGATCGAATCGATGCCTTTCTCCGGGGTCGCGGCATGACAGCCGCTGCCGGTCACCAGGATCTCGAAGGTATCGAGGAAGGCCGTCGCAATGCCGGTCCGGATTGCGAATTTTCCGCGCGGGATGTTGGGGATGTTGTGCATCCCATAGACCGCGTCGGCCGGAAACAGCTTGAACAGCCCCTCCTCGACCATCTTCTTGCCGCCGCCTTCATTCTCCTCGGCGGGCTGGAAAACGAAATGAACGGTGCCGCGGAACGGCCGATGACGGGCAAGCTGCACGGCAGCCCCGAGCAACATGGTGGTGTGGCCATCATGGCCACAGCCGTGCATCTTGCCGGTGCGGGTTGATTTGTACGCGCGGTCTCCCAGTTCCTGGAGGTCAAGCGCGTCCATATCGGCGCGCAGCGCAATCGTCGGGCCATCGCCGTTCTTCAGTGTTCCGACCACGCCGGTTCCGCCGAGGCCGCGGTGGACCGGGATCTGCATTTCCGTCAGCGCATCGGCCACGAGCTGCGCCGTGCGATGCTCTTCGAACGCGGTTTCCGGATTGGCATGAATGTCATGACGCCAATCCAGCATCCGCGCACAAATATCGTCGGCGATTCCAAATTCCTTTGACATGTCCGGGTCCAGCTCGGTTGGTTAGCGATGGAAGTAGTCGGCGATCAAGGTCGCGCCGAGGAACGTGCCGGCAGCAGCCGTCAGCGAGACCACGACGATACGCCAGCTCAGCTTGCGGAAGATCGGGAGGTCCTTGGCGACCGAGAAGCCTGCGAGCGTCAGCACCGGGGTCGTGAACGCCAGGAAGTTCAGCTTATCGACCGCGGCAATCATCGCGTCAGAGAACGGCAGCAGACCGGGAATGCCAAGCACGGTGGTCACTGCGACGAGGATCAGGATGTGCGGCACCTTCGACAACATCCGGGCAAGAACGTCGACCAGCAGCACGACCGCGAGTACGACCAGGAGACCCGTACAGGTTTGCAGCAGCGGAACCTTGTAGGTGAGCGAATTGCCGATCAAGACGCCGCTCGCAATGGTGATCCAGGCGAGGAGCGAGTCGGAGAAGCCGAATGCGCCGTGCTTCGGTGTCTCGCCGGCGACGGCGATCGATGGCCCGAGATCTCCCGACTTGAAGTTCGAGAACCGGCCGAGCCTGGGCTCCAGCCTGTCATACAGCCAGGAGCACACCGGCAGCGAGAAGAACAGGGCGAAATAGAAGCCGAGGACTGCGGTCATTAGATTCGCCGCCGAAGCGATTGCAATCAGCTCCTTCGCCATCTCCGGCGGGTTATGGCCGTTGATGGTCCCGATTGCGGCCGCCATCATGCTGCCCGATCCGACGCCGGCGCCCATCGCAAGCGACCGCGGATCGAAGATGTGCAGGCTGGCAACGAATCCGGCCAGGAGCGCGATGAACAGCGCGCCGAGCACGGTGCCGGTGATGTACTCGGCCAGCACGCCGCGCCCCTCGGCAGAGTTCATGCCGTACTTCTCGCCGATGATCACCATGTTGCCTTCGCGGCCGATCGAGAAGGTTGCGCCGACCGCTTCGCGCTTGACGCCGAGCAGAAGCGCGATCGGAAGACCCAGCACCAACGTACCGAAGGTGTGGCCGAGTTCCTGGAAGATCAGCGCCCAGCCGGCCTTCTGGACCTCCGGAAGCGCGCCACCGACCGTGAAAGCCATCTTGATCACGAAGAGCAACAGTCCTGCGTTAAGCAGTTGTCCCGCATAGGTCTGCAGGCCTGGACCGATCTGCGCGACTGCGGGCAGATAACGTGCTGAAAGGCCCCACGCGGCCGCGATCAGGAGCGCCCATACCATCGGTTGGAGCAGCACCTTGCCCGGTCCGATCTGGAACTGGACGACTCCGACCGTCTCGGCAACAGCGACGATGATCGAAACAGCAACGAACAACGAGAGCTTGCCGCCGATTGCGGAAGGGACCGCCTCAGCGGCCTGGCCTAAGGAAGGAGAAGAGGTCGACGTCATAGTGCAGTACACCTCCGGAAAATGATTGCGAGGCAATGCGGTGAACGGTGAACCAACTTGCCCGCCCAGCATCGGGCGAAAGGCATCTTGCATCAATGATCGGCTTGTCCAATTTCTGTTGCATTTTTTGCAACACTTGGAGTCACGGGTCCAAGCCGCGAGAAGCGGCCGCATGAGTGATGATTTGGGCTATTCTCTCATCGTCCGGCGCGCAGCGGACGTTGTACGATGCTAAGCGCCCTCCCGCGGGGCGCCCTGCGTTACTCAGTCACGTCGGACGAGTCGCCCTGTTCGGAACGCTGCACCTCCGACACGTCGAGGCCAAGGACCACGATGTCGTGCGTCTTGCCCTGGAGATCCTTCACATGGTCGCGAAGCAATGCCTCGGTGCGAAAGCCGAACCCTTCGAAGATCGCGATAGCCCGGGATTGATCCGACGTCATCTGTACGGTCAGGCGTTCCAGGCCCATCGACAACGCGATGTCAAAGGCCTCATTCGACAGCGCCCGTCCGACGCCGGTGCCGCGCACATGGGAGGAAATCACGGTCCTGATCTCACCGACATGGGCCGACCACGACAGTGGATTCCGTGCGATCGTACCGCACCCGACCACGGCACCGTCTTTGACTGCCAGCAGGCTGACGATGGAGCCGCGCTCGATCTCCTTGATCCAGGCCGAGAGGACCTTCGGTTCGCTGATATTCCTTGGCAGGAACAGCATGTCGTGCACCGCAAGCGTCTTGGCGAATTTAAGTGTGGCGGCCTCGTCAGCGGGCTCCATCAGCCGAAACTCGACATCTCCGCTCTCGAAGTTGACGCGACGTGGATAGGATCGCATCCTGGTGTTCCTCATGCAGACAGCTCGCTCAGTCAGGAATTCTCACTTCGCCGCAACCGCCCTTGCGGCGGCACCGCGTTTCTCCCGCCTGTCCTGCACGCGAGAGCCAGATCAGGCAAGCCGAGCGCGCACCAATGTCCTAATATAGCCCCCGAAGCGGCCAGTTTGCACCTTTCCGAGTTGGCATGAGCACAAGAGCCTTTCGACAATGACCAATACAAGCACGCCCATTGGCAACGACGAACGACCGCTGCATGAAATACTCCGGAGGCATGCTCGTGAGCGGCCGGAGAAGCCGGCCTGCATCTGGTATGGCCGCGCCATCACGTTCCTTGAGCTCGACCGCGCGAGCGATGCATTTGCGGCGCGCCTGCAACAGCTCGGCGTCGCCAAGGGCGAGCCGGTAGCGCTGTTCATGAACAACTGCCCGCAATACATGATGGCGCAATACGGCATCCAGAAGATCGGCGCCGTCGCTTCGCCCTGCGGAGCGCTGAACAAGGAGCACGAGCTCGCCTATCAGCTCGACGATCTCGGTGCGCGCGTCATCGTCGCGGCCGAGCCGTTGTTGCCGATCGTGCACCAAGTCCGCGACAAGACGAAGCTCGAGCATGTGTTCGTAGTCCGCTACCAGGACCTGCTGCCCGAGCGGCCACAGATCGGCGTTCCGGACGAATTGTTGGGATCCGCCCCCGGGCCGGCTAGTGCAACAGGCGACACCGAAGACTTCCTCACCGTCGCAGCAAGCGGCGCAAGGCCAGACGCCGTCGCGATCGACATGAACGATACAGCGCTGATGATCTACACGTCCGGCAGCACGGGCCGGCCCAAGGGGGCGATGCTGTCCTATCGCAACGTCATTTTCAAGACGGCCGCGACCGTGAACTGCAACGGCATCGGCACTGATGACGTCCTGCTCTCGATCGCGCCGCTCTATCACATCGCGGGCATGGTGATGGGCGTGAACGCGCCGGTCTATGCGGGCGCTACGTCCGTCCTGCTGTACCGGTTCGATCCGCTCGTGACAGCGCAGGCGATCGACCGCTACCAGGTGAGCTGGTGGTACAGCGTGGCGCCGATGAACGTCGCGATCACGCAGCTTCCGAACATTTCCGATTCCAGGCTCAGCAGCCTCCGCGTCAATCCCGTAACCAGTTTCGGCATCGATTGGACCGAAGCGCTTGCCAAGAAGTGGCAGGCCGTTGCGTCGAACTGTGAAAGCTTCGAAGCGGCGTACGGGCTGACCGAGACGCACACGGTCGACACCTTCATGCCGCGCACGGCGGTGCGCTGGGGCACCCACGGCAAGCCGGTGCCCGGCAACGAGATCCGGATCATCGATCCTGACACCCGCACAGACACACCGACCGGCACGCCCGGCGAAATCGTGATCCGTGGCCCCGGCGTGTTCAAGGGCTACCGCAATCGTCCTGATGCAACTGCAGAAGCGCTGCGCGACGGCTGGCTCCACACCGGCGACATGGGCCGCCTCGATGCCGAGGGCTATCTGACCTTCATGGGGCGCTTCAAGGAGATGATCAAGGTCTCCGGCTACAGCGTCTTCCCGGAAGAGGTCGAATCGATCCTGAACAAGCACCCGTCAGTGGCGGCGTCGGCAGTGATCGGCATGCCCGACGCGGCGAAGGGCGAGGTGGTTAAGGCGTTCATCGTTCTGGCCTCCCACGCCGAACTGGGTTCGGCGCAGCTCGTGGCGTGGGCGCGCCAGAACATGGCCCCCTACAAGGTGCCGCGAGACGTCAGCTTTGTCACCGAATTGCCGCGCTCACCGGCGGGCAAGCTGTTGCGGCGGCTGCTCAAGGACTGACGTCGCAGCGAAGTGTCCCGAACGGCGGACAGCGCCACGCCACTATCGGCTCATGTCCTAAAATCACCGTCCATTCGGTCCGACAGCACCTTTTCGCGAATCGATCCCCATGTTGGACATGTCGTTTTGACCCCGGCGACTCATCGACAAGAAGCAAGATTGCAAGCCTGCCACATGTTCAGTCACGACGACGAATGTTCCAGCATCAAATACCAGCGACGCATCAAGCGGATGATCGAAGCCCTGCGAGGAGAACTGACGCTGCAGGGCATTATCGGTCAGGGCACCACCACGGATTTGCGCGTGGATATTGTTAGCCTGGCGGAAACCGCGCTCATGGTGTGCGACTTCGATAGAGTCGCGGACTGACGCGTCCGATACCCTGCTGCCGCCACCAACCAGGACGGACCGTCAAAATCCCTCCTCTCACTGGTTCAGGATCGGCGGAATGTCCTTGGGCGCCTTCGGCCCCGGCAGCGAGCTGAGATAGGCGTGGATGTCGGCGGCGTCCTTGTCCGACAGCACGTCCGCTGAGAATGACGGCATGTCGTTCGGCGCCTCGCGCAGGAAGGCGATGAAGGACTCCACGGGCAGTGCGATCTGCGCCAGTGCCGGCGTCAGGTAGTTGAAGCGGCCGCCCTGCCCGGCGCGGCCGTGGCATTCGAAGCAGCCGTCGGCAAGATAGAGCCGCTTGCCGTTGACGGGGTCGCCGGCCGGTGCGTCCTCGGCGTGCGATGCAACGGCGCCGCCGATTGCGATAGCCGCCGCGATCGCGGTGGCGGCGGCCAGGCGCTTCACAGATCCGATCATCATCGCCAACTCCGCCTCACCGCTGATCCATCACGACATCGAGCAGCGCCGGCTGGCCGCTCTTGACCATGGCGATCGCGCGCTTCAGCGCGGGCGCCAGCGCATTCGGATCGCTGACCGGCCCTTCGCCATAGACGCCGAATCCCTTGGCGACGGTCGCATAGTCGACGAATGGATCCTTGATCGTGGTGCCGATATCGGCGTTGGTGATGCCGCGGCCAAGGCGCGCCGCCATCGCCTGCAGATACATGTATTCCTGATGATAGGCGCGGTTGTTGTGCACGATGTACAGCATCGGGATCTGATGATGCGCGGCGGTCCACAGCGTCGACGGCACGAACATGAAGTCGCCGTCGCCGCCGATCGCAACCGTCAATCGTCCGTGCCGCTTGTTGGCGAGCGCAGCCCCGAGCGAGGCCGGCAGCGTGTAGCCGACACCGCCGCCGCCGGCGAGGCCGTTCCATTGATACGGCTTGGTGAAATTCCACAGCCGATGCGGCCAAGCCAGGCCGATCGAGGTGCCGACCAGCGACCAGTCCTCATCCTTGATCTGGCTGTAGAGCTCGGCGCACAGCCGCGCCGTGGTGATCGGGCTCGCGTCCCAGCCGATGGTGGCGTCAAGCTTCGCCTGCTCGACGGTGGCAAGCTTGGCCGCCGCGAGCTTCTTGCCGCGCGCATCGAACGCGGCCTTGCGGCCCTCGTCGATCCCGCGTTTGACCTGCTCGATCAGGGTGGGCAGGCTCGCCTCGGCGTCGCCTGAGATGTCGAGGTCGACGTCCTGGTAGCGGCCGAGATCCTGGTAGTTGGCCTTCATGTAGAGGCCGCGGGTGCCGAGCGTGACGATCTTCGCCGTCTTCTTGTAGCGCGGCTCGGAGCTGCGCACGATGCGATCGTGGAAATCGCTGAGCGAGCCCCAGATGTCGTTGACCTCCATCGCCACGATCAGGTCGGCCTGCGACAGGATCGAGCGGCGGAACGACTGGTTCAACGGATGGCGCGAGGGGAAATTCATCCGCCCGAAATTGTCGATCACGGCGCATTGCAATGTTTCCGCAAGCTCGACCAGGCGCGGCATGCCGGCCGGCGTGCGCGCCATGCGGTCGCAGAGGATCACCGGATTGTCCGCCGCGACCAGCATCTTCGCAAGCTGGGCCAGCGCCGCGTCGTCGCCTTGCGGCGGGGTCGCCGAGGTGAACTTCGGGATCCGCAGGCGGTCGCGGTTCTCGATCGGATTCTCCTGCAGCTCCTGATCGAGCGACAGCATCACCGGCGCCATCGGCGGCGTGGTTGATATCTTGTAGGCGCGCAGCGCCGATTCCGCGAAATGCTGCAACGAAGCCGGCTGGTCGTCCCACTTGACGAAGTCGCGCGTCAGCGCCGCGGGATCGATCGCCGAATGTGGCCACTCGGCGCCCGGCGCGCGCTTGTCGGCCTCCATGATGTTGCCGCCCATCACGATGACGGGGACGCGATCGCACCATGCGTTGTACATCGCCATCGATGCATGCTGCAGACCGACCACGCCGTGGCAGATCATGGCGAGCGGCTTGCCTTCGATCTTGGCATAGCCCTGGCCCATATGCACCGCGATCTCTTCATGCGGACAGGTGATGATCTCGGGCTTCTTGTTGCCGCCATGATTGATGACGGCCTCGTGCAGCCCGCGGAAGCTCGAGGCGCAGTTCATCGCGAGGTAATCGATGTCGAGCGTCTTGAGCACGTCGACCATGAAGTCGCCGCCGCTCGAGGTCTGATTGACCGGATCGGCCGGCGGCGGCATCGCGTCCGCTGCCGCAAGCCTTGGACCGGGGAGCGCGGCCTTAAGCGCTCCCTTGGGTCGCTGTTCCGGAAACGCCGACATCGCGGTGTTGGCCGCGGCCGGTGTGCCCAGCGCTGCCGCGCCTGCGATCGTTGCACCTTTCAGGAAATTCCGACGGCTGGAATCGGGCGCGCCATCGCGGCGCGAACTGCTTCGCTTCGACATGGTGTCCTCTCCGGGAACGTGACCAGATGCCTACGAGCTCATTGTTGCTTGCCGCGAGTGTCGTCCCCCATCTTGCGGCCCGTCAAGACACAGACGCGTCAGCGCGCAGTGCCAGCCGGGCTGCTCCGCGAAATCGGCATGGGAATGGAAGCAATTCAGCCACGCATCTCCGCGCGCGACGCAGCCTGCGGAGGCGAACACGGGCGCTGCGCGGGACCATTGAGACAGAGCCAGAACATGTCAGTCATGGCGTCTGCGCAGGGCGCCATGTCAGCCAGACTTCGCGCCATATTTTGGCCATAGCCCGTTTCTTAAAGGCCCCAGCGGGCCATGTCCCCGCCTCTGTTTTGCGTCGCCTGACCGATGCGGTCGCTTCGCAACCAAATCGCAGATCATCGCTGCGTCCCTTCCCACAACACGGATGGTCTGCCAACAACAAGAGGACTTTGTAATGCGTAAAACTCTCGCGGCTGTCGCCGTGCTCCTGGCCTTTGCTTCATCTGCTGCTGAAGCCCGCGGCCGTCACCATCATCATCGCCACTATGCACACGCACATTCGGGTCGCCCGGCGGCGTGGTGCGGTTGGTTCATGCGCACGCAGGTCGGCAGCGATCCGGGCCCGCAGTACAATCTGGCGCGATCCTGGGCGCGATACGGCAGCAATGCAGGCGCCCCCTCGGTCGGCACGATCGTCGTGTGGCGTCACCACGTCGGTAAGATCGTGGGTCAAGAGAACGGCAAGTGGATCGTCACGAGCGGCAACGATGGACACGCCGTGCGCACGCGGCCGCGATCGCTGGCCGGCGCCATCGCATTCCGAAATGCTTACGCTCAGTTCTAGGGAAACTTCGCTTCAGCGCTGACATCCGAGCGTGCGACGCCGAGCGGTATACGAACCGTTCATAGTCGCGGCCTACGCTGAGGCGGGGTTTCGCCCTGAAGCCCTCAGACGGGCGCCGTCACCTGTGTTGACCAGGTGGCGGCGCTTTTTCAGGAATGCATTCGCTTGCCTCGGAAACCGAAAAAGATCGCCACGGCTTCGACGACCGCTTCCTATTGGTCAGCCGCTTACGTCAGCATCTGCAATGGCGTGATGGTCTTCGCTGTGACGGGCGGCGTGCTCGGTTTTCTGCTGGCCGCCAAGCGCTATCTGTGAACGCTGCTCGATTGACCGCGCGTTTCACTGCCTTCCGAGACTCTTCAGATACGCGCAGAACATGTCGGCCATGGCGTCGGCATAGGCGGTGATCTCCGCGCGCGTTCGCGGGCTCTCCGAAAAATCCTTACCCACCGCGCTCAGCGTCGTCGTGATCAGGTCGCCCGCCATCCTGCGCACGGCATCGGGAGCCTTCGGCAAAGCTTTGCGCATGAAGGCTTCGATGGTGCCCTCGCTGGAGGCCCGCGCCTCGTGCGCCTCCGGCGCATCGCGATAGAGCGGCGCGGCGTCGCTCAGCGCGACGCGCACCGCGGCCTCGTCGCATTCGGAGCGGATGAAGGCGTGCACCAGCGCACGCAGCCGGTCCAATGGCGGCCGCGCTGCATCTTCGGGAATGTCGCGCAGCAGAGCGGTGGTCTGCCGCCACTCGTCGCTCTGCAGCCGGAACAGGATCGCCGCCTTGTTCGGAAAATACTGGTACAGCGAGCCGACGCTGACGCCGGCCCGCTCGGCCACCCGCGCCGTCGTGAAACCCTGCGCACCCTCCTTCGTCAAAACCTGAACAGCGGCATCCAGAATCGCCGCGACGAGCTCACTCGAGCGGGCCTGTTGCGGCTGTTTTCGTGAGGAAATTGAAGGGCTTCGCCGGCCGGTCATCGACGCCTTGAGGGAATGCGATTAGCGAATGCGAATAATTATTCGTATTTCTGGCGAAGCGCAAGGACGCGCCGCTTTTGCACCGGAGACCCATATGACCACGCTTACCTCACCCAAGCTCGCAGGCCTGCTCGATCGCCTGTTCGCGCAAGCCTCCGCCGCGGTGCAGGAGACCCGGCTCGCGGTGGCCGACCTTTCCGACGAGGAACAGGCACACCTGATGCGAAGCAGGACCGACTACCGCGCGCTCTATGGCCGTTTCAACAAAGTGCCCCTCGCGGTCTCGCGCGAGACCGGCGCGCTGCTCTACATGCTGGCGCGCGGTGCACGCGCGCGCAACATCGTCGAGTTCGGCACATCGTTCGGCATCTCGACGCTGCATCTTGCCGCTGCGCTGCGCGACAATGGCGGCGGGCGCCTGATCACCAGCGAGTTCGAATCGTCCAAGGTGACGCGTGCGCGGGACAATCTTGTCGCCGGCGGGCTTGACGACCTGGTCGAGATCCGCGAGGGCGATGCGCTCGAGACGTTGCGTGTCGATCTGCCCGATACGATCGAGCTCGTGCTGCTCGACGGCGCCAAGGCGCTCTATCCCGACATCCTCGATCTCGTGGAGAGCCGCCTGAAGCCGGGCGCCTTCGTGGTCGCCGACAATGCCGACTATAGCCCCGACTATCTGGCGCGCGTGCGCGCACCAGAGAGCGGCTACATCTCGACGCCGTTCGGCGGAGACGTCGAGCTGTCGATGCGGCTTGGCTGAGGTGAATGTTGGCGAAGCGCAGGTTCGGTTTCGACCGAACCCTGCGCTCAGATCATCGAGGCGACGCGTTCGAGGCCGATCAGGCGGGCCAGCGAACGGACCTCGTTCTTCTGATCCTCACGGAGCTGGAACAGCAGCGGCATCGCCGCCGACTTCAGCTGCTGAACTTCCTCGGAGTCGGGATCGATCGGCATGTTGCCCGCGGCGGGATCGCCCTGACGCTTGGCGTGGATCTTGCGGGCGACGGCGCGCAGCGCGGTCTCGACGGCCGGCCAGTAATATTCCTGCGACGACGACAGCTTGAGCCGATCCTTGATGCCGGCGATCTGCGCATCGCTGAGCAGCGCATAGTTCTTTTGCGGCGCCGGCTTGGCGGCGGCCTTGGGCTTCGGCGCAGCCGCGACCGGCGCAGGTGCGGGCTCGGCGATCTTCGGCTGGGCCGCATCGACGGGATCGGTGATCTGCGGCAGGCCGATATCGGCGGGTTCGGCGGAGGCGTAAGCCTGGCGCACCGTATCGGTCGCGCCCGGGATCGCGGCTTGCGCGCGCAGCAGCAGCGGCGACGGACTGGCCGGAGGTGCGGCCGGCTGGGGCACTTCAAAGGCGGCAGTGGCGAGCGTCGTGACCGCAAGCTTGTCCTGCTTGCTGGCGCGATTGGCAACCGGGCCGACATCGGCCTGCGCCGCCGGCAGGCTGTCACGGCCCAAAATGGCTGTGATCGCAGCGCCTGCGAGGAGGAAGCATGTCAGCGCGGCGAGGGTGATGGCTCTGGTCAAAAACAACTCCATTGCCGGCCGGTGTCACCGCAAACTGCGCGCGAAATGCGGCGTTAGCGTGCCGTGACAGCGCCAAATAGGTGAAATCGTCCCGAAACGGCCCGAAAATCAGGCCACGGCGTCAAGCTCATAGGCTTCCTGGATGTCGGCCACGATCTCATGCGCGGTCCACAGCGCGCCGGGCTGGACCGAATGCATGCTGACGGTCCAGTTGGTGCGGCGGGTGCGCGGGGTGCTGACGATGTCGAATTCGACCTGACGGCACAGCGGATGCCGCTGCAGGGCGTAAAACACCCGGGTCCGGAGTTCGTTGAGTGAGGCCGGGGTCTTGGCCGAATCCCTGGCAAGGAGCGCCTCAAAAGCCATGTCGCATTCCCACAACTTGCCGGGCGGCCAGCCGTGGCGGCGGACCATCCCGTGACGCATAGTTGGGACTGGCATGGTTAATGCCCCGTTAAGCGGACATGCGGGGTTTTTAGGCGGTCAGACGAGCCGCACCCGTGCACTCGCCGCTTCGTACTCCGCGATCGTCTGCGCCACGAGTTCGTCGATGCCGAGCACCCCGGTCACCCCCGAAGCGGAATGACCGCCACTCCAGACGTCGCGCCAGCGCTTCGGCCGGCTTTCGCGGGCGCCGATGTCGATGTCCTTGCCGATGTCGATCGCACCGCGCGCCGGCAAGTCATTGGGATCGAGACCGGCGGCCTCGATCGAGGGCCGCAGCATGTTGGTCTGCAGGCCGGTGAACGCCGTCGTCAGCAGAATGTCGTCGGCTGTCGCCTCGACCAGCATCTGCTTGTACCGCGCGTCCGCCATGCTCTCGCGCGTCGCGATGAACTTGGTGCCCATATAGGCGAGGTCGCAGCCGAGCGCCTCCGCGGCACGCAGCGCATGGCCATCGCTGATGCCGCCGGCGAGCACGATCGGGCCGTCGAAAAATCCGCGCACCGCGCGGACGAACACGAACGGATTGAGCCAGCCGGTCTGCCCGCCGGCGCCCGCGGTGAGCAGCACCAGCCCGTCGGCGCCGACTGCTGCCGCGCGCTCGGCATGGCGGATCGAGGCGACATCGGCGAAGACAAGCGCGCCGGCATCGTGCAACGGTGCGAGCACCGGCGCCGGCGAGCCGACAGACCCCGACCAGCGAGCGGATGCTGCCGTCGCGCCGACGCACCGCACGGGCACGCACGTCAACCCAGTGCTCGGTGCCATCGGGCCAGATGTTGCGGTACTCGATCCGGTAATCCGCGCCGGTGCGCAACGTTTGCTCGACGATCTCGCTCCGGCGGGCCCGATCGTCGGGATGCACCGCGTCCAGCAAATCCTGATACGTGAAGGGATCGCCGGACCTGCGCCCGAAGTATGTCTTGCAGGTCGGCGACGCCTCGAGCTCGAAATCCGGCAGATGAAGCTCGAGCGCGCCGAGGTGGCCGGCATTGAGCGCGGTCTGCAACAGGTCCTCGCTCTCGGTCAGATCCTCGAGGATCTGGCGGGTCTGGTACTGGCGGCGGCGTCCGCGCACCGTCGCGGCGACCAGGCTCGCCAACGTGGTTGGATGAAACGGTCGCTCGATGAAGGTGACATTGCCGAGCGCACGGCCGAGCCGCGCCGCTTCGGGATTGCGCTCAGGCCCGCCCTTCTCGCTGATCAGCACGATAGGGAAATCCGACCATGACGGCTGCTCGTTCAGCCAGCGCGTCAGGCCGGCGAGGTCGGCGGTCCTGATCGCCTCATCGGCAATGATGGCCAGGCCCGCGCCGCTTGCGACCTGGCGCTCGAGCTCGGCGAGGTCGCCGCAGATGTTGGCGTAGTAGCCAGCTTCCTTGATCAGATGGGCAGTCCTGACGGCGTCCCGCTCGCTCGCGGCGAGGATGACCGCGCGTTCCGAGGACGGGCCGGGCTTCATCGCGTCTGTCCCTGCGGCGGCCGGGCGTAGGGACCGGCCGGCACAGCACGAAGCCGCCGGGCGGCCAATGCCACGATGCCGGCGGCGGGATCGATAGGCGTCATGGGGCCCCCTAACCTGAGCGAAACTCGCTGGTGCCGCCAACCGTTCCCGCCAGGCGGGGTTATTTTTCGCCGTAGCCGCAGCCGGTTGGCGCGGCTCCTGCACCGCAAATCGGTGAAACAACCCCATGCACAGTAGACGTGGCCGGCCTCTCTCCTTCCCCCTGAAAGGGAGAAGGTCGGGATGGGGGTCAGCCGCAGGTCCGCTGCAAGTGGAGAGAGCTGATCCCCACCCGCTTCTGACGAGCGAAGCAACCTCCCCTTTTCAAGGGGAGGCTGGAGAAGCGCAGGC
>NZ_JACMYO010000007.1 GCF_020889685.1 Bradyrhizobium oropedii
TGCTAGCGCGTTTCAGCCGAAGTCAGGGAAAGCGAATCCGCAGCAGCGGCAGCTGCTGAAGCCTGTCGAGCAGGCGCACGATCTGGCCTGCCGCCATGCCGAGGCAGGCGAGGATGAAGTGGCGGCGGGTCAAGCCGCGCTCGCGGTCCACGAATTGCAGGCGCTGAAGACGCGGTTCGGGAGGAGCGTGCGTACGCAGGGCAGGAAGCGTCGTCATCTGCATCAGCCGATCGGAATGCGGATTTCCGGCGCCGCGGTCATCTGCTCGATCGTGGCGTCGAACGACAGGCAATCCGGATTCTCGCCCGGCATCCGGCGCAGGGTCTCGGCCAATTGCTCCTGCTCCAGCAGGAACGAGCGGCCGTCGCGCAGGCGGGCGTAGGCGGCCCACGGCACGAATTTGGTGAACGGAAACCGGAATCCCTCGCGCGGCGACACGTCGATGTTCAGGCCGGAGACGAACAGGACATTCTTGGCCGCAAATGCCGGCTCGCGCAGAATGCTCCGGTAGGCGCGGTCGAACTCAGCCTGGGTAACGAAGCGGGCGGCATCCAATGCCGGATGCGGCGACGTCACCAGCGCCGGCATGACCGGAGCGAGCACTGCCTCGAGAATGTCGTGGCCCTCGGGACCCTCGGCCAGCGCACGGCGGAATTGAAACAGATCGGGTGACAACGCCGTGCCGATCGGCGCCGGCGTCTCGCGAAAGAACTCCTCGCCAAGCCGCTCGCGGATCGCCGGGCTCGCGCGAAACAGCTTCGACGTGCTCAGCACGTTGAGCGGCTGCAGCGGCGTCTCGACCATGCGGTCGAGCGACAGGAAGACGCCGTCGCTGCGGCTGTCGTCGAGATACTGATTGTCGATCTGCAACACCGGCTCGCCGTCGAGCCGGCCGCACTGCACCTGCCGGCACGCGAGCGCGTACTCGTCCTCGTACCAGCGCAGCACGCCGCAGAGCTTTCCGCAGCAGTCCCCGAACCTGCAATCTTCGGTGCGGTGGCGCTGATAGACACCGAAGCGGCCATCATCGGGATTGTAGCCGACATGGCTGGCCTGGATCAGCACCAGGTGCTCGCCGTGATGGGCAAAAGGCCCGTGGCGGTTGATCGCGACCTTGCCGCCGACCCGCCCGTGGTCGAACGGAAAGGTTCCGAAATGCTGGGCCAGCAGCATCACCGGATAACCCTGGCTCTCGTCCGAGCAAAAGGCGCGCGACGGCAGCAAGTGCTGCCGTTCGAAGCCGAGCGAACGGCAGTAATTGTAAAGCCGCGGCACGAAATGCCCGTAGCGCATCGCAAAACGGCCAACCCGGAAGGTTTCGATCATCCGCTTCCGCCTGACCGGTCCGACATATCCAGCGCGCGCGGGGACACCCCGCTCCCCATACCGGTCAGGAACGGTAGATGGCGTTGTTGACGGTTATGTGAATGCGGCAGCCGGGTGGAGAGCTCAGCGCCCCCAGCGCAGCACGACCGGATCGAGCGTGCGCGCGATCTCGATCAGCCCGGCGCGTGTCGCCGGATGCAGCGGTTGCAACGGGTGGCGCACCGCATCCGATTTGATGACGCCGCCCTCGCGCATCAGCACCTTGCAGGCCTGCAGCCCGCATTGCCGGTTCTCGTAATTGATCAGCGGCAGCCAGCGCGCATAGGCCTGCACGGCCTCGTCGCGGCGGCCGGCGAGGAACGGATCCATGATCTGGCGGATGCCGTCGGGATAGCCGCCGCCGGTCATTGCCCCGGTGGCGCCGGCATCGAGATCGGCCATCAGCGTGATCGCCTCCTCGCCGTCCCACGGCCCCTCGATGACGCTGCCGCCCTTCTCGATCAGGCCGCGCAGCTTGTTGGCGGCCATCGGCACCTCGATCTTGAAATACCTGACATTGGCGAGCTCCTTGGCCATCCGCGCCAGGAAATCGACCGACAGCGGCGTGCCTGCGACCGGCGCGTCCTGGATCATGATCGGGATACGAATCGCGTCGGAGACCACGCGATAGAACTCATAGATCGCCGGCTCGCCGACGCGGAAGGTCGCGCCGTGATAGGGCGGCATGATCATCACCATCGCAGCGCCGGCGGCCTCCGCCTCGCGGCTGCGCGCGGCACACACCACCGAGGAGAAATGCGTCGTCGTGACGATCACGGGGATGCGGCCCGCGACGTGCTCGAGCACGGCATGCATCACGGTCTCGCGCTCGGCATCGGTCAGCACGAACTGCTCGGAGAAATTGGCGAGGATGCAGATGCCGTGCGAGCCGGCATCGATCATGAAATCGACGCAGCGCCGCTGTCCGTCGAGGTCGAGGTTGCCGTTGGCGTCGAAGATGGTCGGCGCGACCGGGAAGACGCCGCGATAGGGACGCTTTGCGATTGTTGCCATATGACGACCTCCCAACTTTCTTGTCAGCTGTTCTCGTTAAACGTTGCGGAACGGCAGCGGCGGGCCTTCGAGCTTGCGCAGGCCCGGTTCGCGCCGTTCCAGCCACCAGCCATACTGCTTCGGCCAGGACGTGAACACTTCGCCGCTTCCGCCGCCAAGCGCAAGCTCGGCATGCAGCGGCCAGTTCGGATCGAACAACGCCTCGCGGCCGATCGCGACCAGATCGGCCTGACCGTTGGCCAGAACATCTTCCGCCTGCCGCGGATGCAGGATCAGGCCGACCGCGATGGTGGCGACCTCGGCGGAGCGGCGGATTTCATCCGCATAAGGCACCTGGAAGCTGTAGCCGCGTGGAATCCGCGCCGCGGTCGCCGAGCCGAGCAGGCCGCCCGACGAGCAATCGATCAGATCGGCGCCGCGCGCCTTGGCTGCCCTGGCGAACGCGATCTGGTCCTCGAGCGTCAGGCCGCCGTCGACACCGTCGACCGAGGAGATCCGCACCGACAGCGGCCGCTCCGCGGGCCAGGCAGCGCGCACGGTCTCGATGATCTCGAGCGGATAGCGCATCCGCCCGGCACGGTCGCCGCCATAGGCGTCGTTGCGCCGGTTCGACAATGGCGAGAGGAATTCGTGCAGCAGATAGCCATGCGCGCAGTGCACCTCGACGAACTCGAAGCCGGCCTCCACCGCGCGCAGCGTGGCGCGCCGCCATTGCTCGCGCAACGCTGCGAGCTCATCGACCTCGAGCGCGTGCGGCATCAGCCAGCCCTCCTCCATCGGGATCGCGCTCGGCGCCACCGTCCGCCACGGCAGATCGCCGCGGGCGTGGTCGGCCTCGTCGAGTGCGGCATTGCCGTACCAGGGTCGCTGCATGCTGGCCTTGCGGCCGGCATGCGCGAGCTGGATCGCGGGCACGGCGCCATTGTCCTTCAGGAAGGCGGCGATGCGCTCGAGCGGCGCGATCTGCTCGTCGTTCCAGATCCCGACATCGCCATGGGTGATGCGGCCCTCGGCGGCAACCGCCGCGGCCTCGACCATCACGAGCCCGGCGCCGCCCTGGGCAAATTTACCGAGATGAACAAGGTGCCAATCATTGGCGAGGCCGTCGGTCGCCGAATACTGGCACATCGGCGAAATCAGGATGCGGTTTCTGGAGGTCACGCCGCGAAGCGTGATCGGCTGAAACAGAAGCGGCTGCGACATCGGGACCTGCGGGAGCGTGTTGGCTGGAGAAATCGTGGCCGAAAGCTAGGCGGCGCGCCGGGGGATCGCAAGTCACACCGCGACGCAGGCGGCAAGACCTGCGCGCATGCGGCACGCACGCAGCGGCGCAATCGGCGAAACCCGCAACATTTGCTGCAGAAAATCATCGCGGCTGGTAAACACTTTCCGCCACCGTGGGGTCGAGCCACGGTTCGCAATTCGCACCGGACATGCCTACATAGCCGTCATGAAGAAAATCGGATTCCTTTCGTTCGGGCACTGGACGCCCTCGCCGCAATCCCAGGCCCGCTCGGCCGCAGATGTGCTCCTGCAATCCATCGACCTCGCGGTCGCCGCCGAAGAGCTGGGCGCGGATGGCGCGTATTTTCGCGTCCATCATTTCGCACGCCAGCTCGCCTCGCCCTTCCCGCTGCTGGCGGCGGTCGGTGCGAAGACCAGCCGGATCGAAATCGGCACCGCCGTGATCGATATGCGCTACGAAAATCCGATGTACATGATCGAGGACGCCGGCGCCGCCGACCTGATCGCGAGGGGACGCCTGCAACTCGGCATCAGCCGCGGCTCGCCCGAGCAGGTGATCGATGGCTGGCGCTATTTCGGCTATCAGCCCGGCGAGGGCGAGACCGACGCCGACATGGGCCGCCGTCATGCCGAGATCTTCCTCGATATGCTGCGCGGCGAGGGATTTGCGCAACCGAATCCACGGCCGATGTTTCCCAATCCGCCCGGGCTGCTGCGGCTCGAGCCGCTCTCGGAGGGCTTGCGCGAACGGATCTGGTGGGGCGCCGGCTCCAACGCCACCGCAGTCTGGGCGGCGAAGCTCGGGATGAACCTGCAAAGCTCGACGCTGAAGAGCGACGAGACCGGAGAGGCCTTCCACATCCAGCAGGCCGCGCAGATCCGGGCATATCGTGCCGCCTGGAAGGAAGCGGGTCACACCCGCGAGCCGCGGGTCTCGGTGAGCCGCAGCATCTTCGCGCTGGTCGACGATCGCGATCGCGCCTATTTCGGCAGCGGGCAGGAGGAAGACCAGATCGGCTTCATCGACGAGCGAACGCGCGCGATCTTCGGCCGCGGCTACGCCGCCGAGCCGGAGAAGCTGATCGAGCAGCTCAAGACGGACGAGGCGATCGCGGAGGCCGACACCCTGCTCCTGACCGTCCCCAATCAGCTCGGCGTCGCCTACAACGCGCATGTGATCGAGAGCATTTTGACTCACGTCGCGCCTGCCATGGGATGGCGGTGAGCTTGCGCACGATGCGGACCCGCGGCGGCCGTCCTTCCAGGGGGTGTGGTTGAAAGCGGACGACCAGCCGCGGGCTTGAACCGACCGTTCTCTGCCGGAGGCTGGCCGGTTCTACAGGGCCAATGCCGGAACCCGCGAGATCGTTCCGGCGGAACTCTGTTCTCAAACGCGGAGAACTACGGAAACATAACCGCGCGCTGTGAGAAGAACAGGTTGAGTACAGTTCGTTAGGCGTGCACGTTGCGTGAACAGATCGCCGTAGTATCCCGGGTTAATCGCGGGAGGCCTTTCCGCAGGCTTGCCTCGGTCAGGAATCCTGATCGCGATCACGGTGAGCGAGATCGTCGCGGAGGCGATCGACGCGCTCATCGAGCCGCCGGTTCAGTTCCTCATCCTCTGGCGAATTGCTGCTGCGACGGGCGCGAACGACAAATACGCATCCGACCAGAACGATCGCAAGGAGTGCGAAGTACCACCATTCCATGCATTGATCTCAACTGGGCGCTCGCGAGCGCGAGCACAAAAGTTATCGTTCAAGCCTGTAACGGCGCGCCGACCTTGGCGCGTAGTAGGGGTTGACCAGACAGGTCGCCGGCAGCCCGTTAGCGCCGACCTGGCACTGATCCAGAGACGTGAAGACACAGTCCATCCGCTCGCCGATCAACACGCCGTAAACATGCATGCAGACCGGGTAGCGCGGATCGTAGGTTTGTGCAGATGCCGGCCTTGTCATCCAAAGCACGCTCAGCGCAAGCAACAGCGCTCCCAGCAACTTCACGTCAGGTCTCCTGCGATTGCCCGTAAAATACTGCGCCCAGAGACTGGAGCGGGCGAAGGGAATCGAACCCTCGTATGCAGCTTGGGAAGCTGCCGTTCTACCATTGAACTACGCCCGCGATCTCAATTGCTTGAGGTCGACCCGCTCGGATGCCGGACCATAGCCCGGGCGGAGGCAGAGGATCAAGCGTACATTCTGGCGGATCGCCTTGCTGTCGCCGCTAGTGGCCCATTCTCACGAGCGCGTCATTGATGACGAAGGATGCGGCGGCGGATGCGTCGCAGGTGCCGCTGCGCGCGTAGATGCAGGCATCGGCGATGCCGACATGGGCGCAGCTCTGCCGTGAAAAATCCGCCGGCAAGTCGCCCGCTGCCTCGGGCCGCGCAAGGATGCGGTTGAAGGCCGGCTTGGTCGCCTGCAACAGCGGCGGCAGGATGAGCTCGGCGAGCGGATCGGCCGGCGCAAGCACGTAGAGCGGCACCGGGCCGACCAATCGTTCCCGCCCCGGCAACAGCTGGAAACGAACGTTGTAGAGCGCAAGGCCGCACATCTGCGGATCGCTGCGTAATTTGGCGGCGAGCTCCGCCGCGCCGACGCCGCGCGTCCAATAGTCGCGCATCTCCTCGCTGGCGCCGGCGAGCGCCATCGAGAGCAGCGCCCAGCCGCCCAAGACGATCGGCAACGCCCCGCGGCGCCATTTGTCGTTGGTGCGCACCGATTGCACCCAATCCGCCGACCCCAGCGCCGCGACGATGATGAACAGCACCACCGACAGGAAGACGAAGCGGTCTTCCTTGTGCGCGATCAGGCTGTGGAAGAGGAGGTTGGCGAGCGCTGTCGCCAGCAACAGCGGTGCGTGCCGCCAGCCGCGCCCGATCGCCGCGAGCGGCAGCACGATCGCAACCGACCATACGATCAGGAAATTGATGAGATACGCCGCAGGCGGTGTCACACCGAATTCGGTGGCGCGATCGTGCACAAGGTTTTCCTTGATATTCGCGATCAACCAGGCGAACGGCACCGCACCATGTGCAAGATCGATTGCGGCGGCAAGCAACAGCGCAACGAGCCCGCCGGCGACCAGCGGAATCAGGTTTCGCCAACGCGTCCAGCAGGCGCCGACGGCAAGCACGGCGATCGCGGGCGCATATTGAAAACGGCAGACAAAGGCGAACGCAAGCAAGGCGCCGCCGATTGCAAGACGCCGCCGCGACGGTTGATCGGTCACCAACAACGCCGCCGGCACGATCAGCGCTGTCGCCAACGGCTCGCCCAGCGTGTGCGGCGCGAGCATGATCAATTCGAACCAGACCGCGGCGGCGAAGCCTGCGACGACGGCATGGGTCCGCGAGACCCGCGCGCCGAATAACCACGCGCTGACCACGATCGATAGCGACGCACACGCGGCGACCAGACGCGGCACCAGGAAGGCACCAGCGCCATGAGGCGCAATCGCATCACCGAGGGCGACCGGCCCGGCCAGCAATGTCGGCAGGAACCAGCCGCGAATGCCGTCGCGCCATTCCCACGTCAGGATGCCGTCATGGCCAAGCATCCGCCCCGCCGGCTCGAGATATTGAAAGATCTCGTCGGGATACATCACGTTGGGCCAGACCGCGGCCGCAACGCGTATGAGCAGCGCCAACAACAGCACCGCAACGAGCGGGTGAACACGCCCGCTCGCGCGCCCGACCATTCCCGCGCTGCCGGGCGCTGGCTCGACGCTCGTGCCCGTCATCGTTCCGCCGATCGTCTTTTGGAGCAGCATGCTGGCGTCCAGATAGCGGGCAAAGCCTTTAAGATGCGTGACCGCAAGACCGTGACCGGACGTTGTCGAGGTCACACAGCACCGGCCGCGACATGCTTAACTAAACGTGAAGATTCCGGATGCGCCGGACCGCGGCGATGTTATGGTCGCGCTGGGGGTTGGTGGCGTCATGGCGGGGCGTGGGTACACCATTTTCGACACGGCAATCGGCCGATGCGGCATCGCATGGGGCGAAGGTGGCGTCGCCGGTGTCCAGCTTCCCGAGCTCCGCGAAATCGAGACCCGCAAACGGCTATTCCAGCTCCACCCCGACGCGCGCGAAATGCGGCCTCCCGAGGAGGTCGATGTCGCGATCGAGGGCATCGCGGCCACCTTGCGTGACGGCAATGGCGATCTCGGCGGCGTTGCGCTCGACATGAGCGGCATCTCCGCCTTCGACCAGCGCGTCTATCAGACTGTCCGCGCCATTCCCCTTGGCGAGACCCGGACCTATGACGAGGTCGCGAGCGCCCTGCGCACGTCCGGCGCGGTCTATTCGGTGGCACAGGCGCTCGGCCGCAACCCCTTCATGATCATCGTGCCCTGCCATCGCGTGCTCGAGGCTGGCCACTACGCCGACCGGATCTCGCCGAACGGCGGCAGCGTCTCCAAGCGGCGGCTGCTCTCGATCGAAGGCGCCCAGCCGACCACCAGCAAGACCCTGTTTGACGTGCTGCTGCCCGTTGCGCGGCCCCGCCCGCAAGCCTAGATCACGGGGTATGACCCACACCACGCTGTTGCAGCGCGATCGCATCACGGTGAACGAATTTCGCTGCACGGCAGCGCCCGGCGACAAGCCGTTCGCCGAGCAATTCGCCTGCCATTCCGTGTCCTATGTGCGCAGCGGCAGCTTCGGCTGCCATTGCCGCGGCCGCTTCCACGAGCTGGTGGCAGGCTCGATCCTGGTCGGCCATCCCGGCGACGAATACACCTGCACGCACGACCATGTGGTCGGCGACGAATGCCTGTCGTTCTTCCTGGACCCGGAGCTGGTCGAGACGATCGGCGACCGCACGTCGGTCTGGCAGGTCGGCTCGGTGCCGCCGCTGCCGGAATTGATGGTGATCGGAGAGCTCGCCCAAACGGCGGCAGGTGGCAATAGCGATGTCGGGCTCGACGAGGTCGGCCACCTCCTCGCCAGCCGCCTTGTCGAACTGGTGTCCGACCGCAAGGCAAGGCCCCTCACCGCGAGCCTGCGCGATCGCCGCCGCGCCGTCGAGGCTGCGCTGTGGATCGACGGCAATTCGCATCATCAGATCGATCTCGACGATGCCGCCGAGCAAGTGGGCTTAAGCACGTTCCATTTCCTGCGGCTGTTCTCCGCGGTGCTCGGCGTCACCCCGCATCAATACCTCGTGCGCTCGCGGCTGCGCCATGCGGCGCGGCGGCTCGTCGACGACGACAGCCCGGTCACCGACATCGCCTATGACGTCGGCTTCGGCGATCTCTCCAATTTCGTGCGCAGCTTCCACCGCGCCGCCGGCGCCTCGCCGCTGAAGTTCCGGCAGGCCTCCCGCGGCGACCGCAAGATTCTCCAAGAACGCCTTGCGCTGCAATAGCTAGGGTTCGTCCGGTTCGCGCGTCGATCGACGCGCCCAACGACTGGAGGTCCCATCATGTACGACCACATCGGATTGCGCGTTAGCGACCTCGACGCCAGCGTGCGCTTCTACACTGCGGTGCTGGCGCCGCTCGGCTTCGTGCTCTGCTCGCGTGACGACAGCGGCGCGGGTTTCGGTCCAAAGGGCGAGCCCGCGCTCTGGCTGCATCTGCACAAGGGCAAGAGCCAAGGCGGCGCGCATATCGCGTTCCGCGCACCGAGCCACGACGCGATCAAGACATTCCATACCGAGGGCCTCAAGACCGGCGGCAAGGACAATGGCGCGGCGGGCCATCGCAAGGACTACAGCCCGACCTACTACGCGGCCTTCCTGCTCGACCCCGACGGCAACAATGTCGAGGCGGTGAGCACCTAGCACCCCACAAACTCCGCCGTCATTGCGAGCGGAGCGAAGCAATCCATAGCGCCGCATGCGAGGAAGCATGGATTGCTTCGTCGCTTCGCTCCTCGCAATGACAGATTCACTATTTATCGAAGGACCCAATTCCATGGCTTCCATCCACAAGGACATCCCGATCGACGCGCCGGCCGACCACGTCTGGGACGCACTGCGCGATTTCGGCGCGCTGCATACCCGGCTGGTGCCGGGCTTCGTCACCGACACGCAGCTCGACGGCGACGTCCGCACCGTCACTTTCAGCAACGGCACCGTGGCGCGCGAGACGCTGGTCGATTGCGACGACAAACGGCAACGGCTGGTCTATGCGATCACCAGCGAACGGCTGAAGCAGCATTCCGCCTCGGTGCAAGTGTTTGCCGACGGCGACGCGCGCTGCCGGGTGGTGTGGATCGCCGACGTGCTGCCGCACGAGGTCGCGCCCTACATGGACGCGCAGATGGACCTCGGCGCGGCCGCAATGCAGGCCGCGCAGGCCCGATCGGCCAGGGGAGAGGACGCGGCGTAAGCTGTTGGGTTGCACGACCGGCCACGCAATCAGACCGTGCCCGTCACCCTGAGGAGGCCGCGAAGCGGCCGTCTCGAAGGGCGACAGCCCGGCTGCTTCCAGGAGCGAGCGCCGAAGCAGCGGGGCCGTCGATCCTTCGAGACGCCGCTTCGCGGCTCCTCAGGATGACGGGTGTAACGGCCTACGACAGCGCCGGCTGCACTTCTGCGACCGGCGCAGACTTGCCCCAGCGCGTCAGGATCACGCTGAGGCAGGACAGCACGCCGAGCACACCCATCGAGGCGGCGGCGAGTGTGAAGAAGTTTTGCGCACTCGCCTCATGTGTCGAGAGCCACCAGCCGCCGGTGCCGATGAAGATCAGCCGCGCGGTCTGTGCCAGCACTGGGCCGAGCACCTTCGCCGCGCCCTGCGAGGAGAAATACATCGACATGGCGAGGCCGATGAAAGCGTACATCGGCGCGGCAGTCGACAGGTACTGATGGCTGGTCGCCCGCACATGCGGATCGCTGGTGAACAGATTGACCCAGAGGTCGGGGAACACGGCGATGAAGCTGCCGACGATGCCGACCGAAAGGAACGACAGCGTGCCGGCGGTCCAGGCGGTCCGCCGGGCACGCGCGACGCGGTCGGCGCCGACCGCCATGCCGATCATCGGCACCGAGGCGATGCCGACCGCGAACGCGACCGAGGTCAGCATGAATTCGAGCCGCGCGCCGATGCCGTAGCCGGCGAGCACCGCGGTGCCGAACTGCGCCAGCATATGGGTGAAGATCGAGATCGTCAGAACCGATTGCAGCGGCGAGAAGCAGGAGACCGCGCCGACCCTGAGGATGTCGATGAACATCACCCATTGCACGCGCAGCCCCCTCAGCTTCGGCTTCACGCGGGCGCGGCCCGAGAACAGGTACCAGCCCATCACGCTGATGCTGATCGAATAGGCGATCAGCGAACCCGCGGCGACGCCGCGCATGCCGAACTGCGGCACTGGACCGAGGCCGAGCCCGAGCGTGCCGCCGAGAATGATCTGGCACACCGCCGAGGACAGGATCATGGTCGACGGCAGCTTCATGTTGCCGGTGCCGCGCAGGATGCCGGCCATCGTGTTCATCAGCCACGGCAGGATCGCCCCGCCGAAGAAGATCTGCGAATAGGCGATCGCCTGCGCCAGCACGTTGCCGCGGCCGCCGAGCAGTTCGAGCAGGCGCGGACCGAAGATCAGCATGCCGAACATGAACGTCAAACCGAAGGTCAGGCCGATCATCAGCGCATGCATTGCGAGCGTCGAGGCACGCTCGATCTCGCCGGCACCGAGCGCACGCGCAATCGCGGATGCGACGCCGCCACCCATCGCGCCGCCCGACATCGTCATGGTCAGGATCACGCAGGGAAACAGCAGCGCCATCGCCGCGAGCGACTCGACGCCGAGCCGGCCGATATAGGACGTCTCCGCGATCACCACGCAGGTGCCGGCCGAGAGCGCGATCACGTTCGGCCAGGCCAGCCATAACAGCGTGCGCAGGATCGGCCCGTCGAGCAGCGCGTTGCGCGCCGGTCTGGTCACCGGCGGCGGCAGCGGCCGCTCTTGTTCGTCGACAGGTATTTCGGCGAGGCCGAGGTCGGACATTTCTACTCCCACGCGCGCAGTCTGGGAGCCGCGCCATGGTGTTTCCCTACCATGGCAGCGGCGGAATCCACGTGCGCGGGACGCAAGGGGGGCCTGCGCGATTGCAGGTGAACCTCTAATCTAGCCGACCGACCAGACGAACGGCGCGCCGGCGCTGCTATTCGGCTTCAGATGCACCGGAATGTGCCGTCCGCAGCCGGCCGCCAGCCCTTCAAGCAGACCTGTCAGCACGCTGGCGCAGGCCGGATGATAATCGGCGACATCGGCCATCAGCTTCCAGCCCTGCTGGCGGATTTCGAACTGGCCCTCGGACTCGCTGATGACTGCGACATCGTCCTGCGACTCGAAGAGCGTGCGCAGGAATGCGGCAAATTCCGTGGCGCGGCCACGGCTGCCGCCGAGCGCCTGCGCGACCTCGTCGAAATACTGCATGCCAATCAGCTTACCGGTGAGATGCAGCAGATAGCTCGCATCCTCGGGCCCGAACACCTGCACGATGACAGGCGCGGCCGTCTTCACATATTCCATCGCGTAGTTGCGATAGGCCTTCTCCAGCCGCGGCTTCGGCCAGCTGTCGACCGGCAGCGCCGGTGCGGTCTTCGCATCGAACAGTGGCGCCTCGAGATGGCGCGCGAACACCAGGCGCTGGTCGAGTTCGAGCGGATGATCATATTCGCAGTAATAGCCCTCGAGCCCGTCCTGGCCGTCGACGCTCTGCTTGGTGCAGACGAAGCCGAGCCGGAGATCGCCGAGCGCGACACCATTGTTGGCGTGCCAGCCACGCAGCATCGCGCGCGAGACCTCGCCGGGCACGCCGCAAATCGCGGTGCCCTTCCAGATCCAGCGCGGCGGCGGATAGCGGATCCAGGCCTTGCGGTCGGTCTCGTACATGTATTCGACATGCACGCCGCCGATCCAGTTGGAGAGATAGTGATACTGCGCGGCCGCGACCGCCGGCGGCAGGCCGTCGAGGCCGAGCTTCTTCAAGCCGGGCAGGAAGCGCTCCTGCTGCTGGCGGCGAAACACGCGGAAGACGAATTCGGCGGCGTCAGCCGTGCCGCGCCGCGTGACCACGGTGAGGATCAGCCCGGTGAAGAAGGCGTGATAGAGATCGGCGACGCTGCGCCACTTCCGCCACTGCGCCTCTTGCTGCGCTGAATCTGTTGCGGCGTTCATGTTCACTCCCGGTTTGTTGTTTTCTGGAATGTGTCATCGCCGAAGCGACGGCGCAACCAACACACACACCGTCATCGCCCGACTTGCCGCCTCCGCTGAAGCTCCGGCGCGCCTGAGACAGTTGGCCGCGTCGAAGCCTTGGCGTAGACGGGATCGGGCGATCCAGTATTCCAGAGACAGTCGTTGTCGATGGAGAGGCCGCGGCGTACTGGATTCCCCGCTTTCGCGGGGAATGACGGCGGAGAATGATGCGAAATCCGGGCTACGGAATTACACGCGCGCGCGAAATGGAATTACACGCGAAAATGCTTGGAGAGCTTCAAGCCCTGCGCCTGGTAGTTCGAGCCGATCCGCTGGCCGTAGAGCGCGTCGGGACGCTCCAGCATGCGCTCATAGACGAGACGGCCGACGATCTGGCCGTGCTCGAGAATGAACGGCACCTCGCGCGAGCGTACTTCCAGCACGGCGCGCGCGCCCTTGCCGCCGGCGCCGGCATAGCCGAAGCCGGGATCGAAGAAGCCGGCATAGTGGACACGGAATTCGCCGACCAGCGGGTCGAACGGCACCATCTCCGCGGCGTAATCCGGCGGCACCTGCACGGCCTCTTTTGAAGCCAGGATGTAGAACTCGCCGGGATCGAGGATGAGGCTGCCGTCGGAGCGCGCCTTGATCGGCTCCCAGAATTCGTCGACCGAATAGCCGCCGCGGCGATCGACGTCGACCACGCCGGTGTGGCGCTTGGCGCGATAGCCGACGAAACCGCCCGAGTTCTCGCCGGAGAGATCGACCGACAGCGCGACACCATGGGTGAGATCGGCATTGTCGGCATCGACCAGCCGCTCGGCGGCATGCAGCGCATCGAGCTCGTCGGCGGTCAAGGTCGCCTCACCGATCCGGAAGCGGACCTGGCTGAGCCGCGAGCCCTCGCGCAGCAGCACGGGAAACGTCTTCGGTGAGATCTCGGCATAGAGCGGGCCGTGATAGCCGGCGCCGATCATGTCGAAGCGGCGGGTGCCGTCGGCGATCACACGGGTGAAGACGTCGAGCCGTCCGGTCGAGCTCTTCGGGTTGGCGGCAGCCACGATCTCCGGCGGCAGCGCCAGGCTTTCGAGCAGCGGGACGATGTAGACGCAATTGGTCTCCAGCACCGCGCCGTCGGAGAGATCGATCTCATGCAGCTTCAGCTGGTCGATCCGCTCGGCGACGGTGGCATCGGGCCCCGGCAGGAAGCTGGCGCGGACGCGGTAGGCGATGTCGCCGAGACGCAGATCGAGGCTCGCCGGCTGGATCTGGCTCTCGACAAAGTCGTAGGCGGGCAGAATGAGGCCGGCCTCCGCCATCTCCGCGATCATGCGGTCGGGCAGAATTCCGTTGGATTCATCTTCCAGCGTGAACGACACGATGCGGTCCCTCGGCGATCCCTCGAGATGGCCCAAAATCAACCTCTGAGCGGCCATCAAGCCCCAAAATATGGGCTTTTACGGGTTATCCGATGACCGTCTTGACGGAAAGGGCGCGAGGGAATATCAGCTGCACTTATCCCGTGGTGATTTGAGCCGGCCGGCTTGCAGCCACGTTAAATAAGTCGCTAAACAGGCCGGGGACAGTGTGATCCCGGCTTGTGGAGGTTTCTCCAGGCCGGTTTTTTTGTGGCCATTTTCAGAGGAAATGGCCACTTCGGAGGTCACATGTCTGAGTCCAAATCTTCTGAAGCCAAGACTACCGCCCATTTTCGTCCCGAAACCCGCCTCGTCCATGGCGGCACGCTCCGCTCGCAATTCGGGGAGACGTCGGAAGGGCTGTTTCTCACCCAGGGTTACGTCTACGACACCGCCGAGCAATGCGAGGCGCGCTTCAAGGGACAGGATCCCGGCTTCATCTATTCGCGCTATTCCAATCCGACGATTGCGATGTTCGAGCGCCGCATGATCGAGCTCGAGGGCGCGGAAGCCGCGCGCTCGACCGCGACCGGCATGGCCGCTGTGACCACTGCGATCCTCGCGCCGCTGAAGGCCGGCGATCACGTGGTGGCGTCGAAGGCGCTGTTCGGCTCCTGCCTTTACGTCGTGCAGGACCTGCTGCCGCGTTACGGCATCGAGACGACGCTGGTCGACGGCCTCGATCTCGACCAGTGGCAGCGCGCGTTGCGGCCGAACACCAAGACCTTCTTCCTGGAGAGCCCGACCAACCCGACGCTCGACGTGCTCGATATCGGTGCGATCGCAGAGATCGCGCATAGCGGCGGCGCCCGGCTGATCGTCGACAACGTGTTCGCGACGCCGATCTGGCAGAGCCCGCTGTCGCTCGGCGCCGACGTCGTGGTCTATTCCGCGACCAAGCACATCGACGGCCAGGGCCGCTGCCTCGGCGGCGTCATCCTGTCGTCGGAGGCCTTCATCGCCGAGCACATCCACAATTTCATGCGCCAGACCGGCCCGTCGCTGTCACCGTTCAACGCCTGGGTGCTGCTGAAGGGGCTGGAGACGCTCGGCGTCCGCGTTCGCGCGCAGACCGAGAACGCGGCGAAGATCGCCGAGGCGCTGGCGAAACATCCGAAGATCACGCGGCTGGTCTATCCCGGCCGCCCCGACCATCCGCAGGCCGCGACGGTGAAGAAGCAGATGGGCGCCGGCTCGACGCTGGTCGGCTTCGAGGTGAAGGACGGCAAGGCCGGCGCCTTCCGCTGCCTCAACGCGCTGAAGATCTCGCGCATCTCCAACAATCTCGGCGACGCCAAGAGCCTGGTCACCCATCCTGCCACCACGACGCATCAGCGTCTGGTGCCCGAGGCCCGCGCCGAGCTCGGCATCAGCGAGGGCTTTATTCGCTTCTCGGCCGGGCTGGAGCATCCCGACGATTTGATCGAGGATTTCGAGCGGGCGCTGGAGCAGGTCTGAGGCTGCTTGAGCGAAGATCTCTAGACGTCGTCATGGCCGGGCTTGTCCCGGCCATCCACGTCTTGCTCGCAGCAACCGCCAAAGACGTGGATGCCCGGCACAAGGCCGGGCATGACGAATTTGTGGAGTGGCAGCGCGCTATTCCGTAAGGCGACCGAACCTTACGTCGCCGCCGTCGTCACACCGCCGTCGACCACGATGGTCTGGCCGGTCATGAACGTCGAGGCGTCGGAAGCGAGATAGGCCACGGCGCCGGCGATCTCGTCGGGCTCGCCGATGCGGCGGAGCGGCGTCGACGCGGTGCGGCGCTTCAGATTGTCCGGATCTTCCCACAGCGCGCGGGCGAAATCGGTTTTCACGAGGCCCGGCGCCACGCAATTGACCCGCACGCCCTTCGGTCCCCATTCGCCGGCGAGGCTGCGGCACAGCGCAAAGTCCGCCGCCTTGGAGATGCCGTAGGCGCCGATCACGGTCGAGCCGCGCAAGCCGCCGATCGAGGAGATGATCACGACCGAGCCCTTGCCGCGTTCGGCCATCTGCGGGATCGCCAGTGCGGAAAGCCAGATGTTGCTCTTGACGTTCGAGCCCATGATCTTGTCGAAGGCTTCGTCGGTGATGTCGAGCAGCGGGCCGTAGTAGGGATTCACCGCGGCGTTGCAGACCAGGATGTCGATCTTGCCGTAATGCTTGATGGTGCCCGAGACCAGCGCCTCGACCTCCGCGCGGCGCGCGATGTTGCAGGGAATGACGAGCGCGTCACCGCCGGCCTTCTTGATGCCGTCGGCAACCTCCTGGCAGGCATCCGCCTTGCGCGAGGAGACCACGACCTTGGCGCCGAGCTTGGCCAAAAGCTCCGCCGAGGAGCGGCCGATGCCGCGGCTCGAGCCGGTAATGACGGCGACCTGGCCGGTGAGATCGAACGGGGTGTTTTTCATTGTTGTTGCCTCCCGGATCGGCCGTCATTCCGGGGCTCGCGAAGCGAGAACCCGGAATCCATTGGGCCGCATCATTGGTGGTGAAATGGATTCCGGGTTCGCCGCGTTGCGGCGCCCCGGAATGACGTGAGTGGGCTCAGGCCAACAGCCCGCCGCCTTCGCTGACGCGACGGAGGTGGTAGTCGGTGTCGCCGAGTGTGTTCTCGATCATGGTCAGCCGCTTGAAGTAGTGGCCGATCTTGGCTTCCATGGTCATGCCAATGCCGCCGTGAAGCTGGATCGACTGCTGGCCGACGAACTTCAGCGACTTGCCGACTTGCACCTTGGCGGCCGCGACCGCGGACGAACGCTCCTTGGCATCGGTGAAGTCGGACGCCATGGTCGCGAACATCGACATGCTGCGGGCCTGCTCCAGCGCCACGAACATGTCGGCGGCACGGTGCTGCAGGCTCTGGAAAGAGCCGATCGCAACGCCGAACTGCTTGCGGGTCTTGATGTACTCGACGGTCTCCTTCAGCGACTCGTCCATCGCGCCGACCGCTTCCGCGCACAGCGCAATGCGGGCTTCGTCCGCGACGCGCTCGATCAACGGCAGGCCGTTCTCGGGATCGCCGATCGCAGCGTCAGCACCGACCTCGACATTGGTGAAGGTGATGTCGGCCGCGTGCAGGCCGTCCTGCGTCGGATAGCCCTTCCTGGTGACGCCCTTGGCATCCGCCGGGACGAGAAATACGCCGATGCCGGCCTTGTCGCGCTGGCCGCCCTTGGTGCGCGCGGTCACGACAAGCGTGTCGGCGTTCTCGCCGTTGAGCACGACGAACTTCTCGCCGTCGATCACCCAGCCGTCGCCCTTCTTCTTGGCCGTGGTCACGACGTCGAACAGGTCGTAGCGCGAGTTCTTCTCGAGCTGGGCAAAGCCGAAGGTCTTGCTGCCGTCGATGATGCCCGGGATGTACTTGGCCTTCTGCTCGGCCGAGCCGCCATGGCGCAGGAAGCCGCCGGCGACCACGACAGTGGCCAGATACGGCTCGACCACCAGCGCCTTGCCGAGTGCTTCCATCACGATCATGGTCTCGACCGCGCCGGCGCCGAAGCCGCCATCGGTCTCCGCAAAGGGCAGACCAAGCAGGCCCTGCTCGGCGAGCTTGCCCCAGAGCGCTTTGCTCCAGCCGCCCTTCTCCTTCATGTACTTCTTGCGCGCATCGAAGTCGTAGGCATCCGCCAGCAACCCGTCGACGCTTTCCTTGAGAAGCCGCTGCTCCTCGGACAGATCAAAATCCATGTTCGTTCCCTTAAACTGAAAGTCGTTAGCGAAACCGGGACCTCTTCACCTCGCCCCGCTTGCGGGGAGAGGCGTAGGCCGCCTCCGGCGGCCGTTCCTGAAGAACGCCGAAGCGAAGCTTCGGCTACGTCGCATCGCCAGATGCGGTCCGGGTGAGGGGGTACAGGTCTCTCCGCAATTCCCTGCGCGGAGAGAAGCCCCTCACCCCAACCCTCTCCCCGCAAGAGCGGGGCGAGGGAGCAGAGAAATCAAAGTCCCAGCACGGCCTTGCTGATGATGTTGCGCTGGATCTCGTTGGAGCCGCCGTAGATCGAAACCTTGCGGTTGTTGAAATAGCTCGGCGCGATCTGCGCGGTCCAATCCATGCTCTCGTTGGAGCCGGCATCGCCGTGCTCGTCATAGGGCGCGGCGAACGGACCGATGATCTCCATCAGCAGCTCGGTCGTGGTCTGCTGGATTTCCGAGCCCTTGATCTTGAGCACCGAGGACGCCGGGTTGGGCTTGCCCTTGCCGTGCTTGCCCTCGTCGGCGACGACGCGGAGCTGGGTCAGCTCGAGCGCCTTCAGCTCGATCTCGCAGGCCGTGAGCTTCTCGCGGAACGCCGGATCCTCGATGACGGGACGGCCGCCGGACTCGACCTTGGAGGCCAGCGCGCGGATGCGGCGCAGCCGCTCCTTCGACACGCCGACCCGGGCGATGCCGGTGCGCTCGTTGCCGAGCAGGAATTTGGCATAATCCCAGCCCTTGTTCTCCTCGCCGATCAGGTTCTCGTAGGGTACTTCGACGTCGTCGAAGAACACCTCGTTGACCTCGTGGCCGCCGTCGATGGTCTGGATCGGACGCACGGTGACGCCCTTCGACTTCATGCTGAACACGATGAAGGAGATGCCCATCTGCTTCTTCGCGTTGTTGTCGGTGCGGCAGAGGCAGAAGATCATGTCGGCGTGCTGGGCCAGCGTGGTCCAGGTCTTCTGGCCGTTGATGATCCACTTGTCGCCACGGCGCTCGGCCTTGGTCTTCAGCGAGGCAAGGTCCGAACCCGAACCCGGCTCCGAGAAGCCCTGGCACCACCAGTCGTCGACGCTGGCGATGCGCGGCAGGTATTCCTTCTTCTGCTTCTCGTTGCCGAAGGTGTAGATGACCGGGCCGACCATGCTGACGCCGAAGGCGAGCGGCTGCGGCGCGGGATAGGATTGCAGCTCTTCATTGAAGATGTAGTGCTGCACGGTGGTCCAGCCGGTGCCGCCATATTCCTTCGGCCAGTGGGTGACGCCCCAGCCCTTCTTGTTGAGGATGCGCCACCAGGTGACCATCTCGTCCTTCGACAGATGACGGCCTTCCTGCAGCTTGCGCCGGGTCTCCGGCGGCACGTTGTTCTTGAAGAACTCCCGTACCTCCTCGCGAAACGCTATCTCTTCCTTGGTGAAAGCGAGATCCATCGGATCCTCCTTTTGAAGTTCAATAAGTTCACAACGCGCTCGCCGTCGTCCCTGCGAAAGCAGGGACCCATAACCACCGGCCATCGCAACTGGCAAAGCCGGTTGCCGCGTGTGCCTTTTGCAGAGGCCGCGGCGTATGGGTCCCGGCTCGCGCTTCGCTTGGCCGGGACGACGGAATGACTGCAACAGCTCGAACAGGCCCGGTCATGAGCGAGACACCGATGCGTGTTGCGGCTGAGATGCTTTCGGCTGCTGCTGGCGCAGTTCGTGACGCGACAGCTTGCCGACCGGGGTGCGCGGCAGTTCGGCGACGAACTCGACCGCCGCCGGCAATTCATGCTTGCCGACCTTGCCGGTAAGGAATGTGCGCAGCTCGTCGACCGAGAACGCCTTCTCGCCGTCGCGCAGCTTGATGAAGGCCTTGGCCGCCTCGCCGCGGTAATCGTCGGGAATGCCGATCACGATTACCTCCTGCACGGCCGGATGGGTGTAGATCGCCTGCTCGATCATCTGCGGATAGACGTTGAAGCCGCCGGAGATGATCATGTCCTTCTTGCGGTCGACCAGATAGAAATAGCCGTCCGTGTCCATGTAGCCGATGTCGCCGGTCAGGAAGCGGTCGCCGACGAAGGCCTCCGCGGTCTCCGCCTGCCTGTTCCAGTAACCCTTGGTGACGTTCGGGCCGCGGATGCGGATTTCACCGACCTCGCCGACCGGCATCACCCTGGTGGAATCCTCCAGCGACACCACGTCCATCTCGATGCCGGGCAGCATCAGTCCGATCGAGCCCGGCTTCTCCGGGCCTTCCTTGGGGTGGCCGGTGCCGGGCGAGCAGGTCTCGGTCATGCCCCAGCCGCTCTTCAACTTCATGCCGACGCGGCGCTCGAACACCTTTGCGACCTCGACCGGCAGCGGCGCGCCGCCGGAGCCGGCGACCACCAGCGAGGAGAGATCGCGCTTGTCGAGATCGGGCAGCGAGGCGATCGCGATCCACATCGTCGGCACGCCGGGAAACACCGTCGCGCGCTTGACCTCGATATCGCGCATCACGGCTTCGACGTCGAAGCGCTGGTGCAGCGAGATCAGATGGCCGCGCCGGATCGCCGACAGCAGCACGACGGTCAGCGCATAGATATGAAACAGCGGCAGCACGCAGATCACGCGCTCGACCGCATTGCGTTCGAGCCGCGCGGGCTTGCCCCAGACATCATAGATCGACACCGCCGCGGTGAGATTGCCGTGGCTGAGCATGGCGCCCTTGGGCAGGCCCGTGGTGCCGCCGGTATATTGCAGCAGCGCGACGTCCTCGACGTCGACCGCGGGCCACTGCGCCGGCCTGGTCGCGCCGTCGATGAACTGCTTGTGCGTGATGATCGCAGGATTGTCGGGCAACGCCGTCTGCGGCGTGCCGGCCTTGCCCCAATTGTCGTCCTCGCAAACGATCAATCGGTCGAGCAGACCCTTGGCGAGGAATTTCAGCGCAGTCGGCAGCAGCGCCGCGAGGTTGCTGGTGACCAGCACGCGCGCGCCGGAATCAGAGAGCTTGTGCGACAGCGCGATCTCGCCGTCGAGCGGCGACAGATGCACCACGCGGGCGCCGGCCTTCAGCGCGCCGAAGAAATTGATCGGATGGTCAGGCGAATTGCCGAGAAACAGCGCGACCGAGGTGCCCTTGCCGTAACCGGCGCGCAGGAAGGCGGCGGCGGCGGTCTCAACCAGCGACTCGAGCTCGCTGTAGCTGATCGGCCGGTCGCGGAATTCGAGCACCGGGCGCGCGCCATATTCGGCGGCCGCGGTCGAGAGCAGATCCGGCAGCGTGCCGCGCGTGATCCCGTCGCTCCACTTCACGCCGCTCGGATAATATTGTTCGCCGGGATAGGTCATGGATGCCTTCGCAGGGACTCTATGAAGTCGTCATTCCGGGATGGCCCGAAGGGCCAGACCCGGAATCCATCAATCCACACGCGCCGGGGCCCGATGGGTTCCGGGTTCATCGCTTTCGCGATGCCCCGGAACGACATGTGATCAGGCCTTCGGCCAATCACGCCGCCTTCGACGCCGCGGCGAGCGAGGCGAAGGTCTTGCCTTCGTCGGCGAGCTTCTTGAGCAGCGGCGCCGGCTCGAGCGAGGGATCGTTGGTCTCCTTGGCGTAGAAGGCCAGGCGATCGGCGATGTGCTTGAGACCGACAGTGTCGGCCCAGAACATCGGGCCGCCGCGATAGATCGGCCAGCCATAGCCGTAGAGCCAGACCACGTCGATGTCGGACGGACGCGCCGCGATGCCTTCGGCGAGGATCTTCGCGCCCTCGTTGATCATCGGGTACATCATGCGCTCGAGGATCTCGTCGTCGCTGACGACGCGCTTCTTGCGGCCGAGGCGCGCGAGCGTCTCGTCGATCAGCTTCTCGACTTCCGGATCGGGTAGCGCCGCGCGCGAGCCCTGCTCATACTTGTAGTAGCCCTTGCCGGTCTTCTGGCCGAAACGGCCGGCTTCGCAGAGCGCGTCCGCGATCTCAGACTTGATGCCGCGGTCCTTACGTGAGCGCCAGCCGATATCGAGGCCGGCGAGATCGCCCATCGCGAACGGGCCCATCGGCATGCCGAACTTGGTGACCACCGCGTCGACCTGCTGCGGCAGCGCGCCTTCGAACAGCAGCTTCTCGGACTGCTTGCCGCGCTGCGCCAGCATGCGGTTGCCGACAAAGCCGTCGCAGACACCGACAACTGCCGGCACCTTGGCGATCTTGCGGGCGATTGAAACCGCAGTCACCAGCGCGTCCGGCGCGGTCTTGTCGGCGCGCACGATCTCGCACAGCTTCATGACGTTGGCCGGCGAGAAGAAGTGCATGCCGAGCACGTCCTGCGGACGCTTGGTCGACTGCGCGATCTCGTCGATGTTGAGATAAGAGGTGTTGGAGGCGAGCACCGCGCCCGGCTTGGCATACTGATCGAGCTTGCCGAACACTTCCTTCTTGACCGCCATGGTCTCGAACACCGCCTCGATCACGAGATCGGCGTCGCCGACGTTCTCGATGCCGACGACACCGTTGATCAGCGCCATCCGCTTGGCGGGCGCGTCCGCCGGGATGCCACCGCGCGCGGCGGTCGCCTCGTAGTTCTTCTGCATGATGCCCATGCCGCGCTTGAGCTGCTCCTCGCCGGTCTCGATCAGCGTGACCGGGATGCCGGCATTGACGAACGACATCGCGATGCCGCCGCCCATGGTGCCGGCGCCGAGGATGGCGACGCGCGCGACGTTGCGGCCCTTGGTGCCTTCGGGGACGCCGGAGATCTTGGCGGCCTCGCGCTCGGCGAAGAAGGCGTAGCGCTGCGCCTTGGACTGGTCGCCGTTCATCAGCTTGAGGAAGCCCTCGCGCTCCTTCTTCAGGCCTTCGTCGAACGGCAGGTCGATCGCGGCGCCGACGGCGTCGGCAGCGGCGAATGGCGCCTCGAGCCCGCGCGACTTCTTGGTCAGCGCAGCGACTGCATTGGTGAAGATCGAACGATCGGCCTTGGCCGCGGCGAGCTTGGAGTCGTCATCGCGCAGCTTACGCAGCGGACGCTTCTCGGCGACCACCTTGCGCGCAAATGCCTCACCGCCCGAGGCCGGGCCTTCGACGATCTCCTCGATCAGGCCGGCCTTCAGCGCAGCGTCAGCGCTGATCGGGTCACCGCCGACGATCATCTTGACCGCGAGCTCGGGACCGACCGCACGCGGCAGGCGCTGGGTTCCGCCGGCACCCGGCAGCAGGCCGAGCTTCACCTCGGGCAGACCGAGCTTGGCGTCCTTGGTGGCGACGCGATAGTGGCAGGCCAGCGCGACCTCGAGGCCGCCGCCGAGCGCGGTGCCGTGGATCGCGGCAACGATCGGCTTCGGCGAGCTTTCCATCAGGCTCAGCACGTCGGCGAGGCCGGGCGGCTTCGGCGGCTTGCCGAATTCGGTGATGTCGGCGCCGGCGATGAAGGTGCGGCCGGCACAGGTCAGCACGATGCCCTGAACCTGCGCGTCATCGATCGCGGCCTTGATGCAATCGAAGATGCCGCCGCGCACGGCCGCGCTCAGCGCGTTCACTGGCGGACTGTTAACCGTGACGACGGCAATGTTGTCATGACGTTCGAGCTTGACGACTTCACTCACCGGGACTCTCCCTGGATGCTTGTTCTTGAACTTGTGTTGAGTAGCTGCCCGACTTGCGTCGAGCCGCTACGACTAGACCAATTTCGCACTGCGAAATTTAATTCCACATCTTGACACGGAGGGTTATTTTGAAGCACGAGCCTTGTCAACGAGCATAACAAGGGCAGGACAAGGATTAGGGATGAAGCGCGCCAGCAAGAAAGCAGCGACCGATCGCAATTTCGTCGTCGCGCTTTCCCGCGGACTGGACGTCCTGCGCGCATTTCAACCCAATGACGGGCTGCTCGGCAATCAGGAGATTGCAGCCCGCACCAAACTACCGAAGCCAACCATTTCCCGGCTGACCTACACGCTAACCAAGCTGGGATACCTTACACCTGTACCGAAATTCGAGAAGTATCAGCTCGCGCCGTCGGCGATGGCGCTCGGCTATGCCGCGCTCGCCAATCTCGGCGTTCGGCATTTGTCCGAGCCCTATCGAGAAGAAGTGATGCGCGCGACCGGCGGTGCCGTCGCGGTCGGCGGCCGCGACCGTCACAGCATGATCTATTTCGGCCAGAGCCGGAACGGCCTGGCGCTCGGCGTGCAGCTCGACGTCGGCTCGCGGGTGCCGATCGCGACCACCGCAATGGGACGTGCCTATATTTGGGCATTGCCACCCGAAGAGCGTGCGGCTTTATTACGCGAGCTGCGGGATCACTACGGCAGCCGCTGGGCCAAGATGCGCGACGGCATCGAGCGCGCCGGCGAGACGGTGGCGAAGCACGGCTTCACCATGTCGACCGGCGACTGGCAGAACGACGTCGCCGCGGTTGGCGTTGCATTGAGACTGAACGACGGAACCGGTCCTTACGCCTTCAATTGCGGCGCGCCGGCATTCCGCTTCACGGAAGATAGATTGCTCAACGACATTGGACCTCGTCTTGTCGCGATGGTAAGGAACATCGAGCAGGCGCTCGGTGGGATGGCGCCGCAATCCAAAAAAGAACAAAGCAAAAAGTCTAGAGTAGGAGGGAAAGTTGCACGTTTGGCCGAGGGGATCAGATAGCCTCAATCACGTCCGGCGAAGCACACCGCAGGATAGCTCGCACCGCTCGAAGACGGCGGGCGAGACGAGATGACGCAGGCACAGCTCGCGCAGGGGAATGATCCCCTGCTCGCGGTTCGCGACGTCAGCGTCGTGTTCGGCGGCATCATCGCACTCAATGGCGTGTCGTTCGACATGCGCCATGGACAGATCCTCGGCTTGATCGGGCCGAACGGCGCCGGCAAGACGACGCTGTTCAATTGCCTGTCGCGGCTTTATCAGCCGTCGTCCGGCGACATCCTGATGGAAGGCAAGAGCATCCTGTCGCGGCCGCCGCATCGGATCGCCGAGATCGGCATCGGCCGCACCTTCCAGAACGTCGCGCTGTTTCCCAACCTGTCCGTGATCGACAATGTGCGCGTCGGCGCGCATGCGCGCACCTCGAGCGACATCGTCAGCGACTCGCTGCGGCTCGCCTGGGTCCGGCGCGGCGAGAGCGACATGAACAAGAAGGTGCACGGCATCCTCGGCTATCTCGATCTCGAGGACGTCGCCCACACCGTGGTTTCGGGACTTCCCTTCGGCACTCAGAAGCGCGTCGAGCTGGCGCGCGCTTTGGCCGCGGATCCGAAGATCCTGCTGCTCGACGAGCCGGCCGGCGGCCTCAATCACGAGGAAGTCTATGTGCTCGGCGACCTGATCCGCAAAATCCGCGACGACCGTAAAATTACGGTGCTGCTGGTCGAGCATCACATGGGTCTCGTGATGTCGATCGCCGACCACGTCGTCGCGCTCAATTTCGGCCGCAAGCTGGCCGAAGGCACGCCGGCCCAGGTCCAGGCCGACCCTGATGTCATCAAGGCCTATCTGGGGAGCAAGGACCAATGACCACGATGCTCAACGTCAAGGACCTGCGCGCCTATTACGGCCAGGTCCAGGCCCTGCACGGCCTCAGCTTTTCCCTCAACGAGGGGTCGCTGACCACGCTGCTCGGCGCCAACGGCGCCGGCAAGACCACCACGCTGCGGGCGATCTGCAACATGGTGCGCTCGACCGGCGCGATCGAGTTCGAGGGCAAGCCGATCGGCACGCGCTCGACCGAAAACGTGGTCCGGCTCGGCATCGCCCATGTGCCGCAAGGCCGCGGCACCTTCACCAACATGACGGTGGAGGAAAACCTGCAGCTCGGCGCCATCAGCCGTCCGGACAAGAAGGCAATCGGCTCCGACATCGAGCGGATGTACGAGCATTTCCCGGTGCTGAAGCAGCGCTACACCCAGCAGGCCGGCACGCTGTCCGGTGGTGAGCAGCAGATGCTCGCGGTGGCGCGCGCGCTGATGCTGCGGCCGCGCCTGATGCTGCTCGACGAGCCGTCATTCGGCCTCGCGCCGCTGATCGTGCGCGACCTATTCCGCATCCTCGGCAAGATCAATCGCGAGGAAAAGGTGACCATCCTGGTGGTCGAGCAGAATGCGCAGCTCGCGCTCGAGCTCGCCGACCAGGCCTATGTGATCGAAACCGGACGGATCGTGATGTCGGGCAATGCCAAGGACATCGCGAACAACGAAGACGTCCGCAAATCCTATCTCGGCTACTGAGGAGCTGGCACAATGGAGCTTTTTGCCAACCAGGTCCTGGCCGGCATCGCCACCGGCGCGATCTATGCCTGCATGGCGCTCGCGGTCGTGATGATCTACCAGGCCATCGACCATCTGAATTTCGCCCAGGGCGAAATGGCGATGTTTTCGACCTTCGTGTCCTGGCAGCTGATGCAATGGGGTGTGCCGTATTGGGGCGCCTTCGTGCTCACCGTCGCCTTTTCGTTTGCCGCCGGCATCGTCATCGAGCGGTTGCTGTTCAAGCCGCTGGCCAAGGCGCCGATCCTGACCAATGTCGCCGGCTTCATCGCGCTTTACGCGATCATCAACTCGGTCGCCGGACTGATCTGGGACTTCACCATCAAGCAGTATCCGACGCCGTTCGGCTCCTCACCGTTCCTCGGCAGCCAGCTGATCTCGACCCACCAGGCCGGCATGATCGGCATCACGCTGTTGATGCTGGTCCTGCTGTTCTTCTTCTTCCGCTTCACCCGGGTCGGCCTTGCGATGCGCGCCGCCGCATCGCTGCCGGAATCGGCCCGCCTGGTCGGCATCAACACCTCGTGGATGATCGCGTTGGGCTGGGGCATGGCCGCGGCGATCGGCTCGATCGCCGGCATGATGATCGCCCCCGTGGTGTTCCTCGAGCCCAACATGATGCTCGGCGTGCTGATCTACGGATTTGCCGCAGCCGTGCTCGGCGGCCTGACCAGTCCGTTCGGCGCTGTGATGGGCGGTTTCCTGGTCGGCATCTTCGAGAACCTGGTCGGCACCTACATCCCCGGTGTCGGCAATGAACTGAAACTTCCGATCGCGCTTGCGCTGATCATCGTCGTCCTGGTCGTTAAACCGGCAGGCCTGTTCGGCCGCGCCATCGTCAAGCGAGTTTGATCATGAGCGCCGCTGAAGAAGTCGAAGTTGTCACCGAAGGCCAGGCTGTCGAGGCCGTTCCCAAGCGCGCCATGACGCTCGGCTACGGCACCTCGCTTATCGTGCTCGCCGTGCTCATCCTGATCCCGCTGTTCGTGAAGAACTTCATCATCTTCCAGATGACGATGCTTCTGATCTACGCCCTTGCGGTGATGGCGCTCAACATCCTGACCGGCGGAAGCGGCCAGTTCTCGCTCGGCCAGAGCGCGTTCTACGCCGTCGGCGCCTATACGTCGGCGATCCTGATGGAGCATGCGGGCATGAACTATGCCCTCACGCTGCCGGTCGCGGGCATCGTCTGCTTCGGCTTCGGCTTCCTGTTCGGCCAGCCGGCGCTGCGGCTATCGGGCGTCTATCTGGCGCTCGCGACCTTTGCGCTCGCCACCGCAATGCCGCAGCTCCTCAAGCTCGGCTATTTCGAGCACTGGACCGGCGGCGTGCAGGGCCTCGTCGTCACCAAGCCGGATGCCCCGTTCGGGCTGCCGATGGGGCAGGACATGTGGCTCTATTATTTCACCCTGGCGGTCTCGATCGGAATCTACCTCGCCTCGGTGAACCTGCTGCGGTCGCGCTCCGGCCGCGCCTTCATGGCGATCCGCGACAACGAGATCGCGGCCTCCGCGATGGGCGTTGACGTCGCGCTGTACAAGACGCTGGCGTTCGGCGTCTCGGCCGGCATCACCGGCGTTGCCGGCGGTCTCGGCGCCATCGCAGTGCAGTTCGTGGCGCCGGATGGCTACACCATCCAGCTCGCGATCTCGCTGTTCCTCGGCATGGTGGTCGGCGGCGTCGGCTGGCTGCCCGGCTCGATCGTCGGAAGCGCCTTCATCATCTTCGTGCCCAATATCGCGGAAGGCATTTCCAAGGGCCTTTCCGGTGCCGTGTTCGGCGTGCTGCTGTTCCTCGTCATCTTCCTCGTGCCGCACGGCGCCAGGCAGGTTGCGATCATCGCCCAGCAACTGGCCGCAAAGCTCAAGAAAAACTAAGAATCCTTAGAACCCAACCAGGAGACATTATGCGTTCTACCGTTCGGATCGCCGCGATTTCCGCGGCGATCGTCGCTGTTGCCGCGACGTCCACTGCCGCATTCGCCCAAAAGAAATACGACACCGGCGCGAGCGATACCGAGATCAAGGTCGGCAACATCATCCCCTATTCGGGACCGGCCTCCGCCTACGGCGTGATCGGCAAGACCGAAGAAGCCTACTTCAAGATGATCAACGATCGCGGCGGCATCAACGGCCGCAAGGTCAATTTCGTCAGCTATGACGACGCCTATTCGCCGCCCAAGGCGGTCGAGCAGGTGCGCAAGCTGGTCGAGAGCGACGAGGTGCTGCTGGTCTTCAACCCGCTCGGCACGCCGTCCAACACCGCGATCCAGAAGTACCTGAACTCCAAGAAGATCCCGCAGCTGTTCGTCGCCACCGGCGCGACCAAGTGGAACGACCCGAAGAACTTCCCGTGGACCATGGGCTGGCAGCCGAGCTACCAGAGCGAAGCCCAGATCTACGCCAAATGGCTAATGAAGGAGAAGCCCGACGCCAAGGTCGCGATCCTCTTTCAGAACGACGATTTCGGCAAAGACTACCTCAAGGGTACCAAGGATGGATTCGGCGCCAAGGCCGCCTCCAGCATCATCATGGAGGAGAGCTACGAGATCTCCGAGCCGTCGATCGACAGCCACATCGTCAAGATCAAGGCCGCCAATCCGGACGTCCTGCTGATCTACACGACGCCGAAATTCGGCGCGCAGACCATCAAGAAGACCGCCGAGCTCGGCTGGAAGCCGCTGCAGATCATCACCAACGTGTCGGCCTCGGTCGGCAGCGTGATGCAGCCGGCCGGCTTCGACAACGCCCAGGGCGTGCTGTCGGCAGCCTATGCCAAGGACGGCGCCGATCCGCAGTGGGCCAACGATCCGAACATGAAGAAGTGGGCTGAGTTTCTCGACAAGTACATGCCGGGCGCCGACAAGACCGACGGCGGCTACGTCTACGGCTATGGTGCCGCGCAGACGCTTGCCAAGGTGCTCGAAATGTGCGGCGACGACTTGACCCGCGCCAACGTCATGAAGCAGGCCGCGAGCCTGAAGGACTTCACGCCCGATACCCTGCTGCCCGGCGTCAAGATCAACACCTCGGCCACCGACTTCGCCCCGATCGCCCAGCTGCAGATGCAGCGCTTCAAGGGTCAGAAATGGGAACTGTTCGGTGACATCATTTCCGGCGACGTTCCCTCAGAATAACGTTGCACTGCGGAAATAAACAACGGGCCTCCGCGATATCAGTCGCGGGGGCTTTTTGTTGACGCCCTGTGCCGATCGTATTGAATACTCAGAACCAAGAACCTGAGGTGGGGAAAACATGACTGCCGTACGTCCGTCCCTGACGGCGCTGTTGTCCGCATTCGCTCTAATCCTGACGAGCTGCAATGTCGCGCTGGCGCAGAAGAAATACGACACCGGTGCCAGCGACACCGAGATCAAGATCGGCAACACCGTGCCCTACAGCGGTCCCGCCTCCGCCTATGGCGTGATCGGCAGGACCGAGGCCGCCTACTTCAAGATGATCAACGAGGCCGGCGGCATCCACGGCCGCAAGATCACGTTCATTTCCTATGACGACAGCTACTCGCCGGCCAAGACCGTGGAGCAAACCCGCAAGCTGGTCGAGGACGACGAGGTGCTGCTGGTGTTCGGCTCGGTCGGTACCGCAACCAACGCTTCGATCCGAAAGTACATGAACGAGAAGGAGGTGCCGCAGCTGTTCGTCGGTTCCGGCGGCTCCAAGTGGAACGACCCCAAGAACTATCCGTGGACCATGGGCTGGCAGCCGTCCTACCAGGACGAGGCGCGGGTCTACGCAAAATACATCATGAAGCACAAGCCCGACGCCAAGGTTGCCGTGCTCTACCAGAATGACGATTTCGGCAAGGACTACCTCAAGGGCCTGAAGGACGCCTTCGGCGACAAGGCTTCGATGATCGTCGCCGAGGAGGCGTATGAAACCTCCGAACCCGCGATCGACAATCACATCGTCAAGCTGAAGGCCGCCGGCGCCGACACCTTCATCAGCATCACGTCACCGAAATTCGCCGCGCAGGCGATCAAGAAGGCCGCCGAGATCGCATGGACGCCAATGCAGATCGTCGCCAATGTCTCGGCCTCGGTCGGCGGCGTGATGCAGCCGGCCGGCTTCGAGAATTCGCAGGGCATCCTGTCGGCGTCTTATCTCAAGGACGGCGCCGATCCGCAATGGAACAAGGATCCCGGCATGGAGAAATTCCTGGCCTTCCTCAAGAAGAATTATCCCGACGCCAACAAGCTCGACGGCGCGACTTCCTACGGTTACGCCGCCGCGCAGACCATGGTGCAGGTGCTGGAGATGTGCGGTGACGATCTCACCCGTGCCAACATCATGAAGCAGGCCGCGAGCCTGAAGGATTATGTCCCCGGCACGCTGCTGCCGGGCATCAGCATCAACACTTCGGCCACCGATTTCGCGCCGATCAAGCAATTGCGCTTGATGCGGTTCAAGGGCGAGAAGTGGGAGTTGTTCGGCGACATCATTTCGAGCGGGCTCAGCAACTAGGACGACGCACGGTCTTCACGCAAACGCTTCGCGTGTGTCGTGAGGCGATTCCGCGGCGCCGGCTTCCTCACATCGCGTTCGACTAAATGACGCCCTCCGCGGCAGCGCCGCGGGGGGCTTTCTGTTGCTGGCACCAGACGAAAGGTATTCAATGCCGCGAGGAGCCGCGAAGTGCTCCCACTCCAAAAATCGTGACACATTCACCGTGATCCATGGGAGATCAAAATGCCTGCTATCCATTTGCGGTTGGGGGCCTTTTCGGCTGCCCTCGCATTGCTCGCGGCAACCACGACCCCCTCCGTCGCCCAGAAGAAATACGACACCGGCGCCAGCGACACCGAGATCAAGATCGGCAACATCATGCCCTACAGCGGAGCGGCTTCCGCCTATGGCGTGATCGGCAAGACCGAGGAGGCCTATTTCCGCAAGCTCAACGCCGAGGGCGGCATCAACGGCCGCAAGATCACCTTCATCAGCTACGACGACGCCTACACGCCGCCGAAGACGGTCGAGCAGGCGCGCAAGCTGGTCGAGAGCGACGAGGTGCTGATGATCTTCAATTCGCTCGGCACGCCGCCGAACTCGGCGATCCAGAAATACATGAACCAGAAGAAGGTGCCGCAACTGTTCGTCGCCACCGGCGCCACCAAGTGGAATGACCCGAAGGAGTTTCCGTGGACGATGGGCTGGCAGCCCAACTACCAGAGCGAGTCCATCATCTATGCGAAGTACATCCTGAAGAACAAGCCGAACGCCAAGATCGCGGTGCTCTACCAGAACGACGATTACGGCAAGGATTATCTGAAGGGATTCAAGGACGGGCTCGGCAGCAAGGCAGCGTCCATGATCGTCGCCGAGGACAGCTACGAGGTGACGGAGCCGACCATCGACTCCCACATCGTCAGGCTCAAGGCCTCCGGCGCAGACGTGTTCTTCAACATCACGACGCCGAAGTTCGCCGCGCAGGCGATCAAGAAGAACGCCGAGCTCGGCTGGCATCCGCTGCACTTCCTCAACAACGTCTCGTCCTCGATCGGCAGCGTGATCAAGCCGGCCGGCTTCGAGGCCGCCCAGGGCATCATCTCGTCGCAGTACCTGAAGGATCCGACCGATCCGCAGTGGAAGACCGACAAGGCAATGATCGCCTGGAACGAATTCCTCGATAAGTATTATCCGGAAGCGAACCGGGCCGACGCCTCCGTGATGTACGCCTACATCGTCTCGCAAGGCCTGGTGCATGTGCTCAAGGCCTGCGGCGACAATCTGACCCGCGAGAACATCATGAAGCAGGCGGCCAGCATTCGCGATTACGAACCCGGCGGCCTGTTGCCCGGCGTCAAGGTCAACACCTCGGCGACCGACTTCGCGCCGCTTTCCCAACTGCAACTGATGCAGTTCAAGGGCGAGACCTGGGACCGCTTTGGTGAAATTTTGAGCGGCGACGTCGGCGGCTAGCCGGGAATTGTCGACTAAAGACGCGGCCCCTGCGGCATTGTCGCAGGGGCTTTTCATTGAGGCGACCCGCCTAAGCTGGTAATTTCACCCGATAACAACAGAGCCCTCGAAACAGGGGGCCATGACACATTCGTCTGACAACAGGGAGAGAGACATCAATGTCCGCTACCACACGACTTGCGGTCCTCGGGGCCGCACTGGCGCTCGTCGCGACGTCGGGCAGCGCTGCGTTTGCCCAGAAGAAATACGACACCGGCGCCACCGACACCGAGATCAAGATCGGCAACATCATGCCCTACAGCGGACCCGCGTCCGCCTACGGCATCATCGGCCGCACCGAGGCCGCCTATTTCAAGAAGATCAACGACGCCGGCGGCATCAACGGCCGCAAGATCAACTTCATCTCCTACGATGACGCCTACTCGCCGCCAAAGGCGGTGGAGCAGGCCCGCAAGCTGGTCGAAAGCGACGAGGTGCTGCTGATCTTCAACTCGCTCGGCACGCCGTCGAACTCGGCGATCCAGAAATACATGAACTCCAAGAAGGTGCCGCAGCTGTTCGTCGCCACCGGCGCCACCAAATGGAACGACCCGAAGGACTTTCCCTGGACCATGGGCTGGCAGCCCAACTACCAGAGCGAGACCCAGATCTACGCAAAATACATCCTGAAGAACATGCCGAACGCCAAGATCGCGGTGCTGTTCCAGAACGACGATTACGGCAAGGACTATCTGAAGGGTTTGAAGGACGGCCTCGGCCAGAAGGCCGCGAGCATGATCGTCGCCGAGGAGAGCTTCGAGACGTCCCAGCCGACCATCGACAGCAACATCGTCAAGCTGAAGGCGAGCAACGCCGACGTCTTCATCGACATCGCGACGCCGAAATTCGCCGCCCAGGCGATCAAGAAGGTCGCCGAGATCGGCTGGAAGCCGACCCACTTCCTCAACAACGTGTCGGCCTCGGTCGGCAGCGTGATCAAGCCGGCCGGCTTCGAGAACGCGCAGGACATCATCTCCGCCGCCTATCTGAAGGATGCTTCCGACAAGCAATGGGACAATGATCCCGGCATGAAGGAATTCTACGCTTTCATGGCCAAGGACTTCCCCGAGGGCGACAAGCTCGACGGCGGCACCGTGGTCGGCTTCGGCGTGGCGCAGACGCTGGTCCAGGTGCTCAAGCAGTGCGGCGACAACCTCACCCGCGAGAACATCATGAAGCAGGCGGCGAACCTGCAGGACTTCCGCACTGAAGTGCTGCTGCCCGGCATCAAGATCAACACCGCCGCGAACGATTTCGCGCCGATCAGTCAGTTGCAGCTGATGAAGTTCAAGGGCGAGAAATGGGAACTGTTTGGTGACATCATCAGCGCCGACGTCGGCGGCTGATTTCCCGCCAACGATCGACTGAAAATGGCCCCCTGCGATATCGTCGCAGGGGCTTTTCATGCGAGCGTTTTCAAGCGAAGCGGATACCGGTCCGCGCCGAGAAAACACGTCCAAAACAATAGCCTAGAGCCATGGCGCCGCCTCAGACCGGCCCGGGGCGATGCCTGCTTACACTTTGCCCGCCAATGCGCTAGGAAATCCGCCAAGAACCGAAGAGAACCCGGCGCCCCTGCGCGCCGGCAACAACAAGGAGTTTTCGGGAAATGCCGAAGCCGATCCGTCACCGTGTTGCAACCGCCCTGCTCGGCCTCGCCGTCGCCGCCATGACCGGCAATGCCGCATGGGCGCAGAAGAAGTACGACACGGGCGCCACCGACACCGAGATCAAGATCGGCAACATCGTGCCCTATAGCGGCCCGGCGTCGGCCTATGGCGTGGTCGGCAAGGCGATGGCCGCGGTGTTCAAGAAGGTCAACGACGACGGCGGTATCAACGGGCGCAAGATCACCTTCGTCTCCTATGATGACGCCTATTCGCCGCCGAAGGCGGTCGAGCAGGCGCGCAAGCTGGTCGAGAGCGACGAGGTGCTGTTCCTGTTCGGCACGCTCGGCACCGCCTCCAACACCGCGATCCAGAAATATCTCAACGCCAAGAAGGTGCCGCAGCTGTTCGTCGCCACCGGCGCGACCAAGTGGAATGACCCGAAGACCTTCCCATGGACCATGGGCTGGCTGCCCAGCTACCAGAGCGAGTCGCGGATCTACGCGAAATATCTGCTCAAGGAGAAGCCCGCCGCCAAGGTCGCGGTGCTCTACCAGAACGACGACATGGGCAAGGACTACCTCAAGGGCCTGGAGGACGGCTTTGCCGGCGATCCGGCGCGGATCGTCGCCAAGGAAAGCTACGAGGTCGCCGAGCCGACCATCGATTCCCACGTGGTGCGGCTGAAATCATCCAACCCCGATGTCATCATCTTCTTCACCACGCCGAAGTTCGGCGCCCAGGCGATCAAGAAGCTCGGCGAGATGAACTGGAAGCCGGTGACGATCGTCTCCAACGTCTCTGCCTCCACCGCAACGGTGATGCGTCCGGCCGGGCTCGACAATGCGCAGGGCGTGATCTCGGCGGCCTACGCCAAGGATGCCAGCGATCCGCAGTGGAAGGACGACGCCGGCATGAAGGCGTTCGACGAGCTGCTCGCCAGGTACATGCCCGACACCAACCGCGTCGATGCCTCGGCGATGACCGGCTACAACATGGCGACCACCATGGTCGAGGTGCTGCGCCGCTGCGGCGATGACCTCACCCGCGCCAATGTGATGAAGCAGGCCGCAAGCCTGAAGCAGTTTGCGCAAGGTGGACTGTTGCCGGGCGTAACGCTGTCGACCGGCCCGAGCGACTTCCAGCCGATCGAGCAACTGCAACTGATGCAGTTCAAGGGCGAGCGCTGGCAATTGTTCGGCGACGTCATCAGCGGCGAGATCGCCGCAAACTGATCCGTCTTACAAAGGCACAACCATGACCGACCGTCGTCCTTTCCTGCGTTCGATCTTCGATGCTGCGGTAGCGGCTGCGCATCCCGATGTCGTGCTGGCATCGCGACTGCGGCCGGCGCCGAAAGGCCGCGTGATCTGCCTCGCCGCCGGCAAGGGCGCCGGCGCCATGGCGGCGGCGGCGGAGCGGCACTATCTCGACACGCTCGGCCTCGAACCGTCGCGGCTGGTCGGGATCGCCACCACCCGCCACGGCCATGGCGTGCCGACCCGCCGCATCAAGGTGGTCGAGGCCGGCCACCCCGTGCCCGATGAAGCCGGCCTGCGCGGGGCCGACGATACGCTGCGGCTGGCGGCTGAAGCTGCGCCCGACGATCTGCTGCTGGTGCTGCTGACCGGCGGCGGTTCGGCCAACTGGATCGCACCGGTCGAGGGCGTGAGTTTCGCCCAGAAGCAGCAGGTCAACCGCGCGCTGCTGCGCTCCGGCGCGCCGATCGGCGAGATGAACATCGTCCGCAAGCATCTGTCGCGGATCAAGGGCGGGCGGCTGGCGCGCGCCGGCCGGCACGCCGCCGAGATCGTCACGCTGGCGATCTCGGACGTGCCGCATGACGATCCGTCCGCGATCGCCTCGGGCCCGACGGTGCCGGATCCGACCACGCTCGCCGATGCCCGCGCGCTGGTCGCCAAATACAATCTCTCCGTCGATGACGCGGTCCGCCGCGCGCTCGACGATCCCAGGAATGAGAGCTGCAAGCCCGGCGATCCCGCCTTTGCGCGGGCGACATTCGAGTTGCTGGCGAAGCCGAAAGCCTCGATCGACGCCGCGGTGAAGGTCGCGCAGGACGCCGGCTACGAGACGATCGCGCTCGGCGCCGATCTCGAAGGCGAAGCCCGCGACATCGCGGCTGCGCACGCGCAGCTCGCCTTGAAGGCGCGCAGCGAAGGCAAGCGCGTCGCGATCATCTCCGGCGGCGAGCTCACGGTGACCGTGCGCGGCAACGGCCGCGGCGGTCCCAACCAGGAATACGCGCTGGCGCTGGCCGACCTGCTCAAGGACGCGCCCGACATCGCGGCGCTTGCCGCCGACACCGACGGCGCCGATGGCGGCGCCGGCAGCGCGACCGATCCCGCCGGCGCGGTGATCGATCAGGCGACATTCGCCAAGATGAAATCGATCGGCCTCGATCCCAAGGCCTATCTCGAGAACAACGATGCCACGGGCTTCTTCGCGCAGACCGGGGATTTGCTGCTGACCGGGCCGACGCTGACCAACGTGAATGATGTCAGGGTGATCCTGGTGGATTGATGCGCACTGCTCTCTCCCCGTCATTGCGAGCGCAGCGAAGCAATCCATCGCGCCGCTTGCCGAGACATGGATTGCTTCGTCGCTGTCGCTCCTCGCAATGACGCGGAGGGGCCGTCGCGCCCCTCAAAACTCCTGCGCGAGCTTTGCCAGCATCTCCAGCAGCGCGGCGTGGTTGGCCGGGCCGAGCACCTCGATCAGCCGGGCCTCGTGCTTGTTGGCGACCAGCTTCTTGGCGCGCGCCAGCACGGCGCGGCCCCTGTCGGTCAGGACGAGGATGTGGGAGCGGCGGTCGTTGGTCGAGCGCATCCGCGCGCAAAGGTCGCGGCTCTCCAGCGCGTCGAGCATCGCGACGAAATTCGGCCTGAGGATGCCGAGCGTGTTGGCGATCTCGGTCTGGTTGCGGCCGGGATTCTTGTCGAGCAGCAGCAGCACCGAGAACTGCGCCGGCGTCAGCTGCAACGGCGCAACGCAGCGCAGGAAGTCCTCGAATACCCTGAGCTGCGCACGCTTCAGCGAATAGCCGAGCAATCCGGACAGTTCGCCCAGTTGCAGCATGCTGTCGTCCCCGGCAGGATCGACCGGTTCCTTGCGCAGGGCACGCGACGATCGGACGGCATCGGAGGCGGTCTTGGAAACAGTCATCGCTCCAGGCTCGCAATCCCGGTACAAAAACCCGGCGGGACGATCGGGGACCTTGAGATTATATCTAATAATTGTTATCCGCTATATCTAATATCAGCGGCTATCAACAGCCGATATCGGCCGACCCGACCGGCATAGCCGGCTGCGGCGGCCCGACGCTTAAGGGGGAGCGCTCGGCCTTGAACACAACGATCATGCTGTTCCTGCTGCAGGACGGCATCACCAATGGCGCGATCTACGCACTGCTCGGGCTGGCCCTGGTGCTGGTGTTCGCCGTGACGCGGGTGATCCTGATCCCGCAGGGCGAATTCGTGACCTACGGCGCGCTGAGCTACGCCATGCTGGCGACCGGGCAGGTACCGGGCACGGCGCGGCTCGCGGTCGCGATGGGCCTCGTCGCTTTCGCCCTCGACCTGTTCTTCGCCCGCAAGGCGCTGCATGCCCGGCTGGTGATGCGCTCGGTCGCGCTCAACATTGTCTTCCCTGTGGCGCTGCTCGGCCTCGTCTATGCGCTGGTTGGCCCCCATACGCCGGTCGCCGTCAACATCGCGCTCGCCCTCCTGATCGTCGCGGCGATCGGACTGTTTCTCTATCGCATCGCCTTCCAGCCGATCGCGCACACCTCCGTGCTGGTGCTGCTGATCGCCTCGGTCGGCTGCCATCTGGCGTTGCAGGGCCTGGGCCTCGTGTTCTTCGGCGCCGAAGGCCTGCGCGGCCCGGCGCTGTCGGGTGCCGCGGTGACCGCGGGTCCGCTGCGCTTCACCGGCCAGAGCCTTGCCGTCTACGGCCTGACGGTCGGCTTCATCGTCGCCCTGTGGCTGTTCTTCGGCTACACCAGGACCGGCAAGGCGCTGCGCGCCACCGCGGTCAATCGCCTCGGCGCCCGCCTGGTCGGTATCCGCACCACGCTATCGGGCCAGATCGCATTCCTGCTCGCTTCCGTGATCGGCGCGATTTCCGGCATCCTGATCGTGCCGATCACCACGCTCTATTACGACACCGGCTTTTTGATCGGCCTGAAGGGCTTCATCGCCGCGATCATCGGCGGCCTGGTCAGCTATCCCCTGACCGCGGTCGCGGCCATCGTGGTCGGCATCGTCGAGGCCTTCTCGTCGTTCTACGCCAGCAATTTCAAGGAAGTCATCGTGTTCACGCTGATCCTTCCCGTCCTGGTGCTGCGTTCGCTCGCAGCGCCCCAGGTCGAAGAAGAGAAGGATTGAGCGCGATGACGCAGCGGCTCCCTCTCATCATCTTCGCGCTCGTGCTGGCGGTGATCCCGCTTCTGCCGGGCATCCCGCCGTTCTGGATCGTGCTGCTCGACAATATCGGCCTCGCCGCGCTGGTCGCGATGGGGCTGGTGCTGCTCACCGGCGTCGGCGGCCTCACCTCGTTCGGGCAGGCTGCGTTCTGCGGCTTCGGCGCCTACACCACCGCGGTGCTGACTACCGCCTATGGCGTGTCGCCATGGCTGACGCTGCCGGCTTCGCTCTTGGTCAGCGGCATTGCGGCCGTGCTGCTCGGCCTCGTCACGGTGCGACTGTCCGGCCATTATCTGCCGCTCGGCACCATCGCCTGGGGCATCGGCCTGTTCTATCTGTTCAGCAAGCTCGAATTCCTCGGCCGCAACGACGGCATTTCCGGCATCCCGCCGCTCTCGATCGGCTCGTTCAAGATGCTGAGCCCGGATACGATCTATTACGCGATCTGGGTCGCGGTACTGCTCGCGGCGCTATTGACCATGAACCTGCTGGACTCCCGCACCGGGCGCGCCATCCGCGCGCTGCGGCGCGGCCATATCGCCGCTGAAGCGTTCGGCGTCCAGACGCCGCGCGCGAAGCTCCTGGTGTTCATCTACGCGGCGGTGCTGGCCGGCCTGTCCGGCTGGCTCTATGCGCATTTCCAGCGCGCCGCCAACCCGACGCCGTTCGGCGCGCAGGCCGGCATCGAGTATCTGTTCATCGCCGTCGTCGGCGGCGCCGGCTACGTCTGGGGCGGCGTGCTCGGCGCAGGGATCGTCGTGATCCTCAAGGAAGTGCTGCAGAGCTACTTGCCCTACATCTTCGGCGGCCAGAGCCAGCTCGAGACCATCGTGTTCGGCATCATGCTGGTGCTGCTGTTGCAGCTCGCACCGCAGGGCGTCTGGCCCTGGCTGATGTCGAAGCTGCCGTTCAAGCCGGCCCGCAAGACCCCGGACACGTCGGTGAAGCTGGAACACCGCGAACGGGCGCCGGGAACGTCATCGGTGCTGCTGCACATCGACAAGGCGCGAAAACAGTTCGGCGGCGTGCTCGCGGTGAACGACGTGTCGTTCGACGTCAACGCCCGCGAGATCGTCGCGCTGATCGGCCCAAACGGGGCCGGCAAGAGCACGACCTTCAACCTGATCACCGGCGTGCTGGCCGCAACCGGCGGCAAGATCTCCGTGCTCGGCAACGAGGTCGCGAACGCCCCGCCCCAGGAAGTGGTCAAGCTCGGCGTCAGCAGAACGTTCCAGCACGTCAAGCTGGTGCCCGACATGACCGTGCTGGAGAACGTCGCGATCGGCGCGCATCTGCGCGGCAATTCCGGCGCGATCTCCAGCATGCTGCGGCTCGACCGCACTGACGAGGCGAAGCTGCTGGCGGAGGCGGCGCGGCAGATCGCGCGCGTCGGGCTGTCCGACCAGATCGATCAGCTCGCCGGTTCGCTGTCGCTCGGGCAGCAGCGCATCGTCGAAATTGCGCGCGCGCTGTGCGTCGATCCGATGCTGCTGTTGCTCGACGAACCGGCCGCCGGCCTGCGCCACATGGAGAAGCAACGGCTGGCCGCGCTGCTCCGGCAATTGCGCGACGGCGGCATGTCGGTGCTCTTGGTCGAACATGACATGGGGTTCGTGATGGATCTCGCCGACCGCATCGTGGTGCTGGATTTCGGCACCAAGATCGCCGAGGGCACGCCGGCCTCGATCAAACGCAACCCCGACGTGATCAAGGCCTACCTCGGAGCCGCCGCATGAGCGCACTGCTGTCGGTAACCGACGTCCACATCTCCTACGGCAAGGTCGAGGCCGTGCGCGGCGTCTCGCTCGACGTCGCTGCCAATGAGATCGTCACCATCATCGGCGCCAACGGCGCCGGCAAGACCACGCTTCTGAACGCCGTCATGGGTGTGCTGCCGCTGAGGGGCCGCACCACTTTCGCCGGCGTCGACATGGCGCCGCTCGATATCGAGGATCGCGTCGCCACCGGCCTGAGCCTCGTGCCGGAGCATCGCGAGTTGTTCGGCACCATGAATGTCGAGGACAATCTCGAGCTCGGCGCCTTCCGGATTGCAAAATCGACGGCGGCCGTCTCGCTGGAGCGGGTCTACACGCTGTTTCCGCGGCTCAAGGAACGGCGCAAGCAGCTCGCCTGCACGCTGTCCGGCGGCGAGCAGCAGATGCTGGCGATGGGCCGCGCGCTGATGGGCGCGCCGAAACTCTTGATGCTGGACGAGCCGAGCCTCGGCCTCGCCCCGATCATCGTCGCCGACATCTTCCGCATCGTCGGCGAGCTCCGCTCAGCCGGCGTCTCGGTGCTGCTGGTCGAGCAGAATGCCCAGGCGGCACTACAGATCGCCGACCGCGCCTATGTGATGGAGCTCGGCGAGTTCGTGCTGTCCGGCACCGCCAAGGACATCGCCGCCAACAAGGGCGTCGCCGCGAGCTATCTCGGCTTCCAGCACGAAGGCGAGAGCGCGATTTAGACTCTGCCCACTCAGGGGAGGGTAAGAAAAAGCCGGCCCATATCGGGGCCGGCGTCTTCGTTTCACGGATGGCGACCAGCTCACATTGCCGGGACGTATTTGCCGTCCTTGACCGTCAGCAGGATGCGCGAGCGGTCATCGAGGCCGTAGCGGTCCTTTTCGGTCCAGTTGTAGACGCCCTGGGTCGCGACGATCTCCTTCTCGGAAATCAGCGCCTGGCGGATCGCCTCGCGGAATTCCAGCGTGCCCGGCTTGGCGGTCTTCAGCGCCGTCGGGATGACGCGCTTCAGCACCTGGAACGCGTCGTAGGAGTGACCGGCGAACTGGCTGCGGCTGTTGGCGCCGTATTTAGCTTCATAGGCCGTGTTCAGCTCGAGGCCCGGCTTCTTGGTCAGCGCGCTGTCCGCCTGGGTCTCCGGCGACATGATCGGGCCGGCCGACATGATGACGCCTTCCGCGGACGCACCTGCGATGCGGATGAAGTCCATGCTGGCGGCGCCGTGGGTCTGGTAGATCAGGCCCTTGTAGCCGCGCTCGCGCAGTGAACTCTGCGGCAGCGCCGCGGCGGTGCCGGAGGCGCCGATCAGGATGGCGTCGGGATTGGCGGCGACGAGCTTCAGCACCTGGCCGGCGACCGAAGTATCCGGACGCGCGAAGCGCTCCTCATCGGTCATGGTCAGACCCATCGGCACGGCCTGCGCCTTGAAGTCGTTGACCCAGAGGTCGCCGTAGGAATCCGAATAACCGATATAGCCGACGGTCTTGATGTTGTGCGCCTTCATGTGCTCGTAAAGCACCTTGCCCATGATCGGGATCGACTGCGGCAGGTCGACCGACCATTTTGCGCGGGCGTCGTTGATCGGGAACGGCGCGAGACCGAAATGCGGGATGCCGGCCTCGTTGGCGACCGTCGACACCGCGATCGTCGTCGGCGTGATGCAGGAGCCCATGATGATGTCGGCCTTGGACTCGGTGACGAAGCGCCGCGCGTTGGTGGTCGCAGCCGTCGGATCGCCGCCGTCGTCGAGCACGATCAGCTTCAGCGGCACGCCGGCGATCTCCTTCGGCACGAAATCGAGCGCATTGCGCTCGGGGATACCGAGCGCCGCGGCGGGGCCCGTGGTCGAGAGCGAGATGCCGATCGTGATTTCATTGGTCTGCGCCAGTGCGGGCGCGCCCGGCAGCGCGATGACGGCTGCGAGCGCTGCTGCGGCGAGAGTGGCCTTCCTCATTCATTCCTCCCTGCGGATAAGTTTTTTGGTTTAAACCGATTTTGCGGGCCAATTCAGCCCCTTCTTTAGAGCATGATCCCGAAAAGTGGAAACCGGTTTTCCGAGAGGATCATGCTCCAAAAGTCGAGTCATGAGGGGCCGCGAGTCAGCCCATCACGAACACGTCAGCCATTCATGAAGCGGTCGATGATCTCCTGCGGAAACGGCGCCGATTTCAGCCTGGCCGGATCGTCCGGGTGACGACCGACCAGTACCCTGGTCTCGAACGCCTCGATCGCCAGCGCCTCGCCCTTGAACACGCGGTGCACAACCTCGAAGCTCGAGCGCTTGATGCTCTCGATCCGGCTCTCGATGGTAATCCAGTCGCCATGGGTCGACGGGATGTGGAATTTCGCCCGCGTGTCGACCATGGGAATGCCGACCAGGCCGTATTTGTGAACGAGGTCCTGCTTCGAGCAACCGGCGGCCTCGAACATGATCGAGGTCGAGTCGTCGAACATCGCGAAGTAGCGCGGGTAATAGACGATGTTGGCGGGGTCGCAGTCGCCCCACTGGATCTGCACGTCGCGCCGATTGACGAACATGGTTTATCCTCGATTGAGCATGAGCGATCCGGAAGCGCGTCAAGCTCTTCCGGATCATGCGTCAGCGCGGCGCCATTCGGAGCGCGGCATCGAGCCGCACCACTTCGCCGTTCAGATAGGGATTGTCGATCATGTGCAGCACCAGCGAGGCGAACTCGTCGGCCTGGCCGAGCCGGCGCGGGAACGGGATCGCGGCGGCGAGTGAATCCTGCGCTTCCTGTGGCAGGCCGGCCAGCAAGGGCGTCATGAACAGGCCGGGCGCAATCGTCAGCACGCGGATGCCGAATTGCGCGAGCTCGCGCGCGATCGGCAGCGTCATCGCGACGATGCCGCCCTTGGAGGCCGAATAGGCCGCCTGCCCGATCTGGCCGTCATAGGCTGCGACCGAAGCCGTCGAGATCACGACGCCGCGCTCGCCGGTTGCGAGCGGCTCGAGCTTGGCCATCTCCGATGTCGCAAGCCGCAGCATGTTGAAGGAGCCGATCAGGTTGACCTTGATCACCTTGTCGAAATCGGCCAGCGCCATCGGCCCTTCGCGGCCGATCACGCGTTTTGCCACCCCGATGCCGGCGCAGTTCACCAGCACGCGCGCCGGGCCATGCGCCTTGGCGGCGGCAGCGACCGCGGCTTCAGCGGCCGCCGCATCGGCGACGTCGCAGACCACGGCAATGCCGCCGATCTCGGCCGCGACGCTCTCGGCGAGCTTGGCGTTGAGATCGCAGACCGCGACCTTGGCGCCCTGCGCAGCCAGCCGGCGCGCGGTCGCAGCCCCCAATCCCGATGCGCCGCCGGTGACGATGGCGCCTTGGTCCTTCAACTGCATGGCATTCTCCTCTTCGAGAGTCAGACTGACGTGATCACCGATGCCGGCGGCACCGGCGCATAGAGCGCTTCGATGATGTCGGTGCGATGCTCCAGCACCGCGCGCTGGTTGATCGAGCCCTTGTCGGTGACCTCGCCGCGATCGATCGACAGCGGCGTATCGAGCAGGATCGCCCGCGCGATCCGGTTCGACGAACCGGTGGCGCTCGCAAGCACGCGCGCGAAGCGTTCGCGAAAGGCGGCACGCACCAGCGGATCATTGGCCGCGGCGGCGATGTCGCCGGAGGCAAGCGCCGGATTGATCAGGCGGCAGCCATCGAGATCGAGGATCACGATCGCTGCAAGCTCGTCGCGATTGAGCCCCGCAATCACGACGTCGCGCACCAGCGGCGCGCAGGTGCCGACAAAGCGCGCCCGCAACGGCCCGACGCTGACCCAGGTGCCGCTCGCCAGCTTGAAATCCTCGGCGATGCGGCCGTCGAAATCGAAACCGGCATCGAGATCACCAGGGTTGGCGGGCTTCAGCGCATCGCCGAACTTGTAGAAGCCTTCCTCGTCGAACGCCTTGGCGGTCAGGTCCGGCTGCCGCCAGTAGCCGGGCGTCACGTTCGGGCCCTTGGCGCGGACCTCGAACTTGCCGTTGTTGGGGACGAGCTTCGCGTCATTGCCCGACACCGGAAGCCCGACATGGCCGGAACGGCTGGTATCGGGCCGCACCGACATGAAGAACGGCGAGGTCTCGGTGGCGCCGAGCCCTGTCAGCATGGGCACGCGATAGCCTTTCTCCTGCACGGCGAGCGCATCGAGGCTGTTCCAGACGAACGGCGACAGCGCGGCGCCCGAAAAGAACATCGCATGCAGCCGGTGGAAGAATTTCGCCCGCAGGGCCGCGTCATCGCGCAGATAGGGCAGCAGCGATTCATAGCCCTTGGGCACGTTGAAATAGACCGTCGGCGAGATCTCGCGCAGGTTTCGCACGGTCTCGTCGATGCCGCCGGGCATCGGCTTGCCCTCATCGAGATACATCGAGCCGCCGTTGAACAGCGTCAGCCCGACATTGTGGTTGCCGCCGAACGTGTGATTCCACGGCAGCCAGTCGACGATGACAGGCGGCTCGTCCTTCAGGAACGCCAGCGTCTCGCGCAGCATCACCTGATTGGCGCAGATCATGCGCTGGGTGTTGATGACAGCCTTGGGATTTCCGGTCGAACCCGACGTCAGCAGGAACTTCGCGATCGTATCCGGCCCGATCGCCGCATGGGTCGCGTCGAGGCGCGGATCCTCGGGCGTCGCCATCAGGCCGGCGAGCCGCGTCACCTCGCGGCCCGGCACTGCGCCGCGGCTTGCCGCGATCTCGACATCGGGTCCGACATTGGCGCGCAGCGCATCGGCAAATTTGTCGGCGTCGTCGACGAAGACCAGGCCCGGCGTCAGCAGCTTAATGACGAAGCCGAGCTTGCCGTAATCGCGCGACACCAGCGAATAGGCCGGCGAGACCGGGCAGAACGGAACGCCGGCATAGAGCGCGCCGAGTGCGATCAGCGCGTGATCAATCGAATTGCCCGACAGGATCACGATCGGCCGCTCAGCCGACAATCCGCGCGCGATCAGCGCGGAAGCGATGCGCCGCGTGGCCTCATACAATTGCGCGTAGGTGATCTGCCGCCAGCCGCCGCCGGCTGCGCGCTCGGCCATGAACACGCGGTTCGGCTCGGCGTTTGCCCAGTGATGCAGGCGGTCGGTGAGGCGAACCGGAAACTCGGCGAGCCTGAGCTTCGGACGGAGATAGATCGTACCGTCGTCGCGGCGCTCGACGGTGACATCAGGATTGCCGAACGAGATCGGACGCAGCGGATGCGCGCTCGCAGTGGACGCGGACGCAGATATGTCAGCCCTGGCACTCATGTCGGCTTCACCTTGGCGGTCTTGCGATCCAGGAACGCGCGGATCCGCTTCTTGGCTTCCTTGTCGCTCTGCGCCACCGTCGCCATCAGCGATTCCATCAGGAGGCCGGTCTGCGGATTGGCTTCGGCGATCATCGGCAGCGCCTGCAACACGGCGAAGTTGGTCAGCGGCGCGTTGGCGGCGACGCGCTCGGCGAGTTCCAGCGCTTTCGGCAGCGCGCCGTCGGCCTCGGTGAGATATTGCGAGAAACCGTAGGCGGCGCCCTCGGTTGCCGAATAGACGCGGCCGGTCAGCATCATGTCCGCCATCCGCGGCACGCCGATCAACCGCGGCAGCCGCACCGATCCGCCGCCGCCGACGAAGATGCCGCGCTGGCCCTCGGGCAGCGCGAAATAGGCCGACGGCTCGGCAACCCGGATATGCGCGGCGCAGGCCAGCTCCAGCCCGCCGCCGATCACCGCGCCCTTCAGTGCTGCGATAACGGGCACGCGGCAATACTGGATGCGGTCGAACACCCGGTGCCACATCTGGGAATGCACCAGGCCCTCGGTGGCGTCACGCTCGGTCAATTCGGAGAGATCGAGGCCCGACGAGAAATGGTCGCCGACCCCGTGGATGACGACGGCTCCGACCGTGTCGGGAATCGCGGAAAAGCAATCCTGCAGCGCCAGGATGATGCCGTCGTTCAGCGCATTGCGCTTGGCAGGCCGGTTGAGCCCGACCGTCAGCACCGCCCCTCGCGTCTCGATCCTGAGCAGCGAGGCGTCACCCGCGTCGGCAGCGTCGGCAGCGTTTCCCATGGCGTTATTGTTTCCTGTTCAGAATAGTTATGTTTTATAACTATCATCGCAGGAGTCAAGATGGGTCGATCGAGACATCCGAGAGCAACCGTCGGCATTGCGCCCCCACACGACCGCCGACCCATCATCGGTTCGAGCTGATACACGCAACTCCCTCCAGTCGTCGTCCCTGCGAAAGCAGGGACCCATAACCACAAATGGTCATTGTTGCGCGACGCGGAACGACGAGTCCCGTTCACAACGCAGGCCGCGGAGTATGGGTCCCTGCTTTCGCAGGGACGACGGTGAGGATGGGTCTCGATCCAAGATGCCGACCAACGCAATGTCATCACCCGCCTTCGCTTTCGCGGGTGATCCAGTATTCCAGAGACAGCAGCGCTTGAGCCGAGAGGCCGCGGCGTACTGGATCGCCCGGTCGAGCCCTACGATGACAGTGCGGGTGCCTCCGCCTTCTCGTCATTGTCCGATACGCAACTGCGCACCTGAGGGCGCGCCCTCACAACACCTGATGCAAGTCGATCACGACGCGGTCGGCGTGGCGGGCGGCGGAGCCGATGAAGATGTGCTCCATCAGCCAGCGGTACTGTTCGGCACCGGTTTCGAATTTCGGCACGGTGCGGAAATAGATCAGCTTCGGATCGACCGGCTCGCCGCGCTTCAACCTCTCGAGCAGATCGACCGGCCCGAAGCGGATGCCCTTGTTCTCGACATAGACGACGGCGCCGTCGTCGGTTTCGAAGGCATATTTTGCCTCCAGCTCGATCAGCTCGTTGGGCCGGATGATCTGGAAGTCTGCGCCGAAGCCAAGCACCTTGCCATTGATGCCCTCGCCTTTCACCTCACCGCCGATGATCGGAATGATGCGGCGGACGCCGGTGCCGATGTCGCCGGCGGAGGTCACGTCGGCAATCCGGGCGGTGATGGTGAAGACGTACTTGGTGAGCAGCTCGGGGGCCATGGAGCTAACCTATCATGCGCTGTGGCAACCATGTCGCGAGCAACGGGAACAGGATCAGGATCACCAGCCGGATCAGATCGGTGATCACGAACGGCAGCACACCGACAAAGATCGTCGACATGTTGACGTCCTTGATCACGCTCTTGATCACGAACACGTTCATGCCGACCGGCGGATGGATCAAGCCGAGCTCCACCGTCATGACGATGATGATGCCGAACCAGATCGGGTCGAAGCCGAGCGCCGTCACCACCGGAAACACGATCGGCACGGTGAGGATCACCATCGCCATCGCATCCATCAGGCAGCCCAGCACCAGGTACATCAGAAGGATCAGCGCCAGCACGCCATAGGGGCCGATACCGAGCCCGGTGAGGAATTCGGTGACGTTCTGCGGCGTCTGGGTGATGGTGAGGAAATAGCCGAAGCAGAGCGCGCCGATCAGCACGGTGAACACCGCCGCCGCGGTGCGCGTCGCCTGCAGCAGCGATTGCAGGATGCCCTCTTTGGTCAGCTTGCCTCTGAGGATGCCGATGATGAAGGCACCGACTGCGCCGACCGCGCCGGCTTCGGTTGGAACGAAGAAGCCGCCATAGAGGCCGCCGATCACGAACAGGAACAGCAGCAGCGGCGACCAGACGTCGCGCATGGCCATCGCACGCTCGCCCCACGATGCCTTCTTGCCCGCCGGCAGGAAGCCCGGCCGCGTCACGCCGATGATGCCGATCGTGATCATGTGCATCAGGATCGCGAGCAGACCCGGGACCACGCCCGCGATGAACAGCTTGCCGATGTCCTGCTGGGTGATGATGCCGTAGACCGCGAGCACGGTGGACGGCGGCAGCATCGCCCCGAGCGTGCCGCCGACTGCGATCACGCCGGTGGAGAAGGATTGCGGATAGCCGAAGCGGCGCATCTCGGGATAGGCCACCGCCGAGAAGGTCGCGGCGGTCGCGACCGACGAGCCCGAGATCGCGGCAAAGCCGCCGCAGGCCGCGATGGTCGCAATGCCGAGCCCGCCCTTCCAATGGCCGACGAAGGTGTTGGCAGCACGGAACAGCTCGCGGCTGATGCCCGAGACGGACACGAAGGCGCCCATCAAGAGGAACATCGGGATCACGCCGAAGGAGTAATCCGTCACCGTGCGCATGGTGGTCTGGCCGACCAGCTTGAGCGCCGGCGCGAAGCCCGTGAGGTAACCGAAGCCGGTGATGCCGACGAGGCCCATCGCCATGCCGACGGGCACGCGGAGCAGCATCAGCGCGAACAGGCAGACAAAGCCGATGACGGCGACAGCCTCGGGACTCAGATCAAGACTCATGGACCTCTACTCCGCAGTCTTGATCTTGGCATCGTGGATATCTTCCGGATGGAAGATCAGGCGGTAGGTGCGGATCGCGATCAGCAGCACGGCGGAGACGTCGCCGATCCACGACACCAGGAAGAACGGCCAGACCGGCACGCCGAGATCCATGGTGACGATGTGGCTGTTTTTGGTGTCGATCACCTTGTCGACCAGCGTGTAGGTCTGCACGCTCACCACGAACAGCAGCACCAGCGTCGCGAAGATGTCGATCCAGCGCTGGTAGCGCGGCGTGGCATTGGCCCAGACCAGATCGACGGTGATGTGGGTACCGCGATAGCTGGTCGCCGCGATGCCCCAGAAGATCAGGATGCCGAGCAGGAACTGGCCGAAATTATAGTAGTCCGGGATCGTCACCGCGAAGAACTTGCGCATGAACACCGCGGTGAAGGTGTTGAGCGCGACGACGCCGACGAAGAAGGCCGCCACCCATTCGATCGAATCGATGAAGCGGTCCATGAAATTCTTGCGCACCGGCTCGGGTGGCCCGGTGATCGCGCCGTCCTGGGTGACTTCGGCAGATTGCGTCATGCGCTGCTCGATAGGCTCCCTCGCCCCGCTCTTGCGGGGAGAGGGTTGGGGTGAGGGGCTGCTTCCACGTGTCGTGAATGCGGTGAGACCTGTACCCCCCTCACCCGGATCGCACCGGACAATGCTTCGCATTGCCGGGGGCGATCCGACCTCTCCCCGCAAGCGGGGAGAGGTGAAGGGGCGCGCGAGATCAGATCCCCGCTTCGTACTTCTTCAGCGTGGCCTGCAGATCGGCATCGATCTTCTCTGCGTCGCCGCCGGCCTTCTTCACGGCCTCGGCCCAGCTGTCGTGCAGCGGCTTGACCGCCTTCTTCCACTCGGCGAGCTGGTCAGGAGTCAGCGGATAGACCTCGTGGCCTTGCAGCGCCTTCATCTTGGTGCGGCCGTTGGCCTCGAAATCGATCCAGGGGTCTGTGACCTTGGAAGCCCATTCCGGCGAGCAGTGATCGTCGATCACCTTCTTCTGGGCATCCGACATCGAGTTATATTTGGCGAGGTTCATGTTGTAGGTGAACACCGTCGTGTAAAGCGGCACGTCCATGTGGTACTTCACCACCTTGTCGATGCCGAACAGGAAGATCGAGCCCCAGGGGAAGGTGATCTCGTCGGCCACGCCGCGCTCGATCGCGTCGCGAGATTCCGGCGCGGAGGCCTGCACATTGGTGCCGCCGAACATCTTGACCATCTCGCCGATCGTGCTCTGCGCGGGACGCACTTTGATGCCGGAGAGGTCGCTCGGCAGCACGATCTTCTTCTTGCCGTGCAGCGCGCCCGGATCGTGGATGAAGGCGAAGCAGAGCTTGGTGTCCTTCATCTCGGTCGGCGCGTATTTGTGGTACCACTCGTTCAGCGCCAGCGTGCCCTTCTTGCCGTCGGAGAACACGAACGGGAGCTGACCTGCGGCGGCGATCGGGAAACGGCCCGGCTGATAGCCGGGATTGACATAGGTGACGTCGGCGATGCCGTCGCGCGCCATGTCGTAATGGTCAAACGCCTTGCCGAGCTGCTCGGACGGGAACACGGTGACCTTGATGGTGCCGCCCGACGCCTTCTCGATGTCGGCGGCCCAGGCCTGCGTCGCCGGCACCAGCGGATGCGCCGGCGGGACCCATAGCGACACCTTAAGATTGACGGTCTTGTCCTGCGCCACGGCAGGTGCCGCGGCCGGCACGATGGCGGCCGCCATCAGCAGCGCCAGCAAACTCTTCCTCATCACGTCTCCTCCTCTCCAGGACGGCGGGCTTCGTGCCCGGTCTCATTACTTAACATGTTATCTAATTCGCGCGAATATTCAAGCCGAAATCCGCCGGGCGGACGCCACGTCGCACCCGGCCCCTCCGGCATCTTGCGCTGCGGCGAACGCACGCCCCCTGCAAATCCGCCTTGCCAAAACTGTTATATGATATAGTTGCCTTGGCAAGTTGACGGCGCTCGCCGAGGTGCGGGCGCCCGGATCAAGCCTATCCGATCGGGAGGAGCACGTATTGCGGACAAAAGTAGCAATCATAGGCGCCGGTCCGGCTGGACTGTTGCTTGGGCAACTACTTCATACTTTCGGCGTAGACAACGTCATTCTTGAGCGGCAGACCCCGGATTACGTGCTGGGACGGATTCGCGCCGGCCTGCTCGAGGAAGGCACGGTGTCGCTGCTCGACAGTGTCGGCGCGGGGGCCCGCCTGCACCAGGAAGGCCTGGTCCATCACGGCGTCGAGCTGGCCTTTGGCGGCGCGCGGCACCGCATCGACATGCATGCGGCGACCGGCAAGACCGTGACCATCTACGGCCAGACCGAGGTCACGCTCGATCTGATGAACGCCCGCAAGGCCGCCGGCCTGACCACGGTCTACTCCGCCGCCGACGTCAAGCCGCATGATTTCGACACCGATCATCCGCGCGTCACCTACGTCAAGGACGGCGTCAGCCGCGAAATCGCCTGCGATTTCATCGCCGGTTGCGACGGCTTCCACGGCGTCAGCCGCGCCAGCGTGCCGGCGTCGGCGATCACGAGCTACGAGCGGGTGTATCCGTTCGGCTGGCTCGGGATCCTGTCGGAGACGCCGCCGGTCTCGCCGGAGCTGATCTACAACAACCACGAGCGCGGCTTTGCGCTCTGCACGATGCGCTCGAGCCATCGCAGCCGCTACTATGTGCAGTGCCCGCTCGACGATCATGTCGATCAATGGTCGGACGAGCGGTTCTGGGATGAATTGAAGCGGCGCCTCGACCAGAAGGCCGCCGACGAGATCGTTACCGGCCCCTCGATCGAAAAGAGCATCGCACCGCTGCGCAGCTTCGTCGCCGAACCGATGCGGTTCGGCCGCATGTTCCTGGCCGGCGACGCCTCGCATATCGTGCCGCCGACCGGCGCCAAGGGCCTCAACCTTGCCGCCAGTGACGTGCATTATTTCTCTCAGGCGCTGCGCGAATATTACGACGAGAAATCCTCCGCCGGCCTCGACGGCTATTCGGCCAGGGCGCTGGCGCGGGTCTGGAAAGCGGTGCGCTTCTCCTGGTGGATGACCTCGATGCTGCACAAATTCCCCGACGAGGGCGAATTCGCCGCGCGCATCCAGATCGCCGAGCTCGACTATCTCGTCAGCTCGAAGGCGGCGTCGACCTCGCTGTCGGAGAACTATGTGGGGCTGCCGTTCTAGGCTCGAGACGATCCCCGGCCCTTCATCCTTGTAAGTCAGGACGCGTCTCGAAGGATGCACGGCCACCGACCGGGCCGTCGACCCTTCGAGACGGCCGCTCCGCGGCCTCCTCAGGGTGACGGGATCGAGATCGTGCTTGCATCGTGCGATCGCGGCGTCCAGCTTCCGCATCACACGATCCGGGAGCGGCCCCCATGTTCACCCTCTATTTCGCACCGGGCGCGAGCTCGATGGCCGTGCACATCGCCTTGCACGAGATCGGTATCGGCTTCGAGGCCCGGCCGATGTCGTTCAAGCGAAACGACATGCAGGCGCTGGGCTATCTCGCGCTCAATCCGGAAGGTAAGGTCCCGACGCTCGTGATCGACGGCCGGCCGCTGACCGAGGTCGCGGCGATCCTGTTCTATCTTGCGAGGTGCTTTCCCGAAGCAAACCTGCTGCCGCGCGACGATCTCGAGGCCGAGGCGCAGGCGCTGTCATGGATGTCCTTCATCGCTTCGACACTGCATCCGGCAAGGGCGCGCGGTCTCGATCACGCGAAGGCGGTGTGGGGCATCGCCGACCGTCGCCTGGGCAGCGGCTGGGCGATCGGCAGCTACTCGATCGCCGATATCCATCTGTTTCGTCTGTACTGGCGGCTCGCCAATTCGCTGAAGCTGCCGCCGGACACGTTCCCTCACCTCACGGCGCATTACGAAAGGATGATGGCGCGGCCTGCGGTGCAGAAGACGATCGAGGTCGAAAGCGACGTCGGCTACGAATTGCCGACGTGACCGATCGGCGCGTTGCCGCATTCAAACACGAACGCAAATCCCGTTTAAAACTTTGTAGGCGGTGAAACCGTCATCGACATCGCGTTCAATGGCGTCAACCCAACGTCACAAGCGAGATTCAGATGACCACCGAAACGCAAGTCGCCCCCGACATCCCCCAGGACGTCCCGCAAGGCTTCGAGCCGCTGTTCCGCAAGAGCCCGCTCACCGAGCCATGGGAGCCGCTGTACCAGAAGAAAACCGAGAGGTCCGTCATCATCGGTCTGCGGCTGGCGAGGCCGCACACCAACGGGCGCGGCCTGATCCATGGCGGGCTGATCGCAGCGCTCGCCGACAACGCGATGGGCTATAGCTGCGGCCAGGCGACCGGCTGGACCACCTCGTATGTGACGATCTCGCTGACGATCGATTTCGTCGGCTCCGCCAATGTCGGGCAGTGGCTCGCGATCGAGAGCGATGTGATCAAGACCGGCAGCACGATCTGCTTCGCGCAGAGTTTGATCAAGGCCGATGGCGTGATCATCGCGCGTGCCAGCGGCACTTTCCGCGTCGTGCCGAAGAAGCCGCCGGTGAGCTAAAGCGCTTTCGCGCTGATCTAGCCGAAGTGCCAGTCGGTAATCTCGGTGACGAGATCGATGAAGGTCCGCACCTTGGCCGACAGCAGCCGGGATGTCGGGTAGACGACGTGGATCGGCACCGGCGGCTGCTCGAACGCGGCCAGCACGATTCGGACCCGCTTCGCCTTCAGTGATTCGGCGGCCTGATACGCCATCACCCGCGTCAGCCCGCCGTCCTGCTCGGCGTACTGGATGGCGGCATCCGAACTGTTGCTGGTGAAGCGCGGCGTAGGTGCGATGCGAATTTCCTGGCCGTCTTCCATAAAGCGCCAATCCGGCACAGCCGTCATGGCGCCGAACTGGATCGTGTCATGGGCAGTGAGCTCGGCCGGCCGCTTCGGCTCGCCACGAAGCTTGAGATAGCCGTGCGAGGCCACCACGATGCGGCGCATCTGGCCGACATGCCGTGCCACCAGCGTCGAATCCGGCAGATGCCCGAGCCTGACCGCGAGGTCGACGCCGTCCTCGACGAGATTGATCCGGCGGTCCGACAGCCGCAGGTCGACGCCGACATCGGGATAGCGTTTCAAATAGGCTGTCACGACCGGGCTGACATGCAGCCGCCCGAAGCCGAACGGCGCCGAGATCACGAGGCGGCCTTCGGGGCGGGTACGCTCGCTCTCCACGGCGTCCTCGGCCTCCTCGACATCGGCGAGGATCCGCCGCGCCCGCTCCAGATAGCGGGAGCCGGCGTCGGTGAGCGTCACCTGCCGCGTGGTCCGCTGCAGCAGCCGCGCGCCAAGCCGCTCCTCCAGCGCTGCGATCAGCCGCGTGATTGCAGAGGGCGACAGGCCGAGCTTGCGGGCGGCGGGGGCAAACCCCTCGAGGTCCGCCACCGCGACGAAGGCCTGCATGGCATCGATCCGGTCCATGGAACTATTGCATAATCGGCAATAGTGAAGTGTCAATTCACAAGATTGCTTGCGATCCGGAAACACCCATCTTAGGCCGTGGAAAGGACCGTTTGGCGCCGGTCATGGCACCCTTCCAGGGAGGCTCAGATGTCAGACGTTCGCAGCTACGCGAGCGATATCGCATTCAGTCCGGCGGTGAAGGCGATCCAGACCCGCAAGGGCTCGCGCGACACCTATGCCGAGGTCGAGGCGCACCGCGGCTGGCGCACCGAGGTCGATGAGAACCTGGCCGCCTTCCTCGCCAACACCAACAGCTTCTATTTCGCGACCGCCTCGGCCGATGGCCAACCCTACATCCAGCATCGCGGCGGGCCGAAGGGCTTCATCAAGGTGCTCGACAAGGACACCATCGCGTTCGCCGATTACAGCGGCAACCGGCAGTTCATCACGCAGGGCAATCTCTCGGAGAATGCGAAGGCCTATATCTTCGTGATGGATTATGCGCACCGCCAGCGCGTGAAGCTGTGGGGCGAAGCGCGCATCGTCGAAGACGATCCGGCGCTGACACGCGCGCTGATGCCGCAGGGCTATCGCGCGCGGCCCGAGCAGGTGATCCTGTTCAAGATCGCGGCGTGGGACACCAACTGCCCGCAGCACATTCCGCAGAAGTTCGACGCGGCCGACGTGGCAGCAGCGCTGACCTCACGCGACCAGCGCATCGCCGAACTCGAGGCGGAGCTGGCCGCATTGAAGGGCCAGCCCGCTCCCACGGCAACAAGCTAGGCCGCCTGCTGTAGCGGTGCCCAGGCGAACTCCGGATAGTATTGCTGCATCATCCGGCCGACATAGGCGGTGAGATTGTCGAACTTCTCGGTGCGTTCGCGCAGCGGCGAATCGAAGAATGGCGTCAGGATTCCCGCCAAGGCGCCGAACGCGGTGGCATCGGTGCCGCACGGGGCGTTGCCCATCAGATAGGGCTTGTCGCCGAGCTGCACCGACAGCGCAAACAACGAGCGGAGCGCGAGATCGACGTCCTCGTCGGGGCCGTGACGGCCGAGACCGCTGAGCAGATAGTTCTCGGCAACGCGGAACTGGGCATCCTCGCGCATCTTGTCACGCATGTGATCGGGCGCGCCGTCGAAGAAATGCGCAGGCCCCTTGGCGAAATTCGTGTCGTCGACCCAGCGCGCGCCGACCAGCGCCCAGTAGACGTGATGCTCGATCATGCGCTCGAAGGCCCAGGCCTGAGCGCGCGCCTGCAGGCTCAGCGGCGCATCGAAATCGAAGCCGTATTTGCCCTCGATGTGGGCGCGGATGAAGGTCGAATCGGCGATCGTCTCGCCGTCGTCGGCGATGAACGGCAGCTGGCCCTTGGGAGAGGCCGGCGGCATCGCCTTTTCCTTGGTGTAGGCAAGCCCGGCCATCTTGAGCTGGACCTCGGTCTTGGTCACGAAGGGGCTGATTTCAGGCAGACCGAAGCCCGTGCCAAAGCCAAAAAGCGTAATCATATGAAGCTCCCGATCGCCTGTAGTCATGAATTGAAGCTAGCGGCCCCCTGCTGCCAGCATGGTGTCAGCAGTAGTGGCATTCACTGTCGAGCGGGCCGACGGGCGCGAGGCGGCGAACCGCCTCGCGAACGCGCTTGACCAGCCGTGCCCGCCCGTAGGACCAAACCGTGCTGATCGACTGTGCGATCAGCGCGACCAGGGCCCAGCGCAGGTCGCCGGAGGTGGAGTAGACCGTGACCATTTGTTCCAGCGCGAAGCTGTGCGCTTGCCGGAAACCGAGTTCATCAAGATTCGTCATGGACAAATTCCCTTCACTTGAGGTGTTGTCCTGATATAGCCCCCACCTGCTGCCAACATGCTGTCAGCAGCAGTGACAGGGGGCGCGAAAAGGCGACGGGTCGAGACACCACGAGATCCGTCAAGACACTCGTCAAGAGAGCGATCAAGAGAGTTGCAATGAGGCGCGCCGACCGGCTGTTTCAGATCATCCAGGTGCTCCGCCGCACCCGTAAGCCATTGACCGCAGATGCGATCGCGGCCGAGCTCGAGACCTCGAAGCGGACGATCTATCGCGACATCGCAAGCCTGATCGAGCAGCGGGTGCCGATTCGCGGCGAGGCCGGCATGGGCTACATCCTGGAGAAGGGTTTCGACCTGCCGCCCCTGATGCTGACACCCGATGAGATCGAGGCCTGCGTGCTCGGCGCGCAATGGGTGGTCGGTCACGCCGATCCGGCGCTGGCGCGCGCGGCCGAGGACCTGATGGCCAAGATCGCCGAGACCGTGCCCGATCGCCTGCGGCCGTTTGTGCTGGAGCCGGCGAGCCGCGCCCGCTCGGCCTGGAACCGGGAGCCGGACCGCATCGATATGGTCCGGACCCGCAGCCAGATCCACGAGGGCAAGAAGATCACGCTCAATTATCGCGACGAGCATGGCCGCGACTCAGAGCGCACCGTCTGGCCAATCGCGGTCGGCTATCACGAGGCGGTGCGGCTGCTCGCCGCCTGGTGCGAGCTGCGCAGGGATTTCCGCAGCTTCCGCACCGACCGCGTGGTCACGGCGGTCTATCACGACGAGAAATATCCGGAGCGGCGCGACCTGCTCAGGGCACGCTGGCGGCGCAGCCTGGTCTGGGAAGCACCGAAGGACACCTGATGGCCGGCGACGCAATCGACATGGCCGGCGAAAGCCCCTGCCAATCCTGCGGTGCCTGCTGCAGTTATTCGGAGAACTGGCCGCGCTTCACGATCGAGGATGACGCGCAGCTCGATCTGATTCCGGCGCAATTCGTCAATGCGCGACAATCAGGCATGCGCTGCGAGGGCGACCGCTGCTCGGCGCTGTCGGGGAAGATCGGAGAGGCAACCCGCTGCGTGGTCTATGCGGTGCGGCCGGATGTGTGCCGGACCTGCCAGCCGGGCGACGCAGAATGCGCGATGGCGCGGCGCCGCCACGGGCTGCCGCTGATTCCGAGCGCGCAGCCGAACTGAGTGCGCGCCAGGCTTAGGCCGTCACAGTCACCGTCTCGCTGACGTCCTCGTCGTCGAGTTCGTCATCGACGACGGGCGCGAAGGTCGACAACGGTTTGGTCGACAGCGTGATCGGCTTGCGGCCGCCATGCGACACGGTCGCGACGCGGGCCGGCTCACGCGACAGCGCGTAGAGCGTCGACCCGACACGGCCGCCGAAATTCACCAGCTCCCACTCGCTGCAGCTCGACGCAATCGCCACCGCGAGTGCGTGCAGATGGCTGCGGCGATAGCAGAACAGCGCCAGCCTCGCCCTGTCATCGGGCGCGACATTGGCAACCAGCAGCGAAAGCCCGTTGGGATTGGCGCGGTACATCTGGCCGAGCAGGTCGTCCGCAACTGGGCAGGCATCGTTCTCGAAGGCGTCGCGGCTTGAAAACATTTGCAAATCCCCCTCGATCGGGAAGATGCCGCGCAATCCTCTAACGAAAGGTTAACCACGGCCCCCGGTCGTCCCCGGAGAGGCTTGCCCGTTGCACGCGAATCACATCCGCCCCGCGCAAGCGGGTGGTCGGTTACTCGAAATGAAGGAAGAGCCGTCCGTCAGCCGCTCAGTTCGCGGCCATGTAGATCGACAGCGCGAATCCGGTGAGGTGGTGCAGCGCCTGGTCGACCCCGATCAGGGTCCAGAACCAGGGATGACCGGACTCCAGCGTCACGCCGAAATGCGAGGCGCAGATGCCCTTGCAGCGATCGACGATGATGTGGATCACGAAGTCGATGAAGGCGACGTACCAGAACCGCGGCGCCACCACCAGGATCAGCGCCAGCGCGACCGCGAGATGGATCAGGCAATGCGCGAGCAGCGGCTTGGCCCAGCCGGTCTTCTGGTCCTTGCCGATCGCCATCCAGGCGTTCTGCAGCATGAAGTCGGCGATGATGTGCTTCGCCGTGAGAAGCAACATCCATCCCACCAGGGCACCAACCGACACCGACGATGACATGGCAGGAAACAACAAGCTGACGCCCTTTTACTTCGGTGAATGTGATTGCAAGAAATCCGGGTCAGGCCGTCAGCACAATTCCGCAAAACCAAGCGTGTCTCATTTATGACATCTCCGGCGGCGGAATGCACCTGCGGCTCTCTCGAAAATCACATCTGGGTTGGGGCGTCGATAGTGGCGATGGTCATGTGGCATCGCGGCGCAGACCAACCGAGATTGAGGTTACGGCCGGCGGGCCGGTTTGCATTCCCTCCGGGGAGGTATATCGTCGGCAGCATAGAAAATTTTCTTTCTTTTATAGTCATTTACGGATTCACCGGGCAGCGCGGCGCCGATTGGATTGCGGGCGGCGGGCCGTCCCGGACGGGTGATGAGCCAGGTGATAAGCCATGAGCGCCGAAGCCCCCGCGCCTTCGCCGATGCCGCCACGGCCACGCCCACCGGTCGCCAAGAGCAACCGTGCGCAGATCATCATCTTCACCCTGCTGACGCTGCTCTTGAGCGCGATCACCGTGGTCGGCGGCCGCCTCTGGCTGCGCGATTCGGAAACGCTGGTGTTCGCGGTCGGCGATGCCAATGGCCCGGAGGCCAGGTTCGCCGCCAAGCTCGCGGCCGTGCTGAAGGCCAATTCGTCGCGGCTGCGGCTGAAGATCGCGCCGAACCCCGACAACGCCAAGGCGCTGGCGCAGTTCGATCGCCGCGACGCGACGCTTGCCATCCTGCGCACCGATGCAAAGGTGCCGCCGCGCGCCCGCGCCGTCGCGATCCTCGAGCATGATGTGGTGCTGGTGCTCAGCCCCGGCGGCAAGAAGATCAAGTCGCTGGCGGAGCTCAAGAAGAAGCGGATCGCGGTGATCGGCGACGGCGAGAACAGCGTGAATTTCGTCCGCGGCGCGCTGGAGATTTCCGACAGCCCGGATGCGGCGCAGCGAGTGCAGCAGGCGCCGCCGAACACGCCGTTCGACAAACTGTTCGCTTCGGGTTTTGGCGCCGTGGTTGCGATCGAGCATGCCTCGAAGATCGTCAAGGACAAGGCCTACGAGCAATATGCCAAGCGCTCCGGCGGCTTCACTTTGAATGCGATCGACGCGGCCAAGGCGCTGGCGCGCAAATACCCGGCAATATCGGAGGAAACCGTCTCGACCGGCATGCTGTCATCCGCGCCGGCGATTCCCGACGACGAGGTCGACACCATCGGGCTGGAATGGCTGCTGGTGGCGCAATCCTCGATGTCCACGACGACGGCCGCCGAGCTCGCGCGCATCGTCTACGAGAACAAGTCCGAGCTCGTGCTCGACGACGGCTTCGCCTCCAAGATCGAGCCCGCGGCGACCGACAAGGACGCCTTCATCGTCGCGCATCAGGGCGCGGCCGAATACATCAACGACGACACCAAGTCGTTCATGGATCGCTACAGCGACGTGATGTATCTCGCCGCGGCCGCGCTCAGCATCATCGGCTCGATCTTCGCCGCGATTTACACCAAGATCACCCGCGTCGCGCCGGAGAAGGCCAGCGAACTGGCGGGCCGGATCCTCGACATCGGCGAGCGCGTCGCGCATACCACCTGCGCCGACGACCTCGACGCATTGCAGGACGAGCTCGAGGCGATCCTGCGCGGCGCGGTGATCGGCCTGCGCGACGGCACTGTTTCCGGCGACGGGATGGACACATTCAAGCTCGGCTACGAGCTGGTCCGCGACGAGATCGCGCTGCGCCGCGATCACCTCAAGCGCCACCCGCCGGCAGCGGACGAGAATCTCGTGGTGGTGAAGACCGCGAACGGGTGAGGCTTGCCGTTGGTTGCGCCACATACACAACTGTCGTCCCTGCGAAAGCAGGGACCCATACGCCGCGGCGGATGTTGTGAACGGGAATCGTCGTTCCGGCGTCGTTCAACGATAACTATTTGTGGTTATGGGTCCTTGCTTTCGCAGGGACGGCACCGAATGTGTGGCACGGCCAGTGAGCCATACGTTCGCATTCTCGCGACATGATTCGCCCGAGCTTTGCATCTCGACCGCCCTCCTCACACAGAGGGCGCAGGGAAAGGCGGGTGCCGATCGCACCCATGGAGCTCCGCTCGGCGCCGGCCAGATTCAAAAAGCACGCTGCCCCTGCGCAACGATGGTCATGGCGGATGTCTTACAATAGGAACCATTGGAACGGATCGGTCCGGCCTGATTTGATTCTCCATATCCTATTCCGTGGGACGCCTTCGGAGCGTTGCCTACCCACTGCGGACCTGCCCGACCGATCGGGCGAAAGGTGCGCAGCATGGACAATCCGCTTCGCAACGAACTCCTGGCACTTCTCCCTCCTCGGGACTTGCAATCGATGACCGCGAAGTTGCATGTCGTGGAGTTCGCTCAGGGCAAAGTCATCCAGAACGAGCACGAGGAAGTCAGGGACACTTACTTCCCGCTATCGGGCATGCTCTCGCTCCTGGTTGTCCTGAGTGACGGGCGGATGGCTGAGACCTCCGTCGTCGGGAGGGAAGGCTTGATCGGTGCCCGCGCCGGCCTTGGCTCACAAATGTCGCTGGTCCGGGTCGTCGCGCAGTTGCCCGTGCGAGCCTTGAGGATTTCGATGAAAGACTTCCGGGAGGTCCTGGCAAGCAGTGCCGTGCTGGCGGAATTATGCCTCAAGAATGCTGACGTATTGCTCGATCAGGCCCGGATCACTGCCGCCTGCAACTCGCTTCACCTCGTCGAGGAGCGCTTCTGTCGCTGGTTGCTCCATACTGCTGACCGGGCAGAGAGCGACCAATTCGATCTCAAACAGGAATTGCTCTCCCAGATGCTCGGGGTGCGCCGCACCACGATCACGGATACCGCCAAAACCCTTCAAAAGAAGGGAACGATCACTTATTCGCGCGGGAAAATGCAAATACTCAATCGCCTCGCCCTGCAGCGTCATTCGTGCGAGTGTTACGAGTTGCTGAAGCGAACCAGCTCCTAATTCTTTATCGCTGTCCGCGAAGAATTAAGTCGACAACCCGACATAAGAGGAATCTACTTCCCCCATCACTGCCCCGCCATCGGCATCTATCAGTGATGAGAACGCCAGTTGCGCTCCCGCCCGGCAAGGGGAGTTGCGCCATGACAGAGCGGCGTCGTTTCAAGCAAATACTAACTCTTCAAGAGCGGCTGACCTCCTACGCACAGGAAGCGCGCGAGGATGCTGCCCTCTTGCCCCCTTGCGCCGAGAAAGAGGACCTGCTCCGCAGGGCGCGGCAGGCCGATACGGCATCGCATCTGGACGAGTGGATCTCCTCGCCCGGACTGCAGCCGCCGAGATAGTCATGTACGAGAAAAGACCTGCCAACTTCGCGGTTTCGGGCGCCGGCCTTTCCTCAACATCTGTCATCGTTCTCGATCTGACAGACGAGGAAACTGCACTCGACATCGGTCGACGGATTGCCGCGCTAACCGGACGCACGCTGACAGTCAGGAATGAGGAGGGACTGCCTCTCGCAACCTTCGAGGGCGCGAGAAAAAATTAGGAACCTCCTTTGGTTCCGCACATTTCTCATTATGCCACGATTTTATTTCGACTTCCTCGACGATGGCGGGACCTCGGTCGATGAGACCGGCGCGGAATTTCCGAGCCGGGAAGCAGCGAAGCGAGAGGCGTTGGAAACGCTTGGGGTGATTGCTCGCGATCTCGGTCATCGGCACTTGCAAGGCCACGTCGCAATCCACGTCCGAGACGACGGCGATCCGCCGTTTCTCGAAGTTGCGGTTACGTTGGAAGTCAAACCTGTCAGCAAATAAGGCGCGACACCTGGATACGCGCCGCCATCGATCTCACGGACTTGTGAGTCCGGTTTCCGACTTATAGCAACCTTTCCTGAACCGAACCGTTTGCACACATCACCGGCCGAGGCGTAGCCCGTAGGCGTCGGTGGCTGAGAGACTGTCGTGCTCCCGCCTGCAAAACAAGGGAGCAGCGCCATGACCAAACGGCGTCGTCGCGTGCCTCAAACCCAATCGTTGGAACTGCGGCTCACCCAAGAGGCATACGATCTGCGTGAGACGGCGAAAGCCCTCCCTCTCGGCCGCGAGCGCGAGTCGCTGCTTCGCAAGGCTCGGCAGGACGAGACAGCCGCCCATCTGACCGAGTGGCTGACTTCGCCCGGCCTGAGGTCACCGAGCTGAGACCCCGCTGGGTTCTGCTTGGAGCAGTGTAGCAGCAGTGAAGAGGGCATCGGCATGCTTTTCTTTTTCTGGCGCCTAGCAGGCCTGCCGACCCTGCCGACTTAGTCCGTACGGTGCGGCCTATCGCGATGCACACGACAGCGGATGACCGGCTACCGGTGCGGCTCGCGCCTTTCCTGGTTTGAATATCCTCAACAAGAAGGCCGCTGACTGTGAGATCAACGGCCTACTGGGTTTCAAACAATACGAAATGAAACAGCTTCGCCCTCCTCCCCAGCGCTCGAAATCATCGGGGAGAATTCATGTTCGGGAAATCACCTATGTGAATCGACGTAGCCTATCCTTGCGGCCGAATGTCCTGACTGCGACCGCGTCGGGGCGCCGGCGTCATTCCGTCGCTTCGAGGCGCAGAAGGAACATGCGTTTTTACCACCAGTTGATTCCCCATCTGGCCGGGAGCGCTACGGTGGTCAAAACGCTGATTTTGGCAAAGGACCTGGAGTTGACTGCCCTGCAGGAAATTCGAGCCTTTCCCGGCGCTAAATATGTGGTCTCGGTTCATCTCGAACATGCCGGCGTCACATGGACGCTCGTCGTAAGCGCGAGGGAAGGTGCCGATCTCGATCGTATCCATTATGCCGTGCGGACGACTGAAGAGCGCCTGAAACATCGATACAAGCTGCGACATGATCCGGGGCCTTCGCAATAGATCCTCTTGGAACGAACCGCACCCCGCAGAGTCGAATCAAAACCTCCCGGCTCCTCAGCACGAAGCACCTCCGGAGGAATGCCCGGTGCTGCGGCGTACCTCGCGGCGCCGAGCAGCCTTTCGGAAGGCGCCGACCGATGACGAGTTTGAAAATGCCAGTCGACGAGATCGAGTATCAAGGGCATCGACTAGTCATCGTCGAACAACGAGGCGGCGGCTATTTGGTTGAAATCACACCCCTTGCCGGCGGCCCAACGATTAGAACGCAGACCTTCCAAAGCACTCAAGAGGCGATCGCCAGGGCCAAGGCGACTGTGGCGAAACATCCCGGCAAGCGATGAGCATCCCGACCCGGCGCGGTGGCATGAGGCGGCCTTACTGTTTCCATGGCGGGCCGTCCTCCTGCTCCAGGGCTTCGGCCAGCTTCAGCCAATCGGCGGCGAGGTCCAACCATGTTGCTGCATCGAATTCGCTCCGTGCCTTATCCGCACCGTGCCTTGTCCGCATTCGTGCGGCACCGCTCCGTTCTCTCGCGGCATTCATCCGCCAGGGTCGATCCACGCATCTGAAAGAAAGGGCTGTTCGCCAAACTCGCAGCGCGTCACCGCGCGCTGGCCGATGAGGTCGAGCGGGCACTGGGCGCCGCCGCCAAGCCCGATTCGCAATCCCAGGAACCCGGCCGATCCCGCGGCGTTATGACTCCCGTTTTTAGGTCAGTCATTTTGCGTTGTGGGAAAGAGCAGAGATGAAGCAGCAACGACGGCGCGTTAAGCAGGTTTTGTCCCTTGAAGAGAGATTGAATCTCGAAGCGCAACAGCTGAGGCAGCGCGCCAACGAGCTGCCTCCGGGGATCGAGAAAGAGGCTGTATTGGAGCAAGCCCGGCAACACGATGCCGCTGCTCACATGACTGCATGGCTGGCTTCTCCCGGGCTCTCGCTACCCGAATAGCCCCGCGCTGCGAATTCTTCCGGCGTGCGCCGGCGCCCGAGCGGGCACTCGGCCACGTAACGGAGTGACCCCGCCTGACTAGCACTGGTGGTCTGCCCCGCAGGCTAAGCCGACGACAATCTGACCAAAGCCGCGTTGCGGTTTCGTAACGGCGCGTTCGCGGCTCCGACATTGCGAACCTTGAGTACCGCTTTTGGAATAGCAACTTTGCCGAGTCTCGGCCGTATCCCTTGTGCTGGAGGATTGCAGTTTCCAGTTTGAGTGCCAACGTCGCCAGGCATTATTCAGCCTGGCCGCGTTGTGCGCTTGAACTTCCAACTTCCGATGTGCATGTCCGATCATCAAGAGATCGCACGATTCCGCGCACAGGCCGAAGAGTACCGGCTGCAAGCGGAACGCGCCGTTAGTCCCCTCGACAAGGAAGCATGGCTCCGCGCCGCTGCCGAATGGAGCAAACTGGCGCAGGAAGCCGAACAGCGCGGACGGTGTGGCCGCCTTATGTGGCGGCTTCACTCGGTTAACGATCCATGCTGTGTCTCCCTCAAGCGCGCACGCAAAAGAAACGGCTCGGCGCGAGCGGGCACGCCAGGCCAAGTTTTCCATCAATGGAGTGGCTGTTAAAAAGGCGCCTCGGACATGACGACGACCAGCGCCGCGGTGAACAATAACAGCAGCGACGTGACGAGAAGCACGAGGTCGATACGATCCAACTCGTTCTCCTGGCGACGCCGGGTCTGAGCAGCGAACGCTGAGCAGCGAACGCTTCGGACAACATCTACCGCCCGGCCAGCAACTCGAAGCCGTCTTTCCTGACTTTCTTTTTCTGCGCGGCCTTTTTCTCGACCCGCCGCGTCATCTCGGGCCAACAATTGACGCGGCCTGGCTTGCCTCGTCTCTCGCGAGGGCGGCCAGCCTGTCCAGCTGGCTGGCTAGACCCTTAAAGCTTCTGGCGATGTTCTTCAGAACAAATTCTCGATCCTTGGAAATGCCGCCCGCTTGAGAAAGGCTTCTGTACTGCCCTGCGAATTGATCGCACTGCGCAGCAGTCATCATCGAATCCTCCCACGAACAACACCCGCTTAACTTCGCAAACGACCGGACCGTTCCTATCGGACGTTTCCTGGCGGTGGCCGCCCCTTCGGCGATCCTCCAGGGAAGCGGCTCAAGGCCGCGACTCCGGTCAAGCTCGAGATGATCCGGCAAGGGTTCGACTCCAGGAACCATTGCCATTTTTTCTCGTTCCACCTTCGCCGTCTCACACGGCTATTGGAGGAGACAACATGAACGTTAAGGCAATTGTTGCGGCATCGATGCTTGCCGCTTTCGTCGCGCCGGCATTTGCAGCGGACGAATTCTACGTCGTGCAGGACGTGAAGACGCAAAAATGCACGATCGTCGACAAGAAGCCGACCGACACGACGACCACCGTCGTCGGTCCGTCAGGCACGATCTACAAGACACGCTCCGAGGCCGAGACCGGCATGAAGAGCGTCAAGGTCTGCAGCTCCAACTAGCAGACGAGGAAGCGATGGCCGTCATCATCCTTTGGATCGTGCCGGCCATCATCGTCGTAGGCGGCGGCATCTACCTGATCGGCCATCTTCATTGACGGCGAGGAGGCGATCTCACGAAGACGTCCGCATGGAAAGGGCCCGGCTTGAAATTGGCGTTTCAAGCCGGGGATTGATCGTAGCCCAACAGGTCTTTGGAGGGGTCTTTGGCTTCACCTTTAGTCGAATACCGAAGGCGCGATCCTTTTTCCGGAGCCATGCTGTAGCTCGCCGCGTGATTCACCCCGACATGATGTTCAGCGCGGCCGCCGAGCTGAGATGACCAACCGGAAAAGCGGCTTGGACAATTCGTCAGTGACTTCCATCTGCCAGTCGTGACCCGGCTTCAGCTTGCCGTCGACGTCCTGCAACATCTTCCCTGCCATGACAGTCGCCTCTTTCCGGGCAGCATGACTGTCGGGACGCTCTTCGCCCGTTCTCATCGCGCTTGTCGGTCAGGTGATGGATGTGAAAAAAATATCGACGCACAGGAGGACGCTGCTTGGCCTTGATTCAGAATGAGAGCCCCGACTTCTCCGGCGCAGCGGGCCTGCCGGTCATCTTCGACTTGCAACGCACTTCATAGGTCCTGACCGCCAGCGATGCACGTCTCGCATCCGCGCGGCCGAGGAACTTCTCCACACGCGTGAGGTTACAATTTCTCATATGGAGGAGACACAATGATTAAGCTCATTGCAGGATGTATCGTTGCGGCGGGAGTGATGACTGCGGCGCATGCCGCAGATACGATGTCGGCCGCTCCAGCCGAGAGTTGGACCGTGACCAACTATTACAAGCAGTCGGTGTACGATCCGAAGGAAAACAAGATCGGCGACATCGATGATGTTCTGGTCGACAAGTCCGGCAAGGTCAACGGCCTGGTGATCGGTGTCGGCGGCTTCCTCGGGGCGGGAGAGAAGGATGTCATCGTTCCGTTCAACGCCGTGAAGACGGCGAAGAAGGATAACAAATGGTGGCTGACCCTGAACGAGACCAAGGACGGTCTGAAGTCGGCGCCAGGCTTCAAGTATGACAAGGCGAGCACGACCTGGGTCCCGGAAGCCAAGTAGTCCGTCCGGCGCAGATCAGTCTCACCAGAAGAAAGCCCCGCGCGTGCGGGGCTTTTGCTTTCACCACTTCTGGCGGCCGTACCAGTCGTCGATCTCCTTCTGGGCTCGGTCCTTGGCGTAGCCATATCGCTGCTGGAGACGGCCTTCGAGCTGGTCCTGCTTGCCGGCGATGACGTCGAGGTCATCATCGGTCAGCTTGCCCCATTGCTCCTTCACCTTCCCCTTCATCTGCTTCCAGTTTCCTTCAACCCGATTCCAATCCATCGTGGATCTCCATCATTGAGAGACCGGTCAACCAGAGCAGGAAGACTTCGTTCCTGAGCCGCCTTGCGACAGATCAGCCACGTGCCTGGCCGCCTTCGACCGCGCAATCGCGATCGTTCGCGCAAGGCCGGCGATGCTGATTCGCTATGTTACAAAGTGCACTTAACGGTCGCGCGGCACGATCTTCTGCCGCGCAAGGGCGGAAGCGATCGGCTCGTTCCGGCGGGCCGCATCGGTCAGAATAGGAAACGGCGATCAGAGTCGTATGTTGGAGGGGTTGATCTGCACCCGTATTTCCAAGGAGCCGACCATGGCAGAAAAAGACCTCAGTGCCCTCTTCCTCGATACGCTCAAGGACATCTATTACGCCGAGAAGCAAATCTACAAATCGCTGCCAAAGATGGCCAAGGCGGCTGCGTCGGACAAGCTCCGCGCGGCGTTCGAGAAGCATCACGACGAGACCGAAGGCCAGATCGAACGCCTCGAAAAGATTTTCGAGACCCTTGGCAAGCCTGCGCGCGGCAAGAAGTGCGATGCCATCGAAGGCATCCTCGACGAGGGCAAGGAGATCATGGAAGAGTACGCGGACGCGCCCGCGCTGGACGCGGGTCTGCTTGCTGCCGCCCAGGCGGTCGAGCATTATGAGATTTCGCGGTATGGCACACTCAAAGCCTGGGCCGACAAGCTCAAGATGCCGGATGCCGTCAAACTGCTCGATCAGACCTTGAACGAAGAAAAGAAGACCGACGAGACGCTGAGTTCGATCGCGGTGTCCGCGGTGAACGCCGAAGCAGCCTGAGGGCAGGAGCGATCCAGTTGAAGCTGCCGCTCGCCCTGACAGATTGACGCAGGCGTGCAAGAGCCACTTGAAAATTTCAGCCCGGCTCCTCGATCGGCTTCGAGGTGTCGGGCTGTTCAATCTCCTGATCCGTATCACTTAAGAATATTGCACTCGCGCCCGCCCCGCAGATGCAGCCATTTGGATCGAGGCAAGGTGCGGATGGTTCTCACAGACCCATCCCGGACCGCGGCAGATCGGGCAGTCGGAATTGATCAGGTCTCGTCGGGGCTGAACCGATCGCGAACCATCTGGTCGGTGATCTTGTCTTTTCGTCTGTCCCGATAGTGACAGTTCAGCGTGGCATAGATCAAAGCCACAAGGAGGACAAACGACCCGGCAAAGAACCCGATTTGCATTTCGGCCTCCGATGAAGAGCGCGCGGGCCCTGCTCCAGAGATCGCAGGTATGCCGCGCGCAGTTTGGCGATCGTCCAATCACCGAAATGGAAACGTCCGGCGCGCTGGGACTGTTCCTAAAGCGGAACGTCTGGGTCCGGGGTCGATTGAAGCGACATGCCGTGATCACTTCGGCGACTGCAAGCCGGGCGAGCTGATCCACTCATCGATGTGAGCGGCCGCGTTTGCCTGACGGGCTCGTTTGATCAGATTGTCGCGTTCGACCCCGGCAGGCATGTTGCTCGCCCGCTTCAGGTTTTCGGCCGCGAACTCCGCGAGCCTTTGTTGTAGGGTTTCGGTCTGCTTGAAACGACGCCGCGTTTGCATGGCGCTGCTCCCTGCTTGGGTTGAGCGGGAGCGATGCGGCTCTCATCACCGGTATGTGCCAGGGGCCGTGCGGTGACGAAATATCTGAGTACGATATCAAACGTCGTTCGATAACACAGGTTATGTCCTGGAAGATTCTTTCCGCCGGCAATTTCAGCGGCTGTCTTGATTGGGACACAAGCGGACAGGAATTGGGAGGCGCCGCCTGGAACGAAGCGGAACATGGAGAGTCGACTCGGAGCTCCCGACCTTAGCCCCCAAGCCCATCGGGAGTAGCGACCCTCGGCGCCGTGAAACCTCCGGTGCCGGGGTCGCTGGTTCGCCCGATTCAGGCGGGGAATCCGGTGCTGTCCGCATTTAAGCCCCCGTCTCCCAAGTTGAATTTGAGGGTGTCCCAGTTCGGATTAAGCGAATAGCAACCGATGCTTAGCCGCCGTTGTTCTCGGTAGGACTACCTGGAAGCTCAGCAAAATGTTCTAGCCCCATAACTTCCTGTGGATCGCGATCTGTTCCTATTTATTCAGATCGCGAACATTTACTGGAACAATCGGCTTGGCAGCGAGTTCTGTTTCGGGCCCCCAGCCAGACAGGTAGCCCCCCGACTGCTGGAGGAAAACCCGCCTCCGGGACGGGTTGGCGGCCCCCTGTTTGGGGCCGTTTAAATTTCCAAAGCAAAGCGCCAAGGCGTTCGTACTGGGTGCCATCTATCTGTTCTACGAACGCTCTGAGGATTTGAAGCTTACCTTTTCAACGCAGCAGCAGACGCCCCCCAACAAGGCCGAGTAGCACCGGAGTAAAAAACGGCCCCAGCTAGTGAGCACTAGCTGAGACCAAAGGTCCTGTTCGTCCATCAGGTTGGTGGGTGATCCATCACCCCATCAGGAGCCAGCTCACGCTGGCGACGAGAGCGATTAACGACGCTCCGGCAAAGCAGATGAAGCTGTAATCCACTGCGTCCCAGTGATCCGGTATGAACATGGCAGCAGCCTTCTCGGGTGGACCGCATTCACCTATGTAAGTCACGGCGGGGGGTCCTAGTTCCCATCTGCAAGTGTCCTAGCTAGGACAGCACCGGGAATCCGGTGTGCCGTCTGGTTAGGGCACTCGCGGGCAGTCCGTTGGGACGCGCCCGACCCTGCCTGCACCGCCGAGGACAACGCGTTGCGCCTCCCCCGAATGACGCGCCGATCACCCCGCCACCGCATCCGGCGACACCGGGACGGCATCGAGCTGCCGTCCCTCGTGATCCATGTGCAGGTAGTTCGGGTTGAACAGGGCTGCACGCATCAGCCGGTCGAGCTTGGGCACCGCCAGGGTCTTTCCCTTGAGCACGATCAGGCCGTCGGCGCGCAGCTCCTGTAAGGTTCGGTTGACGTGCACCTTCGAGAGCCCGGTGGCGTCGGCGAGGTCGCCCTGGGTCAGCGGGAAGTCACAGCTGTCGCCCTGGGTCAGGCCGGCGAGACGCAGGCGAAGCCAGATCTCGCAGAGCAGATGGGCCATCCGCTCCAGCGCCGTGCGCTGGCCGAGGCTCATGGTCCATTCGCGCTGGATCGCCGCATTGACCAGGGTCTCCCACCAGAACGCGGTCACGATACGCGGATGTCCGGCTGCGACCTTGTCGAAGAATTCGCGCGAGAGGTCGGCGATCGACACTGCGGTGATGGTGCCGATCGAATGATCCATCTCGCGCAGGATGAAGACATTCACGTCGCAAATGTCACCGGGCAGAAAGAACGACACCACCTGACGCCTTCCGTCCTCGAGTTGCTTGTAGCGACAGGCCCAGCCGGACAGGATCAGGTGGACATCCTTCGGCTTCTCGCCTTCACGGACGATATCGACGCGCGGGCCAAAATGCCGGACGCGCTCGGTCGACGCGCGATTGAGAATGACATGGTCTACCGGCGAAAGCCGTACAAACTGCTCCAGCTTCCGGACTAGCGACGCCAACGACATTGATCTCCCCGCCTGTTTAATCGGGTAACTGCCGGGCCGTTTTCAATAACGTATGTTACATTGCACCGCTCTTGACGTCTGTTCACTAGTGTACAGACGCCGGACGACGTAACGGGTACGTCTTCAAGCGCCGGACAACTCAGCTACCCGGGCGGTCGCCCGTGAAGCGCGATGCCTTGTGGATTTCGCCGCTCAAACGAGCGGCACGCCGTAATAGTCGTTTACCGCGCGTGTGGTGCCGATATCGGCCCAATTCCAGTCCCGCTCGCTGCCGTATTTCGGCGCGCCGCGCAGCTGGCTCTCGGTCACACCGGTGACATAGCCGCCTAGCCTGGTGTCGTATTTGAGCGATTGCCAGGGCAGCGGATAATGGTCGTTGCCGAGCCCGAGGATGCCGCCAAAGCCGAGCACGGCATAGGATACCCGTCCGCTTTTCTTGTCGATCATCACCCGCTCGATCGTACCGATCTTGCGCTCGTCCGATCCATAGACCGCAGTACCCTCGACCTTGTCGCTGCCGATCAGGTTTCCGATCTCCTTCTCGTCCATCGCCATATCAGTTCTCCATCGATCTCCGAGGTCCAACGATGGCGTAGGGTCATCGTTCCTGCCGCATTGCCGCAGTTGCTGCACAGCGAAAACGCCGGTCAATTTCGGATCCCGCGTCATTTGGCGCGTTCCATTTTCGCGGGCAGGTCTTCGGAGCGGTTTGAGCGCGCGACTCGGCCGGGTGCGCCAGCGCCCTCTCTCCAAGGATATGCGGGCCCCGGCGATCAATTCGCCGAGGCCCGTCACCGGAGTGGTTCACTGCCTTTCGGGGAGCAAGGCAGCGAACGCGCGGGTTTTACGTATGGCGCCGGAGATCGTTCCTGCGGTCCTGACGACGATTTCGTTCAACCCGATGTCATGGGTTAACGACGACGTTTCGGGAACATGCCTAATATCGCTGGTTCCAGCTCGGAGGCAGCATGATCAAGAAGAAGCGCAACAGGTCACGGCCTCCCGGATCGTTCGAGGATCGCCTGCAAAAATTCGCCGAAGATTCCCGCATTGCAGCACGCAAGCTACCGCCGGGACGGGAACGCGAAACGTTGATGAAGAAAGCGAGACAGAGCGAGGCCGTGATGGAGATCAGCGAGTCGCTGACGTTCCGCAAATAGCCGCGCGCCTCAAGAGAGTTGCGATGGGAGAGCTGCGATGATCGAGGAACGATTTGATTCAGGTACGCTCGCTGCCATGAACTTTGCGCTCGACCGCGTCTGCGCCGGCGCGCTTCACGGCGAGGAACATGACACCCGCAGGCGCGTTGCCCGATACATCATCAAATGCGCCAGGAGCGGCAGGACGACGCTTTCCGAGCTCACCGAAGCCGGACAGCAGGCGTTGGCCAAGGTCACCGCTGCGGTGGGATAATCAGCGCAACCTGCCGTGCTGCAACCTGCCCGTCTCTTGGCCCGCAGCAAAGGCAGCTATGCATGCGCATTGCAATCAGCATCGGCCTGCTGGTGCTTCTCGCCGCCGTCGGTGCCTACGCCTATCAAGGGCTCACTGTAGACGCTCCGGTGCCGGCCTATGGCATCGTCCTGTTCACGATCGGAATTGCGCTCCTGATCGTGGTCGGCGTCGGCCTGATGGGCCTCTTGTTCTATTCCAGCCGCCACGGCTACGACGAGCCGCCGCACATCAAGCAGTAGGCTTCGCGGAAAGCCAACCGTTGCACGCGTGCCCCGTCACCCTGAGGAGCGCGTCTTCGCGCGTCTCGAAGGGTCGACGGCCACCAGTCGGGCCGCGCATCCTTCGAGGCTCGCAAGTGCTCGCTCCTCAGAGTCTGACTCAAAATAGGTCCTTGAGATCTCAGGCTCTGGCCAGTCGACGGGACAGCAGGCGGATGCTTGCGATATGAACCCATGCCTCGGCGCTGGCGATGGTTGCCTCGAAGTCTTTGGCAAGCCGTCGATTGCGGCCGAACCAGGCAAACGTACGCTCGACGACCCAACGTCGAGGTTCGGCTTTGAACGTTCCAACGCTCTGCGAGCGGGTGACGATTTCAATCGTCCATGGACCCAGATCTGCGATGGCATCGAGCAGCTTTGGACCACGATAGACGCGATCGGCGAAGATGTGGCGCAGGCTGGGGAACAGGCGGCCAATGATCCGCAGCAGCGGGACTGCGCCGTGATTGTCTTGAAGGTTGGCGGGATGCACCTGCACAGCCAGCAAGGACCCCTCGGTATCGGTGACGATATGACGCTTGCGCCCCTTGACCCGCTTGGCCATGTCAAAGCCGCTCGGACCGCCATTTTCCGCGGTCTTCACACTCTGGCTGTCGATAATCCCTGCCGTTGGAGTGGAGTTGCGTCCTTGCCGTTCTCGCATGCGCCGGACCAGAGCGTCATTGATCTTGCGCCACACACCAGACCCGCGCCAATTGTAAAAATAATACTGAACCGTCGAACATGGCGGGAAGTCTTTCGGCAGCGCCCGCCACTGGCAGCCGCTGGCTCCAATGTAGAGGATTGCGTTCATGATCATGCGCAGATTGATCTCGCGCGGACGGCCGCGCCGACATCGCGCAGGCATCAACGGCTCGATCAATTTCCACTCCGCATCCGTCGTGTCGCTTGCATAACGAAGTCCGTCGCGCCGATATTGTTCTCGGGTGATTTCGGTCCAACACATGTTGTGCTCCCTCGAGTCTTCGCAAACACGAAGGAATCACAACGGGCTGAAATCACTCAACTTTCTTTTTCGGTCAGGCTCTCAGGATGACGGTGATGGATTTGCCGGCGCCCGCGCGCGAATCTCGGCGATCTTGCGCTTCAGCGCGGCCTGCCGCGGATCGGGCATGATGGCATCGCGGGCCTCGGTGATGGCATCGGCAAGATCGGGAAGCGCAAGCACGCCATCGAAGGTCGGCTTGACCAGCCCGTCGATGATCACATGCCAGTCCGCGATGCCCTGTCGATAGGGATCGCCGTAGCCCTGGATCATGGTCGCGGTCTCTACGACAGCTGAGGCTGCGCCCGGCTGCTTGGTCAAGCTGCGGTCGATCATGTGCAGCCAGCGCTCGACCCAGGCACGCTCCTTGGCATAGCGCCCCGAGAACAGCCTCCAGCGCTTCAGGCCGGCCTCGATCCTGAGCCGGCGAACGCTGAAGCGGTTGTTGGCGCTGAAGCGGATCGAGACCCGGCGACGGCGCCAGCCGAACTGATCGAGCACGCCAAGCACCGGATCGGCGACCATCGCCGGCAGGGCATCGATCAACTCGTCGAGGCGAAGCTTCTTGACGTCGTCGACCGAGCGCGCCGCGAGGCCACCCGCCGCATGGACTTCGCCGAGCTTGAGCTGGGCGATGCGGATCGCGTCCTCATAGGCCATGCGCTCGGCCATCAGCCGCGCGATCTCGGCAAGCAGCGCATCGTCAACGCCGCGGCGGCCGACGAAGCGCTTGAGCCGGTCGATATAGAGCTGGGCGTAGCTCGTGCTCTGATAGGCGATCAATAGATCGATGGCCTCGGTGACGGCCGGCCCCAGATGGTCCGGGCAGGCGTCAGGCAGCACCGGCGGCCCCTCGTCCTCGTCACCGATGATGTCGGCGAAGAGATAGCGAAGCGAAGCCAGCAGACTGTCGTCATCCGGCACTGCGGCGCCTCCAGAACTCGTCACCGGGCTCATGCAGGTTTCGGCTCCGCCACTTGTGGGGTGGCGTGCTGCGCGAGCCGTTGCTCGAGCGTCGCGATATTCTGGAACAGGCGGGCGCTGGACAGACGCAGGAAGTAGAAGCCGAACGCCGGGTTCTGGACGTAAAGCTGCTCGACCTGGTCATAGGTCACCGACAGCACCATGCCGGTCTCGACGCACTCCAGCGTCTGGGTTCGCGTGTTCGACGGCGACAGCATTCCGAACTCGCCGACCAGGGCGCCGACCGGCAGCTCGATGCCTGACTCGACCAGGCGGAAGCGGCCACTGACGATGTAGAACATGCTGTCGGCCTTCTCGTCCTTGTAGAACAGGACTTCACCCGCCTTGAATTTGCGCTCCGTCGTGAACGGCCTCAGCCAATCCATCGACAGATCGCTATTGACAGATCTCTTCACGTTGCGGACCAGCTGCAGCATCTGGTGCAGACGATAGGTGTTCACCGGCAGCAGCACGGCATGCAGGATCAGCGTCGCGTAATTGTGGGTCGGGACCGCGGTCGCGATCAGGATGATGTTGGTCAGGATGGCGAAGACGCGGAGCGGGATCATGGTGCGCATCGACAGCGTGGCGACCACGAAGATCGATGCGAAGAAACTGCCGGCCGCGCCGGCGTGCTGCGCGAGATGTGAGGTATCCATCGGAAACCAGCCAATTCTCAAGAAGTGAATAAGATCGCCTTATTAGTCGCTTCATTCCTGACCGGGTTGCCTGCCCGCGCCGCATAGCTATCGCGTCGCCCAGCATCCCTGATATACGGGAAAAAGCGACGATTTGTCTGATTTCTCACATTCGCGGGCGCAAAATCGGGCCAACAAGGTTAGGCCATTCGTCCAACATATCGGACTTTCGCCGCGATCATGCCGCAGCAAGCCTGCGCGTTGACGGCCTCAACCGGGAGAGGCACGTTGTGACGCATGCCCCGCCATTCGCAGGGCCTCGATTCCAGCAGTTCAGCGACAGGCAAGCTCCGTTCCGATGTCCAAGCCGCTCGTCCTTCCGGCCTTGACGCGCTTCGTTTCCGCCACCGCCGGCCGCAACATGACCACGGCAGCCTATGTCGCGGTCACCGTCGGTGTCGCGATGATGGCGCTGCTGACGGTGGCGCCGGCCTATGACGCGGTGCCGCACTGGGTCGATGCGCTGCTGTGGGCCTGCCTTGCCTATTTCGTGTTCGAATGGCTGGTGCGGGTGCGGCATATGCGGCGGCAGGACAAGTTCTGGTTCTACCAGCTGTCCAGCGCCGGCATCGTCGATGCGATCGGCGCGCTGGCCGTGCCGCTGGCGCTGCTCGCCGGCCTCGAGCCGAAGACCGCATGGCTGCTCGGCGTGCTCTGGGTGCTGAAGGTGGTGCCGGGCATCCCCGGCCTGCGCCAGCTCCGGCGCGTGCTGGTGGTGGAGTCCGGCCCGCTGCTCAGCGTGCTCGTGATCTTCCTGATGGTGGTGTTTCTGGCCTCCGTCGCCGAATATTTCCTGGAACGGGACGTCCAGCCGCAGACCTTCGGCAGCGTGCCGGCCGCGCTGTGGTGGGCGGTGGTGACGCTGACCACGACCGGCTATGGCGACGTGGTGCCGATCACCCCGCTCGGCCGCATCGTCGCCGCCATGGTGATGATCTCGGGCCTCGGCGTGTTCGGGCTGTGGACCGGTATTCTGGCGACCGGCTTTGCCGCCGAAACCCGCCGCGACAATTTTCTGAGAACCTGGGAGACCGTCAGCAAGGTGCCGTTCTTCGCGCATCTCGGCCCGGCCGCGATCGCCGACGTCACCCAGGTGCTGCGGACGATGGACCTGCCGCCGCGCACCATGATCATCCGCAAGGACACCAATGGCGACTGCATGTACTTCGTCGCCGCCGGCGAGGTGGAGGTCGACCTGCCCGGACGCAAGGTGAAGCTCGGCGAGGGCGCGTTCTTCGGCGAGATGGCGTTGCTTGGCAACGCCAAGCGGGGCGCCAGCGTCTCGACCAGCAAGGTCACCAAGCTGTTGGTGCTTGACCTGGTCGATTTCCGCCTGTTGATGGCAAGGCATCCCGATCTCGCCGAGACCATCGACGCCGAGGCGAAGCGGCGCGAACTCGAGAATCAATGATGGAGACCGATATGGCCGAGTTGGCCGACACTGCCAGCGGACCCGTGCTCGAAATATCAGGCGCACGCGCCACGATCCGCCTCAACCGGCCGAAGCACCTCAACCGCCTGCAGGCCGAGGACCTCGGCGAGCTCGTCAGACTGTTCGACCGGATCGAGGCCGATCCTGCGATCCGCGTGCTGGTGCTGACCGGAACCGGACGCGCGTTCTCGGCCGGCTACGACCTCAACTCGGTGGCCGAGCGCGCGGTGAGCGCCAACGAGCAGCAGAGCGCGGGCTCGGCGTTCGAGGTGGTGGTCAACCGCCTCGAGGATCTGAGCGTGCCGACGATCTGCCGGCTCAATGGCGGCGTCTATGGCGGCTCGACCGACCTCGCACTCGCCTGCGACTTCCGCATCGGCGTCGATACCGCGGAAATGTTCATGCCGGCGGCGCGGCTCGGCCTGCACTATTACAAGAGCGGCATCCAGCGCTACGTCACGAGGCTCGGCGTCGACAACGCCAAGATGCTGTTCCTGACCGCGCAGAAGATCTCGGCGCCGGAGATGCTGCGGATCGGCTACCTCACCGCGATGGTGTCGCTCGACCTGCTCGACGAGGAGGTCGACAGACTGGCAACGATCCTGGCCGGCAATGCGCCGAAGGCGATGGCCGGCATGAAGCGCGCGGTCAACGAATTCGCCCGCGGCGAACTGGACGAAGCCGCCGCCGACCAGCGCCACCGCGACAGCATGCGCGGCGACGAGATCAAGGAAGGCATCAAGGCGTTCGCGGAGAAGCGGGCACCGCGGTTTTAGGTCGACGGCCTGCGCTGCCAATACCGTCACCCTGAGGAGCGCGGAACGCGCGTCTCGAAGGGTCGGCGGCCCGGCTGGTGGCCGTGCATCCTTCGAGGCTCGCAAGAGCTCGCACCTCCAGCGACAAAGGCGAAGCCTTTGCGCGGGGATGACGGAACTAATGGTACGCTCGGCCTTTGCTACGTCATTGCGAGCGAAGCGAAGCAATCCATCCAACCGCATATGCGGACCGATGGATTGCTTCGTCGCTATCGCTCCTCGCAATGACGGTTGTAGCCACTCCCCTCACGCCCGCTTGCTCCGCATCGCGCGCGTCTGCTCGATCTCAGGGTCGCCGGCGAGTGCATGGTAGCGCTTGCTGTCGACGGCGTAGATCGCGATGCGGCCTTCGGCGTCGGCGTGAACGCCCCAGCCGAAGCGTTTTCCGAGCGGCGACGTCGTCGGACGTGTATTTGTAGGGCGCGCCGGCAAGCATGGCGTATTGCAGCGTGCCTACCGTCGGCTTGCCGCCATAGGGCCGCGGCTCTTCGCCGGCGCGCGCGGGGCAATCCTCCGCGACACGGACGAAGGTGTTGACGACGTTGGTGGTGTAGAGCTCCTTGACCATCCGTCGATCGTATCACACGCCGGCCGCCGCTGCATGCTGCGCCGCCATCTCGTCATCGGCCCTCGATATCCGTTCGAAGGCCGGGCGCGCGGTGATGCGTTCGACATAGCGGACGAACACGTCCCTTTTGGGCACGATGCCGAACATCATGGTCCAGGAGAGCGCAATGCCCCAGAGGATGTCGGCCGCCGTGATCTGCTCGCCGAGCAGATAGGGCCCCTTTGCGAGCTGTGCTTCCAGCGCGCCCAGCATGGTGTCGTAATCGGCATAGGGCGACTGCGTGATCGGCGCCGGGTCGCGCTTCATGAAATGGTCGATCACCGCCGGCTCGAACGACGAGCCGTAATAGGCGATCCAGCGCAGATACGGGCCGCGGCGCGGATCGTTCAGCGCCGGCGTCAGGCCGGCCTGCGGAAACAGGTCGGCGAGATAGATGAAGATCGCGACCTGCTCGGTCACCAGCGCGTCGCCATGGCGGATCACCGGCACCTTGCCGAGCGGATTGATGGCGAGATAGGCGGCCTTGCGCTGCTCGGCCGCCTTCATGTTAAGGATGTGCAGATCGTAGGGTGCGCCGAGCTCCTCCAGCAGCACCCGGGTGCCGGTGGCGCGGCTCTGCGGCGAGTAATACAGCGTGACACGGTCGGTGGGTGCAGCGGTGGTCATGGGCAGGTCTCCTTGCGCCGTCTGGGGCATGGCCTCCTTATCCGCCTATACCTGACATCTTGTGTCAGGTATGATCTGGCGATGCGCGCGAGCCGGCTGTTTTCCATCCTCACCACCCTGCAGGCACGGGGGCAGGTCACCGCGCCCGAATTGGCGGAAGCCAATGAGGTCTCGGTGCGCACGATCTATCGCGACATCGACGCGCTCGCCGCCGCCGGCGTCCCCGTCTATGCCGATCGCGGCGCCGAGGGCGGCTATCGCCTGCTCGACGGCTACCGCGTTCGGTTGAACGGGCTGTCGCAGGGCGAGGCCGAGGCGCTGTTCATGGCCGGCCTGCCCGGTCCCGCCGCCGCGCTCGGCCTCGACGCCGCGATGGTGGCGGCGCAAACCAAGCTGATGGCGGCCTTGCCGGAGAACCTGCGCCCGAACGCGAGAGGGATGCAGCAACGCTTCCATCTCGACGCACCCGGCTGGTTCGGCGAGACCGAGGAGCCGAAGCATCTGCGCGCCATTGCCGGCGCCGTGCTGCGCGAACATTTGATCCAGATCCGCTACCAGAGCTGGAAGGCGGAGAAGCGGCGGCGGGTGGCGCCGCTCGGCCTCGTGCTGAAGGGTGGCAGCTGGTATCTCGCCGGCCTCGTCGACGGCAGCGTGCGCAGCTACCGCGTCGCGCGGGTGCTGGACTGCACGGCGCTCGAGACGCCGTTCACGCGGCCGGCGGAGTTCGATCTCGCCGCCTATTGGCGCGCCTCGATCGAGCGGCTCGAGGCCGAACTGCATCCGAACGAGGCCACGGTGCGGCTGTCGCCGCTCGGGCTGAAGCTGTTCGATGCGCTGGCGCATCCTTACGTGAAGGCGCGGATGCGGCTCGCCGATAACACCGACGCCGACGGATGGCACGTCGCCACCATGCCGGTCGGCAAGACGGTGTGGCATGCCGCGACCGAGCTGCTGCGGCTCGGCGCCGAGGCCGAGGTGATCGCGCCCGACGAGCTGCGCGAGAAGATGACCGAACTCACCAGCGCGATGGCCGCACGCTATGTCGAGGCGCCGCCGCGCCGCGCGGTGGCGGGACGCAAGCGCTAGTAGCGGCTGTCGGAGCTGATGACGAAGCGGTCGAGAAAATTGACCGGCAGGATTTCGAACCGGTCCAGCGCGAGCGTAATCCCGGTCACGAAATCGATGCCCTTGATCGTGCCTTCAAGATCGATCCGCCGGCCGCGGCGCAGGCCGCGCGTTTCCGGATGTTGCTCGATGTCGATATAGGCATAGATCGGATTGTCGAGCCGCGAATGGCGGTGCCAGCCGCGTTGCAGGAAGCTGAATTGCAGCACTGAGCCCGCGCCCCAGTCGATCGCGTCGAAGAAGCGGGTCTTCCAGGCGACGGGCTGTCCGAGATAATGCGAAGCGATGAACGCGTCGCGCTCGAGCGCAGGCAGACGGTGCAACTGCCAGCTGATCTCAGCCGGCGTCAGGGAGGCGTTATTCGCCATTGTTGTTCAAGTCGTTCTTCTTGCCGTTTCTTCTTGTCCTCGGCGGGAGGGTGAACCGACCTTCCCGCCTTGAGGAAATTATACATCGACGAATGTGACAGTATTCGCCACAGTTGCGCGCGACGTGCGGTAGCTGTTCACCTTGTGCGCGTGATCCGCATAGCCGAACGAGATGCCGCAGACAACCCGGCGGTCATCGGGCAGGTTGAAGTGACGGCGGATCAGGCCGGAATGACGCGCGATCGCGGCCTGCGGGATGGTGCCGAGCCCGAGCGCCTGCGCTGCCAGCATGAAGTTCGAGACATAGCCGCCGCAATCGATCGCTCCATAGATTCCGAGCGGCTCGTTGGTGTGGATCACGGCAATGTGCGGCGCGCCAAAGAAATTGTAATTCTCCAGTGCCTGTTTGGCGTAGGCCGCCTTGTCGCCGCGCGCGATGCCGAGCGTGTTGTAGAGCTGGAAGCCGCTTTCGCGGCGGCGATCCAGATAGACGCCGACATATTCGCGCGGTGGCGTGAAGTCGTAATCATCGCCGAGGCCGCGCGAGGCCTCGGCATAGATCGCCTTGCGAAACCGCTCCTTGGCCTCACCGGAGACGATCAGGACTTCCCAGGGCTGGCTGTTGCACCAGGACGCGGTGCGCTGCGCGGTGGTGAGAATGTGCTCGATGGTGTCGCGCGGCACCTCGCGCGGCTGGAACGCGCGCACCGAATAGCGCTCGTTGAGCAATTCCTCGAGCGCGCCGATGCGGTCTTCGGTCGGGTAGCGCGCGCCGGGCGTTTTCGCATCCATGCTCAACGCCCCTTGGTCGGGATCTTGTTGTAGGGCACGTCCTTGTCGACGCGGATATCGCCCGGCAGACCCAGCACACGTTCGGCGATGATGTTGCGCAGGATCTCGTCGGTGCCGCCGGCGATGCGCATCGAAGGCGATGACAAGAGCATCTGCTGGAACTGGCCGTTGGCCTGCTCCTCGTCGGTGCCGGTGAGGCTGCCTGCCGCGCCCTCGAGATCCATCGCATAGGTCGCGATGTCCTGCAGCATCAGGCCGGAGACGAGCTTGCCGATGGAGTTTTCCGGACCGGGACGCTCACCCTTCGACAACGCCGAGATGGCGCGGTAGCTGGTGTATTTCAGCCCGCTCGCCTTCACCGCCCAGCTCGCAAGCTTGGAGCGCACCGCCGGATCATCGATCGCAAGACCGTCCTCCAGCATCAAATTGGAGCAGAACTCAAACATCTCGGGGACGCCGGTCGCAAGCCGCGAACCGATCGACATGCGCTCGTTCATCAGCGTGGTCAGCGACACGCTCCAGCCCTCGCCGACTGCGCCGAGCCGCTGGCTGTCCGGGATCACGACGTCGGTGAAATAGACCTCGTTGAACTCCTGCATGCCGTTGGCCTGCTTGATCGGCCTGACCTCGACGCCGGGGCTCTTCATGTCGAGGAAGAACATGGTGAGGCCCTTGTGCTTGGGCACATTCGGATCGGTGCGCGCGATCAACAGGCCGTAGTCGGAGTAATGCGCGCCAGAGGTCCAGATCTTCTGGCCGTTGACGACCCAGTTGTCGCCCTTCTTCTCGGCGCGGGTGCGCAGACCGGCAACGTCGGAGCCGGCCGAGGGCTCGGAGAACAGCTGGCACCAGATCTCTTCGCCCGAGGCGAGCTTCGGGAGATAGCGGCGCTTGGCGTCTTCGCTGCCCCAGGCCATCACGGTCGGGCCGCACATGCCCTCGCCGATCTGGAACGGCTGGGTCAATTTGCCGTAGACGCCTTCTTCCTGCTGCCAGATCACGCGCTCGATCGGGGTGGCGCCGCGGCCGCCATATTCCTTCGGCCAGTGCAGGCAGGCCCAGCCGCCTTCCGCCTTCTTCTTCTGCCAGGCCTTGCCGACCTCGACCATGTCGTGCTTGGCGAGTCGGATGCGGCCGAGCGAGGACTTCGAGAGCTCCTCCTCGAACTCCTTCGGCGCGTTGGCAGCGATCCATTTGCGGGCGACGGCGCGGAATTCGGCTTCCTGCGGCGTGTCATCGAAATTCATGGCGAACCTCTTTCAGTTGCGCGCGCTCAGGCGCGGCCCTTGGTCGGAATCTTGTTGAAGGGAACGTCCTTGTCGACCCTGATGTCGCCGGGCAGACCGAGTACGCGTTCGGCGATGATATTGCGCATGATCTCGTCGGTGCCGCCCTCGACGCGGGTGCCCGGCGCGCGCAGCAACATCGCCTGGAATTTGCCGGCGACTTCGGCATCCTCGGGTCCGCTCAAGGCGCCCGCGGCACCCTGCAGATCGAGCGCGTAGGTCGCGACGTCCTGGATCATCGAACCGGCGACCAGCTTGCCGATCGAGTTCTCCGGCCCCGGGCGTTCACCACGCGACAGCGCGGAGATCGCGCGCATGCTGGTGTATTTCAGCCCGCTCGCCTTCACCGCCCAGTCCGCAAGTTTGGAGCGCACCGCGCGGTTCTCGATCGCCGGGCCATCCTCCAGCATAAGGCTGTTGCAGAAGTCGAACAACTCGGGGAAGCCGGTGGCGACGCCGGCGCCGATCGACATCCGCTCGTTCATCAGCGTGGTCAGCGACACGTTCCAGCCGTCATTGACATTGCCGAGCCGCTGCGAGTCCGGAATCCGCACGTCGGTGAAATAGACCTCGTTGAAGTCGGAGGCGCCGTTCGCCTGCTTGATCGGCCTGACCTCAACGCCCGGGCTCTTCATGTCCAGGAAGAACATGGTGAGGCCCTTGTGCTTGGCGACATCAGGATCAGTGCGGGTCAGCAGGATGCCGTAGTCGGAATAATGCGCGCCCGAGGTCCAGATCTTCTGGCCGTTGATGACCCATTCGTCGCCGTTCTTCTCGGCGCGGGTGCGCAGGCCGGCGACGTCGGAGCCGCCGGCGGGCTCGGAGAACAGCTGGCACCAGATCTTCTCGCCGGAGGCGAGCGGCGGCAGATATTTGCGCTTCTGCTCCTCGCCGGCGAACGCCATCATGGTCGGGCCGCACATGCCGTGGCCGATGATGAACATCGAGCTGAGGCGGCCGAACGGCCCCTCCTCCTGCTGCCAGATCACGCGCTCGATCGGCGAGGCGCCGCGGCCGCCATAGTCCTTCGGCCAGTGCAAGCAGGCCCAGCCGGCATCGGCCTTCTTCTTCTGCCAGGCCTTGGCGACCTCGAGAATGTTGACGCCCTTGAGCGCAACGCGCCCAAGCGAAGCCTTGCGCAGCTCGTCCTCATATTGCCTGGGCGCATTGGCCGCGATCCAGGCTTTCGCCTCGGCGCGGAATGCGGCTTCCTGCGGGGTATCGTCGAAATTCATGGTCTGTCTCTTCTGTCATTCCGGGGCGATGCGGAGCATCGAACCCGGAATCTCGATTCCCAACCTCTGGATTCCGGGTTCGCGCTGCGCGCGCCCCGGAATGACGAATCGTGGAATTACGCCGCGTTCTTCTTGCGCATGCGGTCGATCAGCGCGTCTTCCCAATAGGACAGGCTGCCGAGACCAAGCGCAACGGCGTTGGCGCGGCGGTAGTACATGTGGCAGTCGAACTCCCAGGTGAAGCCCATGCCGCCATGGACCTGGATGTTGTTCTTGGCGCAGTGCTGGAACGCCTGCGTCGCGCTGATGCGCGCGGCGGCCGCGGCCTCCGGCAATTCGCCGGCATTGGTCGAGAGCGCCCAGGCGCCGTAGTAGCAATTCGAACGCGCCAGGGTCGCCGAGACATACATGTCGGCCAGCATGTGCTTGACCGCCTGGAACGAGCCGATCGGACGGCCGAATGCGATACGGTCGAGCGCATAGTCCCGGCCCATCTCCAGCGCGCGGTCGGCGCCGCCGACCTGCTCGAACGCCGTCAACACGGCGGCGCGATCCAGCACCTGGGTGATGACGCTCCAGCCCTCACCGGCCGCGCCGAGCGGCTCGGCCTTGGCGTCCTTGAAGGTGATCTCAGCCTGGCCGCGGGTGAGATCGATATTGGTCAGCGACTTGACCTCGACGCCACCGGCCTTGAGATCGACGATGAACAGGGAAATATCGGACTCGCGGCCGCTCGAACCGGTGCGCGCGGCGACAACAGCGAAATCGGCGATCGCACCGTCGGCAACCGGCTTCTTGACGCCGTTGAGCACGCCGCCATTGGCCGTGACCTTGATCGCCTTCGGCGACGGATTGCTTTTGCCCTCGAACAGCGCCAGCGTGCCGATGGCATCGCCGGAGGCGATCTTCGGCAGCCACTTCTGCTTCTGTGCGTCACTTCCTGCGATCAGGATCGCTTCGGCGGCGAGATAGACGGTGGAGGAGAACGGCACCGGCGCCAGCGCGCGGCCCATTTCCTCGGCGATCACGCAGAGCTCGAGATGACCGGCACCCGCGCCGCCGAACTGTTCCGGGATCGCCACTCCAAGGAAGCCCATCTCGGCGAGGCCTTTCCATAGCGCCTTGTCGTAGGGCGCCTTGCCGTCGAGCACCTCGCGCACGGCCTTCGGCGGGCACTGTTCGGTGAGGAACTTCCGCGCCTCGTCGCGCATCTGCTTCTGTTCGTCGGAGAAATCGAAATTCATGGCGTTTTCCTTTTTCGTTCTTGTCGTTTCAATTAGCCGTCATTCCGGGGCGCGCGAAGCGCGAGCCCGGAATCCATCGATCAACGGATTATGCGGCTTGATGGATTCCGGGCCTGCGCCTTGCGGCGCATCCCGGAATGACGAGAGGAGAGAGTTTGGCTTCATCACAGCACGATCACATCGTCGCCGGGCCTGCCGGCATAGAGCTTCTCCACCAGCGCGGCGCGGCGTTCGAGGCCGGCGCGCTGGTTGATGTAGCCCTTGTCGGTGAGCTCGTTGCCGTCGATCGACGGCGGCTCGACCATCAGCATCGCACGCGCAATGCGCATGCTGCTGCCGGTGTTGGATGCGTTGTGCGCCTGCAAACCATTCTTGAGACACGCGACCACCTCGGGATGCCGGATCACATCCTCGTAGCTCGCATCCGCATTGCCGACGAGTTGGCGGCAGGCGTGCAGGTTCGGCCAGCACAGCAGGCCGATGAACTCGCGATCCTGCCCCGCGACCAGCGCGTCATGCACGACCGGCGTCGCGGCAGCGATCGCATCGGTGCGCAGCGAGCCGACATGGACGAAGGTGCCGGTGGTCAGCTTGAAATCCTCGACCACGCGGCCGGCGAAGATGATGCCCTTCAGCGGATCCTCGGCATCCACGAACACGCCGGCATCGCCGATGCAGTAGAAGCCTTCCTCGTCGAACATCTTCGCCGTGAGGTCCGGCTGGCCGAAATAGCCGGGCGTGACGTTGACCCCGCGCAGCCGCAATTCGTATTTCGAGCCGCACGGCACCATCTTCAGCTCGACACCGGGGAACGGCAGGCCGATCAGGCCGACGCGCTCGGTGTCCCAGTAGGTGCCGGTCGAGGTCGGCGCGGTCTCGGTCGAACCCCAGCCGGTGTAGAACACGATGCGCTCGCCCGTGGTCTTCACCGCAAGCGCCTGCATGCGGTCATAGAGATCGTCGGGCAGCCGGGCGCCGCCATAGGCCATGATCGAGAGGTTCTTGAAGAAGCTCTGGCACAACGCCTGGTCCTTCTCCATCGCAGCCGCGAGCGCCGCATAGCCGGCCGGCACGTTGGCGTAATAGGTCGGCGACACCTCGCGCAGGTTCCTGATGGTTTCCTCGAGCTGGCCCGGCATAGGCCGGCCGTCGTCGATGTAGAGCGTGCCGCCGTCGACCAGCACCGGATTGAACGCGGCGTTGCCGCCCATGGTGTGATTCCACGGCATCCAGTCGAGCACGGTCGGGATCGGGCCAGCGGTTTCACGCGGGCGCACCTGCATCATCATCGCCGCGTTGGCGCACATCATCTCCTGGGTGTTGATGACGGCTTTGGGCATGCCGGTCGAGCCCGAGGTGAACAGCAGCTTGCCTGTGGTGTCGGGCGTGATCTTCGCGATCGACGCGCCGACATCAGCCGTGACCTTCGTTGCCGCGAGCTCGGCAAAGGCCATGCTCTTGATGCCTTCACAGGGACGCAGGACGTGGACCACCGTGATGCCGGAGAGATCGATCGCCTTCAGTGCCTTCTCGAAGGCAGGTCCATCCTGCACCATCACGACGGCGGGCTTGATCAGGTTGAACAGATATTTGAGCTTGAGATGATCCTGGCTCATCAAGGAATAGGCCGGCGACACCGGCGCAGCCGGCAACCGCGCCTGCATCGCGGCCTGCGTTATCAGCGCGTGCTCGATCGAATTGCCGGACAGGATCGCAACGGGCCGGCCGTCGGTCACGCCGAGATCGAGCAGGCCTTGCGTCAGCGCATCGACGGTGCGCTTGGCTTCACCATAGGAGACCTTGCGCCACTGCCGGTCGGGGCCGCCGCGTTGCGCGAGCCAGATGCGCTCCGGCGCCCGCACCGCCCATTTGGCGAGATAGGCCGGAATATGCGTCTCGTAGGCCTGGAGCGGAATCCGCGACTTCAGGACGATGGTGCCGTCGGCGCGCCGCTCGACCGCGATGTCACGTGCGAGCCAATCCACCTTACGGAAGGCGGGTTGCGTCAGCATCGCCGCGTCTCCATCCATTTTGCGTCTCCCGGAATTCTTGTCCTTTTGAGGATCTGTTCTCAGCGCCTGATATAGACAGGCTTTCGTTTCTCGAGAAAGGCCTTGATGCCTTCCTGGAAATCTTCGGAGCGGCTACACAGCACCTGATTGCGATCTTCCATCGCAATCACGGCTTCGATCGAGCCGGCATCGACGCTCATGTTGATGCATTCTTTCGAGAGGCGGAGCCCGACCGGCGAGGCCGTCATCATCGCATCGACGTAAGGGTTGGCAGCAGCTTCGAGATCGGCGGCCTCGACCACCTCGGACACCAGGCCGACGGCAAGCGCGCGGTCGGCATAAATGAAACGTCCGGTGAGGATCAATTCGGAAGCCACCGACACCCCGACGAGGCGCGGCAGGAAATAGCTGGTGCCGATGTCGCAGCCCCCCAAGCCGAGCTTGATGAAGGCACAATTCATCCGCGCGTTCTTCGCCGCGATGCGGATGTCGGCGGCGAGCGCCAGCGCAAAGCCGCCGCCGGCGGCCGCCCCTTGCACCAGCGCGATGATCGGCTGCGGACAGCGCCGCATCAGCATCACGATGTCGGCGATGCGCCGCTGCGAGTCCAGCGACTCCGTGACGCCGGGCGGCTCGGTCTGCCCGCCGCGGCGGGCCATCGCGTGCTTGAGATCGAGCCCGGCGCAGAAATTCGCACCGGCCCCCTTCAGCACCACGACCCGGGTGTCGCGATTACGCTGCAAGCTTTGGAAATAGACGTTGAGCGCATCGATCATCGTGGGATCGAGCGCGTTGAGGCTTTCCGGGCGATTGAGCGTGACCCAATCTGTTCCGTCATGATGTTCGATCAGCAGCGGATTTGTCACATCTTGCTCCCGCCCGTTCAGCGAACACGATGCTCGTTGCTGCGCCCTCTCCCCTTGTGGGAGAGGGCATGTTCGCTGTCAGCTTTGCATTCGATTGGGTGAGGGGTCTCTCTCCGCGGAGAGAACCCCTCATCCGTCGCGGACTGCGTCCGCGCCACCTTCTCCCACAGGGGGAGAAGGGAAGAAGAGCGGCGCTCGCGCTAGCGCGGGGCCATGCGGATGGCGCCGTCGAGGCGGATGGTTTCGCCGTTGAGCATCGGGTTCTCGACGATGTGGACCGCGAGGTTGCCGTACTCCGAAGCGTCGCCGAGGCGGGCCGGATGCGGCACCTGGGCGCCGAGGCTCTTGCGGGCTTCTTCGTTGAGGCCCATCAGCAGCGGCGTCAGGAACAGACCCGGTGCGATGGTATTGACGCGGATCTTCAGGCTGGCGAGGTCGCGCGCGGCCGGCAGCGTTAGGCCGACGACGCCGCCCTTCGAGGCGGAATAGGCGATCTGGCCGATCTGGCCTTCATAGGCCGCGACCGACGCGGTGTTGATCGCGACGCCGCGTTCCTCGCCGATCGGGGCTTCGGTCGCCAGCCGCTCGGCGAACAGGCGCAGCACGTTGAAGGTGCCGATCAGATTGACGTTGATGATGCGGACGAACTTCGCCAGCGGATAGACGCCGTCCTTGCCGACGATGCGCTGCGAGCCGCCGATGCCGGCGCAGTTCATCAGCACGCGAGCGATACCGTGCGCGGCCTCGGCCTTGGCGATCGCCGCCTTGATCGCTTCCTCGTCGGTGACGTCGGCATGCAGGGCAACGCCCTTCACTTCGGCGGCGACCTTCTCGGCGTTTTCCTTGTTCTGGTCGATCACGCCGATCTTGGCGCCCTTGGCGGCCATGGCGCGCGCGGTTGCGGCACCGAGGCCGGAGCCACCGCCGGTGATGAGAACGGCAACGTCTTTCAACTGCATGGGAACAACCTTTCCTTGAGCGTTTCTTCTCTAGACTTGAACTTGTTATCCGGCGGCGACCGCTGCCGTTTCCTTATCGGGATTGAGCACGCCGCCGAAGATCAAGGCTTCCATGTGCTTGATGTATTCGCGGCAGACCTCGTCGGTGACCGGACCGACGCCGACCGCGCGCGACATCGCGTGGCGGCCGAAGAACAGGTGATCGCAGGCGCCGATCAGGCTGGTGTAGAACAGCACCGGATCGATCTTGCGGAATTCGCCGGCCTTGATGCCCTCCGCGAGCAGGCGACGATGAAAATCCAGCAGCGGCGCGACGAAGAATTTCGACACCTCGTTGGCCGCGGCAGGCGAACTCTCGTGCAGGAGATAATGAATCAGCCGGTTCATATAGGGGAACTGGTGATAGGCGCGGATGATGCCGCCGATATGCAGGCGCAGTTTCGCGGACGGCGTGATCGGCTGGCCGATGAGATATTCGAGCTGCGAGATCTCGGTGGCGGCGTCGCGCGCCAACAGCGCCAGCAACAGCCCGTCCTTGTTACCGAAATGATATTTCACCAGCGCGGCGTTGACGCCCGACTTCTGCGCGATGTCGGACAGCGAGACCTCGATCGAGGCGCGCTCGATCATCAGCTCGCTGGCTGCCACCAATAGCTTGTCGGCAGTGGCATTTTTGCCGGCCTGAAGTTTCGTCGGTACGCTGGTATTCAACTGCGCTCTGGTCCCGCTCTCTGGGTCTGGGCTCGACGGTAAATCGAGGCCGCACATAAGCCCATGGCGGGGCTGCACTCAAGAGTTAATTGATTGATTGACTAAATGCTGAGCCGCCCCTTAGATCCGGCCCAACTCACAAGCCGCCCAATCCGGAACATCAGGGAGATCAGACATGGCCGAGGCATATATCGTGGCCGCCGCTCGTACCGCGGGCGGCCGCAAGGGAGGGCGTCTCGCCGGCTGGCATCCGGCCGATCTGGCCGCCACCGTGCTCGATGCACTGGTCGATCGCACCGGTGTCGACCCCGCGCAGGTCGAGGACGTGATCATGGGCTGCGTGATGCAGGCCGGCGAGCAATCCACCAACATCGCGCGCAACGCAGTGATGGCCTCGAAACTGCCGGAGAGCGTGCCCGCCACCTCGATCGACCGCCAGTGCGGCTCCTCGCAGCAGGCGCTGCATTTCGCCGCGCAGGCCGTGATGTCCGGCACCATGGACTGCGTGATCGCGGCCGGCGTGGAATCGATGACCCGTGTACCGATGGGCCTCGCCTCCTCGCTGCCGGCCAAGAACGGCTTCGGCCACTACAAGAGCCCCGGCATCGAGGCGAAGTATCCCAACATCGTCTTCAGCCAGTTCACCGGCGCGGAGATGATGGCCGAGAAGTACGGCCTGTCGAAGGATGAGCTCGACGAATATTCCTACAACAGCCATCAGCGCGCGATCGCGGCAACGCAAGCCGGCCACTTCAAGGACGAGATCGTGCCGGTGAAGATCACCCGCGCCGACGGCTCGACCGACACCCACCACATCGACGAAGGCATCCGCTTCGACGCCAGCCTCGACGGCATCAAGGGCGTCAAGCTGATCGCCGAGAACGGCAAGCTGACCGCGGCCAGCGCCAGCCAGATCTGCGACGGCGCCTCCGGCGTCATGGTCGTCAACGAGAAGGGCCTCAAGGCGCTCGGCGTCAAGCCGCTGGCGCGCATCCATCACCTCACCATGATGGGCGGCGATCCCGTGATCATGCTGGAAGCGCCGCTGCCGGCAACCCAGCGCGCGCTGCAGAAGGCCGGCATGACCATCGACGACATCGACCTGTTCGAGGTCAACGAGGCGTTCGCCTCGGTGCCGACCGCGTGGCTGAAGACCACGGGCGCCGATCCGGCCCGGCTCAACGTCAACGGCGGCGCGATCGCGCTCGGCCATCCGCTCGGCGGAAGCGGCACCAAGCTGATGACGACGCTGCTGCATGCTCTGAAGCAGCGCAACAAGCGCTACGGCCTCCAAACCATGTGCGAAGGCGGCGGCATGGCCAACGTCACGATTGTCGAACGTCTGTAACGTCGCGAGAAACGAGGCACGCAGCCTCCACACAACAGATGTCGTCCCCGCGAACGCGGGGACCCATAACCACAGATGCCCGTGGTTAGGCCCGGCTGGGGCCACAACCCAGTCCAACAACAAAAATCGGTGGTT
>NZ_JACMYO010000008.1 GCF_020889685.1 Bradyrhizobium oropedii
CGACCAGGGGACGCTCGCGCCGCGCAAGGCGCCGGGTGCCGGCGCCGGGCGCGCTCTGACCTGATCTTGCGTCGCGGTCGACGAGCCGTTTGACGACACAACACGGGACTTGAACCGATGACAATCTCCAGCGATCCGCGGCAGTGGCAGATCGGCATGCTCGGCTATGGCGAGGTCGGCCGCATCCTGGCTGAGGATCTACGCAAGCAGAATGTGAAGGTCTCCGCCTACGATATCAAGCTCGACCGCGCGCAGGGGGCGCCGCTGCGCACGCACGCGGCGGAGATCGGCGTCGCGCTCGCGCAATCCCATGCCGATCTCGCGGCGCGGGCGGATTTCATCATCTCGGCGGTGACGGCGAGCCAGGCGGTGCCGGTGGCGGAGGCTTGCGCGCCCGCGATCCGCAAGGGCGCCTGGTTTCTCGATTTCAATTCGGCCTCGCCCGGCGCCAAGCAACGCGCGGCGAACCGCATCGACGGCGCCGGCGGCCGCTATGTCGAGGGCGCGGTGATGACCTCGCTGCCGCCGTACCGGATCAAGGTGCCGCTGCTGCTCGGCGGCCAGGGCGCGCGGGAACTGGCGCCGCTGCTGCTCGCGCTCGGCTTCGCGGCGAGGGTTACGAGCGACGAGCTTGGCGTGTCCTCAGCGGTGAAGATGTGCCGCAGCATCATGATCAAGGGGCTGGAAGCGATGGTGATCGAGAGCTTCACCACCGCACGCGCCTATGGCGTCGAGGATGCGGTGCTCGCCTCGCTCAAGGAGACCTTTCCCGGCATCGACTGGGAGAAGCAGGGTGCCTATTTGTTCCAGCGGGTGATCGAGCACGGCCGCCGCCGTGCCGAGGAGGTGCGCGAGGTGGCGGAGACCGTGCGCGAGGCCGGGCTGACGCCGTGGTCGGCGTCAGGCACCGCCGAGCGGCAGGGCTGGATCGCCGATCTTGCCGACGAGGGCGTGTTCGGACCGAAGGGAACGCCGGACTTCGCCCGCAGTCCCGATTGGCGCATCGAAGCCGACCGGATTCTCGCGCGCATCAAGTCCTGAGGTCGCGCGGAGAATCCGCCGCGTTCCCTGCCGGCGCGCAATGCGCTATTGCTCCGTGAACAGTTTTGCTCTGGAGGCACTCCCATGAAGAATTCCGGCAAGGTCGTCGCCATCACCGGCGCGGCGCGCGGCATCGGCAAGGCTTGCGCCGCGCGCTTCCTGTCCGATGGCGCCAGGGTCGTCATCTCGGATGTCGACGCTGCCGGGCTCGTCCACGCCGCCCGCGAGCTCGGACATGAGGATCGGTTGCGGGCCGTCGAAGCTGATGTCAGCAAGCGCGCCGATGTCGATCGCATCGTCGCCACGGCGGTGAAGGAGTTCGGCCGGCTCGACGTCATGGTCAACAATGCCGGCGTCGCGCGTAACCGCGATTTCCTCGACATCAGCGAGGCCGAGTTCGACGACGTGATGGGGATCAACCTCAAGGGCGCGTTCTTCGGCGTCCAGGCCGCGGCGCGCCAGATGATCGCGCAGGGCGGTGGCGGCGTCGTCGTCAACATGTCCTCGGTCAACGCGCTGCTCGCGATCCCCTCGCTTGCGACCTACGCGATGTCCAAGGGCGCGATGAAGCAGCTCACCTCGGTGGCTGCGGTGGCACTGGCGCCGCACGGCATTCGCGTCGTGGCGGTCGGGCCCGGCACGATCCTGACCGAGATGGTGGCAACCGCAATCTTCTCGTCGGAGGACGCGCGGCGCAGCGTGCTGTCGCGTACGCCGGCCGGCCGCTGCGGCGAGCCGAGCGAGGTCGCCTCCGTCGTGGCCTTCCTCGCCAGCGACGACGCCTCCTATATCACCGGCCAGACCATTTATCCGGACGGCGGGCGGTTGATCCTCAATTACACCGTGCCGGTGCACGAGAAGAAGTAGGGCGCTGCCAAAATATCGAAAACAACCCCATGCAAAGTAGCCACCGGCGGCCGGCGGTCGACCAGGCTGAGCATCGTCTCCCTTCGTCATTCCGGGGCGTGCGAAGCACGAGCCCGGAATCCATCGCGCTGCATAGATTGTGGTGGAATGGATTCCGGGCTCTCGCTTCGCGAGCCCTCAGGTGTGCAATTGCGCACCGGGGAATGACGAGCGGATGGAGGCGCGTCACCCCAGCCACTACACCTGTCATCGCCCGGTTGAAGCCCGGCGATGACAGGTCAAAATGAGGACGTCGCTACCGGCCCTTGAACTGCGGCTTGCGCTTTTCCATGAAGGCGTTGCGGCCTTCGCGGAAATCGGCGCTGTCCATGCAATCGATGCCGATCTGCCGGATCGCGGCCATGTCGCGATCTGCGGGATCCTTCAGCACCTGCGCGATGGTGATCTTGGCGGCCTTGATCGCCAGCGGCGCGTTGCCCGAAATGGTGCGCGCGATTTCCATGGTCGCGTCCCAAAGCTCGGCATCCGGCAGCACACGATCGACGAGGCCGATCCGCAGCGCTTCCGCGGAGTCGATCCGCATGCCGGTATACATGATCAGTCGGGCCCAGGACGGGCCGACCAGCGACACCAGATGGCGCAAGCCGTCATAGCCATAGGCGATGCCGAGCTTGGCGGCGGGAATGCCGAACTGGCCGCTTGCGCCGGAGATGCGGATGTCGGTCAGCATCGCGACCTGCATGCCGCCGCCGAGACAGAAGCCGCGGATGCAGGCGATCGTCGGCTTCGGGTAGTCGGCGAGCAAAGCGCGCTGGGCGGCGCTGCGCCGTGAATATTCCTCGGAGGCTTCCGCGTTATGGCGGGTCTTCTCGAACTGGCTGATATCGGCGCCTGACACGAAAGCCTTGTCGCCGGCGCCGACCAGGACCACGACACGGACAGCCGGATCGTCGCGCAGGGCGATCAGCGCCTCGCCGAGCCCTTCCCACATCTCCAGCGACATCGCATTGCGCTTGTCGGGATTGTTGAAGGTGATGACGCCGACGCCGTCGACCACGCTTTGCAGGATCTTGCCGTCGGCAAGCGACTTGTCTGAGATGTTTGGCATATGAGGATCCGGTCTGATTTCGGCCAAGGCTGGCTTCAAGGTTGAGGCTGGGATCAAGGCTAGCACCCGGTTGCGAGCCGAGGCAGCCGGTTTAGGGCACGGCGCGATTGCATCGGCGTGCGGCAAATCTCCCGGTAGTTGTACGGCTCGCAAAATAAACTGACGCGAAAGGGTTGCGCCATAGAGTGCGCCGCCCGCGCTCTGTCCCGGCTTAACTTTTTCCTAGTCTTTCGACGGTATGACTGTACGCACCTGCGCGCCAGGACGATGCGCGACGCGCTGGGACGCAACCAGCAGCCTTCCCGCTGGTATCGCGTCGGTAACGGATGTCCCCGCCACCAGACCGACCATGGATCTCGGTCAACCCCAGACCTCCGTGCACTCAGATCGCCTCGGGCGAGGTCCAGTCGTGTCTGTCGAAAAGTTTCTCAAGCAACGCGCGGTCAGGATCATCGTCAACGGCAGCTACACGCTGCCGAACTGGTACGATGCGCAGGGCAAGCTGCGTACCTTCGCCTGCCGCACCACGCGCGTCTCGCCGTTCCGGATGATCGTGGACGTGCCTGTCGTCGGCAAGATCGGCGACCGGCTGACATCGTATTTCGAGGAGTTCGGCAAGTTCGAAGGCTGCATCACCGACACGATGAGCGGCAGCTTCCTGCTCGAGCTCGAGATGACGCATGCCAAGCGCGAGAAGTTCGCCGACAAGCTGACCTGGATCGAGAAGAAGCAAAAGGATCCGAGCGTCCGCGAGGCGCGCAACAATCCGCGGTTCGTGCCGGTCGCGCCGCATGCGATGCTGACGCTGGCGGACGGCACCATGCAGAGCTGCTTCATCATCGACATGTCGCTGTCGGGCGCGGCGGTGTCCTCCGAGGTGCAGCCGCCGATCGGCATGCCGCTTGCGATCGGCGCCTGCGTCGGGCGCGTGGTGCGGCATCTGCCGAACGGCTTCGCCATCAAGTTCGTCGAGACCTACAAGCAGAGCGAGTTGGCTCGCCTGATCGCGCGCAAATCCAAGGAACTACTGGTGGTGTCCGCCGACGCGGACCCTGTTGCCTGACGGCCGGACGCCGCCGGCATCGCTACGTCATTTCTTCCGGATCATCGGCTGCGCGCATGCGCGAGACATTTTCCTCGGTCGCCGCCGTACCGGCCGCCGCGATCGCGATTTCCCGCGCCAGATTGGTGCATTCAGCCCATAGCAGGAAGAACACCAGCGGCGGCCGCTCGCCCGCCTCCAGCATCTGCCGGCAGCGCTCCGCCGCGCCATCGATCGCCCACCATTGCCGGGCGACCACCATGACCTTGCGGAAACTTCGCAATGTGCCGGAGAATTTTTGCGGATCGGCGCTCACGAGGGCGCCGCAATGGTTCAGCCAGTTCAGCGCCGCATAGATCGAGATTCCGTAGTCCTCGATCGCGGTGCCCGTGAAATCCACCACGGTGTTGTCGTGCGCGCGCTGGCGCAGGAAGGCATCGATCATCTCGGGTTGACGGGACGGATCGGTCAGCAGCGAGGTGTCTTGTCGCGGCACCATCGGAATATAGCGCATCGCTTCGAGCCGGGTGTGCTCCCAGATCGCTCTGTTATCGCCGAGCAGGTCGCCGGACTTGCGCTTGCAGGCGGGATAGACCAGCACGCCGTTGTCGGCGAGATCCAGATAGCGCGGCACCACCTTGTCGAGCGCGGCGAGAAACGCGCAGGGATCGGTGAGGCCGCGCAAGTCGCTGGCGGCGTCCTCCGCGGGTGAAGGCTTGTTGACGCGTGTCCAGCCGAAATTGGCCATCCCCGGGCGCCCCGATCTCAACCTGTGCGTCAGGTTAGAGGGAAATTGCGGCGATGCAAATGCGGCATTTGCGGTCACGCGGCAGCGCGTGCCTGCTGCTGCCGGTTGACGTAGGAAACCGCCGCGCCTAGCTCATGGTTAATCGGGCGCAACGCAGGTTGCTGCCGCCGTCGGGATTGATCGCCATGACTGCATCTGATCGCCAATCGCATTGGCAGACCGTCTACCAGACCAAGGGTGAGCGGCAGGTGAGCTGGTCGCAGGCCGACCCGCAGCCATCGCTCGGCCTGATCGAATCCATCGCGCCGGGCCGCGACGCGGCGATCATCGACGTCGGGGGCGGGGCCTCGCGCCTCGTCGATGCGCTGCTCACGAGTGGTTTCCACGATCTGACGGTGCTCGACCTCTCCGAGGCGGCGCTGGCGAGCGCGCGGGAGCGGATCGGCGGAACGGGCGCCAAAGTACGTTGGATCGCTGATGATGCGACGGTGTGGCAGCCGCAGCAGGCCTTCGACATCTGGCACGATCGTGCAGCATTTCATTTTCTCGTCGAGGAGACCGATCGCGTGGCCTATCTCGACCGGCTGCATCGCGGCGTCAGGGCGGGCGGCCACGCCGTGATCGGCACCTTCGCGCTGGACGGTCCGGAGAAATGCAGCGGTCTGCCGGTAGCGCGCTATGATCCCGCAACGCTCAGCCGGACCATTGGTCCGGCGTTCGAGCTGATCGCCGAGGTGCCGCATCGGCACGTCACGCCCTGGGGCGCGACGCAGTCGTTCCAGTTCAGTGTGCTGCGGCGGAAGTGACACATCGCCGAAGGAGAGATGAGATGACGGACGCGCCACGGACGATCGGCGAGATCGCGAGCTACCACGCCCATGTCTACTACGACCCCGCGACCAGCCGCGGCGAGGCCGAGCGGCTGCGCAACTGGATGGGCGAGCGCTTCCTGGTCACCCTCGGGCGCTGGCACGACGTCAAGGTCGGCCCGCACGATCAGGCCATGTACCAGGTGGCGTTTGCGGCCGAGCTGTTTCCGACGCTGGTGCCATGGCTGATGCTGAACCATGGCAGCCTGAGCATCCTGGTCCATCCCAACACGACCAATCCGCGCCGCGATCATCGCGACGATCCGCTCTGGATCGGCACGCCGCTTGCCGTCCATGCCGACAAGCTGCCCGAAGAGGCCGAGATGGAGCAGGCGCCGGTGCCGAACACGTCGCCGACATTGCGCCACTGAGCCTCGCCGCGGGATCGTCGGCATGCGTAAAGTTTGACGCAATTGTACTACAACCAAGTCGTTTCAAACTCATCGCGTTTTGCAACGTGAGGTTAAGCCGCCATTCCTAGGCTTACCCGACAATTTCAGGGTCGGGCGCATTGGGCATGTTTTTTTCGTTTCGAAGCTGGTCACTGTGGCGCGTGGTGGGGCCTCTGCTAGCCATCGTGCTGCTGATGGGCGGCCTGACGGCTGGCAGCCTGCAGGTGATGTCCGCGGTGCGGGCCTATGTTGCCGGCGAGAGCCTCTGGTCGAAGGGCCAGAAGGACGCCATTCACGACCTCCAAATCTATATCAGCACCGGCGCGCCGCTCTATCTGCAGAAGTTCGATGCCGCGATCGCGGTGCCGCTGGCCGATCGCACGGCGCGGCGCGCCCTGGAAGCGCCAGGCAACAACGATGCCGTGGCCCGGGTCGCGTTTGCCAAGGCAGGCAATCATGATGACGATATTGGCGGCCTGATCTGGCTGTTCAAATATTTCCGCAAGATGCACCACGTTGCCGGCGCGGTGACGGCATGGCGCAATTCGGATGCGCTGCTCGATCAGCTGATCGAGATCAGGAACGATGCCGCGAACGACGCCGCGCTGCACGATCCGTCGGCTGCGACCATCAAGCATTGGGCCGAGCGGATCGGAACGGTCGACGCCGCGATGACCACGCTCGCCGTCGATTTCTCCGATCATCTGGGGAAGGCGTCGCGTCAGGTCTCTGCGCTGCTGCTGCTGGTCAATCTCGTGATCGCGGCCTGCCTTGCCGGGATCGTGCTGGTCCATACGCGGCGGATGCTGTGGCGGCGCTGGCTTGCCGAGACCGCGCTTGCCGTCGAGAAGGAGCGCGCCCAGCTCACGCTGGCTTCGATCGGCGACGCCGTCATCGTCACCACGCCGGACGATCGCGTCGGCTACATGAACGCCGCCGCGCAGCGGCTGATCACGTTGGGGCAGGACGTGACCGGCTGGCAGCTTTCATCGCTGTTCAGCATCGCCGAGCAGCCGGTGCAGGGATCGTTCCAGAGCGCGGATGTCGATGGCGAAAGCCGCCCGCAGCAGCGGCTGCTGGTCCGCGCGGATCATTCCAGCGTGCCGGTCTCGGTGGTCGAGACCCCGATCGTGCACGCCGGCGAGCCCGCCGGCCGCGTCATGATCATTCACGACATGACCGCCGAGCGGCGGCTGGTCGAGGAATTGGCGTGGGCCGCCTCCCATGACGCGCTCACCGGGCTCGCAAACCGGCGGCAATTCGAGTTCGAGCTGCACAAGACGATGTCGGGCTCGCCGGTCGCCGGCGCCGATCTGATGCTGATCGACCTCGATCAGTTCAAGATCGTCAACGACACCTGCGGCCACATGGCGGGCGACCGGCTGCTGAAGCAGGTGGCGAGGTTGCTGGCGGCCGAGGTCGGCGGCAGCGGGCTGGTCGCGCGGCTTGGCGGCGACGAGTTCGGCATTCTGCTGCGCGACGACGGCTCCGCCGCGCATGAGGCCGCTGCCGACGTCGCGGAGCGGATCAGGGCGGTGGTCGAGCAGTCGAGCTTCGTCCATGAGGGCTCGAGCTTCCGGATCAGCGCGAGCATCGGCCTGGTCGGGCTCGCCGATAGCGCCGGCGTGCAGGACGCGTTGCGGCTCGCCGACGTCGCCTGTTTCCTCGCCAAGGACAAGGGACGCAACCGCGTCCAGGAGCACCGTCCGTCGGATACCGGCATGGCGGTCCGTGTTGCCGAGATGAGCTGGGTTAATCGCATCCGCAAGGGATTGGACGAGGGCCGCTTCTGCCTTTACGAGCAGGAGATTCGCCCGCTGAATGGTACGCTGAAGCGCAACGACCGCCGCGAGCTGCTGCTGCGCCTGCGCGACGAAAGCGGCGCCCTGGTGCCGCCCGGCAGCTTCCTGCCCGCGGCCGAACGCTACGGGCTGATGCCGCTGATCGATCGCTGGGTGGTTCGTCGTGCCTTCGAGATCATCGCCGAGCGCAAGCATCACCCGCGCAAGATTGCGAGCTACGCCATCAATCTCTCCGGCGCCACCATCGGTGACGGCGACTTCGTCGACTTCGTCGCAGGGCTGTTCGCGCAGCACGACGTTTCGCCGGCCTTGGTGTGTTTCGAGATCACCGAGACCAGCGCAATCTCCAATCTCGACGAGGCGCAGAAGTTCATCGCGCGGTTGCGCGAGATCGGCTGCAGCTTCTCGCTCGACGATTTCGGCACCGGCATGTCCTCGATCGCCTATCTGAAGCACCTGCCGGTCGACATCATCAAGATCGACGGTTCGTTCGTGAAGGAGATCCTGAACAGCAAGGTCGATCGCGCGATGGTCGAGATGATCACCAAGACCGCGAAGATCATGCAGAAGCAGGTGGTCGCGGAATTCGTCGAGAGCCTCGCGATCCTGGACGAGCTGCGCCAGATCGGGGTCGACTACGCCCAGGGTTATGCGATCGGGAAGCCGGTCCCGGTCCTCACCCTCTGGGAGGAAAAGATCGCTTGAGTCGCCGGAATTGTCCCGAATCGGGACTGTTTTGGCCGTTTCAGCCCGTCCAGGGCTGATTCAAGGCTGATTCCCCGGCACTTTCCATCCGAAAAACGTTTAAAAAACCTGTCGTTGCCGGCTTCGTCTCGATTATGCCTTACTCTAATTCCCTGATATGATGAGTGATCGGTGAATCCCACGTGGGCCGGGTAACAGGCTCCAGAGCACCGAACTTGGGGATGATGGGTCAACGTACGACGAAAGCTGCCGGGCGTAAGTCGAGCCGCGGCATGTCTCTGGTGGGCAGCACGACGTTCGCCATGAGCGCGCTCGTCCTGTCGTCTGGCCTTGCCGCCTGGATGGCCGGCATTGATCCCACCGCTTGGCTGCACGGACCGGCATTCGCCAATACCACCGCCTCATTGAATTTCGACGATCGCTTCGGCTCACGCTCCACGATCAACACGGCTTCGCTGTATTATCCACTGCGCCGCGGATTCCGTTCGAGCCGCGGCGATTTCAATTCCGAGTTCAGTCAGATCGAAGAGGCGCTGGGCGGCCAGCTGCGCGACACGCAGACCGAACTGCCGAGCAGCGAGCCGGCGACGGCGTCGGTCGCCGCCACGACCACGACGACATCCGCTGTGCCGATGCCACGATCGCGGCCGGCGGAGGCCAATCTGCTTGCGCGCAACGATCAGCCGCTGCCGCCTCAGGCGCCGGTGCAGCAGGGCGACAACCGGACATTTCTGCAGAAGATCGCCGACTTGATGCCGGGCAAGCTGCAACTGGCCTCGATCGACCCGAATGACGGCTTGTTGTCCGGCCCGAGCCCGGATCTCGGCAAGCTCGGTTATGACAGCACCACGGCGGTCTACGACATCACGGGCCGCATCGTGTACATGCCCGACGGCACGAAGTTCGAAGCGCATTCGGGGCTCGGCAATCTGCTCGACGATCCGGCGCACGTGAACGCCCGTAACGCGGGTGCAACGCCACCCGGCATCTATGAGATGAAGCCGCGCGAAAAGCTGTTCCACGGCGTGCCCGCGTTGCGCATGACACCGGTCGATGGCAGCGAGACGTTCGGGCGTGTCGGCCTGCTGGTTCACAGCTATATGCTCGGGCCGAACGGCGACTCCAACGGCTGCATCTCGGTCAAGCATTACGACAGATTCCTGCAGGCCTACCGCAACGGTACGATCAAGCGCATTGCGGTCGTGATCAACATCAAGGACACGCAGTCGGCTTCAAGCCGCTCGCCGTCGAACTCGTAAGCCGCCAACGCGCGCTGCCTGCGCTTCAACTCTGCCAACAATCGTCAGTGTCTCCTCGTGCCGGCCCCGAAAGGTGCTGGACGATGCGCTATCGGTGCGGCGGAACGCGCGGACGAGACGCTCGTGGCTCTCGAGCCCCCAAACGCTGTGCGGTCGTGTCGATCGGAAAGTCGGTCGATCATGCGGTGTCGGTTGCATCGGGTACCAGTTACCTTGAGAATGTATACATAAATCTAGAACATGGTAATATAATACTGTAATTTGCCACGAAATCGGAGATAATGTATACACAGAGTATTCTCCAATACTCCAAGAGGGCGACTGATGCCAAAACCCTTTCCAATTAACGCTTGGTATGCGGCCGGCTGGGATGCCGAGATCAAGCACGCGCTGCTGCCGCGGACGATCTGCGGCAAGCATGTCGTGATGTACCGGAAGGGCGACGGCGAGGTCGTGGCGCTCGAGGATGCCTGCTGGCATCGCCTGGTGCCGCTCTCCAAGGGCCGGCTCGATGGCGACACCGTGGTCTGCGGCTATCATGGCCTGAAATACAATGCGCAGGGCCGCTGCACCTTCATGCCCTCGCAGGAGACGATCAATCCATCGGCCTGCGTGCGCGCCTATCCCGTCGTCGAGCGTCACCGCTTCATCTGGCTCTGGATGGGCGATCCCGCGCTCGCTGATCCGGCGCTGGTGCCCGACATGCACTGGAACCACGATCCGGCCTGGGCCGGCGACGGCAAGACCATTCACGTCAAATGCGACTATCGCCTCGTCGTCGACAATCTCATGGACCTGACGCACGAGACCTTCGTGCATGGTTCGAGCATCGGTAACGATGCCGTCGCCGAAGCGCCGTTCGACGTCACCCATGGCGAGAAGACCGTCACCGTGACGCGCTGGATGCAGGGCATCGAGCCGCCGCCGTTCTGGGCCAAGCAATTGCAGAAGTCAGGCCCGGTCGATCGCTGGCAGATCATCCGCTTCGAGGCGCCGTGCACCGTCAATATCGACGTCGGCGTCGCGCCGGCCGGATCGGGCGCGCCCGAGGGCGATCGCTCGCAGGGCGTCAATGGCTATGTGCTCAACACCATCACGCCGGAGACCGAGAAGACCTGCCATTACTTCTGGGCCTTCGTCCGCAATCACCGGATCACCGAGCAGCGTCTCACCAGCGAAATCCGCGACGGCGTCGCCGGCATCTTCCACGAGGACGAGATCATCCTGGAAGCGCAGCAGCGCGCGATGGACGAGAATCCAGACCGCATATTCTACAACCTCAACATCGATGCCGGCGCGATGTGGGCGCGGCGCGTCATCGACCGCATGGTGGCGAAGGAAAACCCGCCGCAGCAGCTGCAGGCAGCGGAGTAGACGGCATGGCGGAGCGCGAAGCCGAGCGTTCAGTGTCGCAGACGGTGCGCGCGCAGCTCGCGCTGCGTGAACTGATCGTTTCGGGCGGCCTGCGGCCGGGCGAGCGCATCTCGGAATTGCAGGCGGTCGAGGTCACCGGGGTGTCCCGCACGCCGGTGCGGATGGCACTGGTGCGGCTGGAGGAGGAAGGCCTGCTCGAGGCGATCCCGTCCGGCGGCTTCATGGTCAAGGCATTTTCCGAGCGCGACATTCTCGATTCGATCGAACTGCGCGGCACGCTGGAGGGATTGGCCGCACGCTTTGCCGCCGAGCGCGGCGTCTCGTCGCGCGATCTCGAGCCGCTGAAGCAATGCCTCGATGAGATCGACGGCCTGGTGCGGCGGGAACCGATCTCGATGGAAGCGTTTTCGTCCTATGTCGCGCTCAACGCCCGCTTCCACGTGCTGCTGGCCGAGCTGTCGCGCAGTCCGCCGCTGATCCGGCAGATCGACCGCGCCTCGGCGCTGCCGTTCGCCTCGCCGAGCGGCTTCGTGATGGCGCAATCGGCGTTGCCCGAGGCACGCCAGATCTTGCTGATCGGGCAGGACCATCATCGCGTGGTGGTCGACGCCATCGAGAACCGCGAGGGCGCGCGTGCCGAGGCGATCATGCGCGAGCATGCCCGGCTTGCGGCACGCAATCTGCGGCTGGCGCTGCGCAACCGCACCCATCTCGATCTGCTGCCGGCGATGGCGCTGATCTCGGCCGGCTGAACGGAGCGCGCCATGCGATTCATTGAAACCTGGACGTCCGCGACGTTGCTTGCGACCCGCGACCTCACGCCCGCGATCCGCGAATTCCTGCTGCGGCCCGATAATTTCGCCGCCGCACCCTATCCGGTCGGCAGCCATATCGATGTCGGCGTCACCATCGACGGTCAGCCGCAAACCCGCTCCTATTCGCTGGTCGGCGAAGTCGATCCGCAGGGCTATCGGATCGCGGTGCGGCATGCACCGGATTCCCGCGGCGGCTCGCGCTACATGTGGTCGCTCGCGCCCGGGGCGCGGCTCAACATCACGCAGCCCGCCTCGCTGGTGCAGCTCGACTGGACGCGGCGGCAGTTCTGCCTGATCGCGGGCGGCGTCGGCATCACGCCGATCGTCGGCGCGGCACAGGCGCTGGCCCGTCGCGACACCGGCGTGACGCTGCATTATGCCGTGCGCACGCGCAGCGACGCGGCCTATCTCGAATTGCTTGAAGGCCTGCTCGGCGACCGCCTCATCGTCCATGCCGGCGACAAAGGCCGGCGGCTCGACCTCGACAGTGTTTTCGCAAGTCTACCGCAGGACACGATGGCGTTGTTCTGCGGCCCGATGCGGATGCTGGATGCGGCGCGGCGCGCCTGGGAAGCGTCCGGCCGCCCGATGACTGATCTGCGCTACGAGACCTTTGGATCGAGCGGGCTGTTGCCGACCGAGGCGTTCCGCGTGCGGCTCAGGGGAGAGGGAACCGAGTTCGTGATCCCGCACGATCGCTCGATGCTGGACGTGCTCAATGATGCCGGCCATGAGGTGTTGAGCGACTGCCGGCGCGGCGAATGCGGCGTCTGTGCGCTCGATGTGATCGACGTCGACGGCGAAATCGACCATCGCGACGTGTTCTTCAGCGACCATCAGAAGCAGGAGAGCCGCAAGATCTGCGCGTGTGTTTCGCGTGCCCGCGGCACCATCACGGTGGACACCCTGCATCGCGCCGACACGATCTGACGAGCTTGGACCAGTGCGCGGGCGCCCCGGTCAGGCTACGCCGCGTGCACCGAGTGCTGCGGGTCGTGATCGAGCAAGGCTGATATCTCGCTGGCAGACATCGGCCGGCCGATCAAATAGCCCTGGACTTCGTCGCAGCTGGTCTGGCGCAGATATTCGAGCTGGTCCGCGGTCTCGACGCCTTCGGCGACGACGCCGATCTGCAAGTCCTGCGCGAGGCCGATCACCGATTTGACGATCGCGGCGCAATCCGGCTGGGTCAGCATGTCCCGGATGAAGGATTGGTCGATCTTGATGCGGCTGAACGGCAGCTTGCGCAAATAGGTCAGCGACGAGAAGCCGGTGCCGAAATCGTCGAGCGCGACCGTCAGCCCGAGCTCGAGCAGCCCGTTCAGGATCGCGGGCGCCGATCCGTATTTCGAGATCAGCATCGACTCGGTGATTTCGATCTCGAGCCGGTTTGGCGCGACGTTCGCCGCGTCAAGCGCCTCGACGATGGTCTGCAGGATGCTCACATTCTGGAACTGGACCGCGGAGAAATTCACCGCGACCCTGATGTCGTCAGGCCAGCGCGACAGCATCGCGCAGGCGCGGCGGATCACCCACTCGCCGAGCTGGTGGATCAACCCGCTCTCCTCGGCGATCGGAATGAACACGGTCGGCGGGATCAGGCCACGCGTCGGATGTTGCCAGCGCAGCAGCGCCTCGAAGCCGGTGACGCGGCCTTTGCGGATGTCGAGGAACGGCTGGTAGACGAGGAACAGCTGGTCCGCCTCGATGGCATGTTCCAGATCGCGCTGCAAGGCGCGGCGGTCGCGCGCCGATTGGTCGTCGCCGGCCTCGAAGAAGCAGATCGTGCCGGAGCCGGATTTCTTCGCCCGGTAGAGCGCGATGTCGACATGCTTGAGCAGGTCGTGCGAGGTGGTGCCGTCACGTGGCGCGAGCACGATGCCGAGGCTGATCGCGCCGGTGATCTCGAAGCCGTCGATCGGGAACGGTTCGGCAAAGGCCGCGACGAACCGTTCGGCGATCGCGAGCGCGTCCTCGGGCCTGGTCAGATTGGACATGATCAGCGCGAACTCGTCGCCGCCGATCCGCGCGACATGCTCGGCCGCGCGCGTGCAACGCTGCAACCGGGCCGCAACCTGCACCAGAAACTCGTCGCCTGCCGGATGACCGTACCTGTCGTTGATCTCCTTGAAGCGATCGAGATCGAGCAGCAGCACGGCAAATTCCTCGCCGGAGCGCGACAGCCGGTTCAGCGCGCCGTTGAGCGCCTCGTTGAAGGCAACGCGGTTCGGCAGATGGGTCAGCGGATCCTGGCGCACCGTCCGTTCGGCCTCATGCTGGGCGATGATCCGCCGCCTGAACTCGAATGCGTTGAGGAACACGCCGCGCAGCAGCACGGAGCCGTAGACCAGGACCAGCACGGCCATCAGGAGATAGATGAAGTCGCCGTCCCTGCCGAGGCAGATCGCCGTGCCGATGAAAATCGGTCCGGTGAAAGCAATCGCGGCGATCGGGATCGTCGAGAACGCGAAAGCGCCGCCGGCCAGCATTCCGGCGCAAAGACACGTGATCACCAATTGCGCGCCGCTCGAGGCGTTGGCGAAGAAGGCGACGGGGACGACGCCCCAGGCCGTGCCGAGCGCGAGCGCATTGCGCACCAGCCGGTACATGGTACGGCGCGACACGAATTGCGGCTTGGCGATGCGGCGCGATGCGCGCGCCTGCAAGCCGAAGAACAGCGCGGCGCTGCTCACCGCGGCCGCCCACACCAGCGCGAAGGCCCAATCGGCCGATTGCCAGAGCGCAACCGCGAGCACCAGCGCGTTGCAGGCATTGGCCAGCATGATGCCGAAGGAATAGCCGAGCACGAGCGAAACCTGCTCGGCGCGGATGTGGCCGGCTAGCGCTTCATCCGTCGGTGGTGCGCCGAAGGCGGCGAGGTCACCCGCGAACAAGGTCGCGAAATATGATCTGAGATAGGTACGCATCTCACTACGTTCTTGCGCGGTTTGGCCATGGCGCAGTGGCGAAGAATTCTCTGCAAACCTTTGACAAACTATGAACTATTACAACGGACCGTGCCACCGCGGGGACCCGGTTCAGTTCGACGGGCGGGCATTGCTAACAAATCGATACAAACGCGTGATGTGACGTCACGGACCAGCGATGTGACGTCACAGACCGGCAAAGGCTGCCCAGCGCCACCCTGCTTGATCCACCGCCGGTTTTTCGCAATGAGTGGCAACGACCAGGATTTCCGCGAACGGCAAGACCAGAAGGGTGCGCATGAGCCTCCCGACCACGAACCACGATCCCGGGTTTCGGATCACACGGGCAAGCCATGTCGTCCTGACCGTGTGTGACCTTGCGGCGAGCCGGCAGTTCTACGAAAAGGTGATCGGGCTGATCCTGACCGCGGAGGAGGGCGATGCGCTCTATTTCCGCGGCGTCGAGGAGGCCTGTCATCACAGCCTTGTGTTGCGCAAGGGCGAGGGCGCCGTCTGCGCGCGGCTCGGCTTGCGGGTCTTTCAGGACGACGACCTCGACCGGCTCAAGGCGTTCTTCGAAGCGCAGGGATGCCGGACCGCCTGCGCCGAGGTGCCGTATCAGGGCCGCACGCTGCAGGCTGCCGATCCGGTCGGCACGCCGCTGGAGTTCTGCGCGACGATGCCGGTGGAGCCGCGCATGATCACCCGGTTCACCCGCCATGCCGGCGGCTCGGCGCTGCGGCTCGATCATTACCAGGTGCTGACGCCCGAGGTGCGCAAGGCGAGCGAGTTCTACACCGCGGCCGGCTTTCGGCTCAGTGAATATGTCGCGCCCGCGGGTACGTTCGATCTGCGCGGCGTGTTCCTGCAACGCAAGGGCAATCCGCACGACATCGTGTTCTTCAACGGCGCCGGACCGCGGCTGCATCATTTTGCGTTCCTCGCGCCCGAGGTGCATCACCTGCTGAACGCCTGCGATCTCGCCGGTGAACTCGGTTATGGCGCGGCCGTCGAGCGCGGCCCGGGGCGGCACGGGCCGGGGCACGCGATGTATGTCTACATGCGCGACCCCGACGGGCACCGCGTCGAGCTGTTCAACACCCACTATCAGATCATGGACATCGAGAACGAGCCGATCGGCTGGGACCCGTCCGATCACAAGATCTCGTTTCCATGGGGACTGCCGGCGCGCCAGGCCTGGTTCGAGGAGGCGACGCCGTTTGCCGATGTCGCGATCCGCGAGCCGCAAATGAAGTCGAGGCCGCTGACGCTCGAGAGCTACCTCGCGAAGTAGCATGGCATTGTCCGCCGCAAATCCCGCCTATGATGTGGCGATCGTCGGCCTCGGGCCGGTTGGTGCCATCTTTGCCAATCTGCTCGCGAAAGCCGGCTTGAGGGTCGCCGTCGTCGAGCGCGTCGCCGGCATCTATGACAAGCCGCGCGCGATCACGCTCGACCACGAGGCGCTGCGCGTGCTGCAGGCGATCGGGCTCGGCGATTTCATGGAGCAGGCGATCGCCCCGCATAACGGTTCGCACTATCTCGGTGTCGACGGCGAGATCATCAAGATCTTCGACCCGATGCCGCCGCCGTTTCCGCTCGGCTGGATTCCGAACGTCACCTTCGTGCAGCCGGACCTCGAGCAGGCGCTGCGCGACAAGCTCGGCGACTATCCGCATGCCGACGTCTACCTAGCCGCCGCCGTGGCGCTGCGGCAGGACGCCGACGCGGTCACGCTGACCGCACAGCGCGAGTCTGGCGAGGAATTCCTGATCAGCGCGCACTATCTGGTCGGCTGCGACGGCGCCAACAGCTTTGTCCGCAAGCAGCTCGGCGTCGGCCTTGATGATCTCGCCTTCGATGAATGGTGGATGGTGGTCGATACGCTGACCAGCGATCCCGCCAGGCGGCCGGCCAAGAGCTTTCAGTATTGCTGGCCGTCGCGCCCCGGCACCTTCGTGCCGGGGCCGCGCAATCTGCGGCGCTGGGAGATCAAGCTGCTGCCGGGCGAGGATCCCGAAGCGGCCGGTGCGCCCGACAATGTGGTGAAGCTGCTCAAGGGCTTCACCGATATCTCCGACCTCACGATCTGGCGCTCGGCGGTCTATCGCTTCCACGCGCTGCTTGGGCAACGCTGGCGCGACCGCCGCGTGCTGCTGATGGGCGATGCCGTGCACCAGACGCCGCCGTTCCTCGGGCAAGGCCTGTGCGCCGGCATCCGCGATGCCGTGAACCTGGCCTGGAAGCTCCGCCTGGTGCTGCGCGGCGATGCCGACGAGGTGCTGCTCGACAGCTACGAGATCGAGCGCAAGCCGCATGTCCGCGCCGTCGTCGCCAGCGCCAAGGAGTTCGGCAAGATCATCGGCGAGCTCGATCCGGTGGCCGCGGCCGCACGCGACCTGCGCCTGCGCGCCGAGCTGAAAGCCGGCACGGCCGAAACCATCAGGCAGAAATTCATTCCCGATCTCGTCTCCGGTCTGATCGCGCGCGATGCTGCACTCGCCGGGCGGCTGTTCGTGCAGCCGCATGTGCGGGCGCCGGACGGGCAGACATGCCGGCTCGACGATCTGCTGAAGCCGGAATTTGCGATCGTCACGGCGGCCGCCGAGCCGATGGCTTGGCTGTCGGACGCGTCCCGCGCCGCCTGGCGGCATCTCGCCGGCGAGCGCGTCGTCATCACCGCGTCAGGCGAAAGCACCGAAGCCGACGGCATCCTGAGCGTGGTCGAGCGCGACGGGCTGTTCGCCGACTGGATACGGCACCATCGCGCCGCAGCGGTGATCGTGCGGCCTGATCGCTACGTCTTCGGTGCCGCTGATGGCGCCGATGAGCTCAACGGGCTTGTCGCGCAGCTGTTCGAGGGTCTCGGCGCGAGACATCAGTCATTCCCGGCGACGCCTGTCACTTCTTGATGTCGGCCGCGACCAGCACGCGGTGACCGTGCAGCAGCTCTTGCAGGGCCTGCAAGGCCGCGACGCCGCATTGGGTGTCCTGCTCGCCATTGCCGCCGCTCAGCCCGATGCCGCCGACAACCTCGTCGTCGACGACGATCGGAAAGCCGCCGACGAACACGGCAAATTTTCCGTCGAAGCTCCACTGGATGCCGAAGGCCTCGTTGCCGGGGAGGGCCGGTCCGCTTGGCGGCTGGTTGAACAGATGGGTGGAGCGCTTGTGTCCGGCCGCAGTGAACGCCTTGTTCCAGGCAATCTGCGGGCCGGTGATCCGCGCACCGTCCATCCGCTCCAGCGCCAGCGGGTAGCCGCCTTCGTCGGTGACGCAAACTGTCTCCGCAACGCCGATCTCTGCGGATTTCCGGATCGCCGCGGCGATCATGTGGCGGGCTTCGGCAAGTTCAAGCTTGAACGACTGTTTCATCGCTGTCTTTCGGGATTGGGGTGGACCGTCGACGGCGGCTCAAGCGCCGCGGTAGACCGTTTTGATCTGGGTGTAGAATTCAAGGCCGGTGCGGCCGGACTCGCGGAAGGTCGAGGTGCTCGACCGTTTCAATCCGCCGAACGGCGCGTTGATCAGATTGCCCGTGGTGGTGCGGTTGATCTTCACGGTGCCGGACTGGATGTCGTTGGCGAAATCATGCATGACGCGCGGGTTGCGGGTCACGATCGCGGCCGACAGGCCGTATTCGCTGGCATTGGCCTTGGCGATCGCATCGGCATAGCCGTCGACCTCGATGATCGCGATCACAGGGCCGAAGATCTCTTCGCGTGCGATCGTCATGTCCTGGGTCACATCGGTGAAGATTGCAGGTGACACGAAGTATCCGCCGTCATAGGCAGCACCCGTGAGCCGGTCGCCGCCATGAAGGTGCGTGGCTTCCTTCCTTCCGATTGCAACATAGCGCAGTACGGTGTCGAGCTGCCTGGCCGTAGCCAGCGGCCCCATCTCCACCCCGGTCGTGAGGCCGCTGCCGATCTTGATCGCCTTCACTTTGGCGAGGAGCCGAGCCGTGAACTCGGCCCGCACCTGCTTCATGACCAGGACCCGGCTGGTGCCGGTACAGGCCTGGCCGGCCAGTGAGAAGCCGCCCTTGACGGTCAGGTCGACCGCCAGGTCGAGATCGGCGTCGTCCATCACGATCAGCGGATTCTTGCCGCCGAGCTCCATCTGGGTGCGGGTCGTGAAGCCGACCGCGCGGCAGATCTGTTCGCCTGCCGTCGTCGATCCGGTGAAGGAAATCGCGCGGATCACCGATGGCTCGGTGATCGCAGGCCCGATCTCGCCGGCCCCGCCGGTGATGAAGTTGAGCACGCCTTTCGGCAGGCCTGCCGCAATCAGTGCTTCCGCCAGTCGATAGCCGCTGAGCGGCGCATCCGACGACGGCTTGAACACCACCGTATTGCCGGTGATGAGGGCCGGCGCGATCTTGCGCGCCGGGATCGAAATCGGAAAATTCCAGGGCGTGATCACCGACACGACGCCGAGCGGCTCGCGCAGCGTATAGACCGTCATGTCCGGATCGTCGTTCGGAAACACCTCGCCGGTCAGCGACTGTCCCTCGACAGCGTAGAACCGCAGGGTCTGTGCCGAGCGCAGCACCTCGTCGCGGGCGAGGCCGAGCGATTTGCCCATTTCCCGTGTCATCTCCCGCGCGATGCCATCCGCATGCGTCTCGAGATGATCGGCGGCCCGGTTCAGGATGGCGGCGCGCCTGGAGATCGACGTCCGCCTCCAGCCTTCGAACGCGGCGGCCGCGGCATTGACGGCCGCTTCTGCTTCGGCGGCGGTCGACTGCTGGAAGCGGCCGGCCAGGTCGCTGTTGTCGGCGGGATTGACGTTCGCGAACAGCCTTCCCGAGGCGCTGGGGATCCGCTCGCCGGCGATCAGGTTGGGAAATTCCTCGATCCCCGCTGTGTCCTCCGCGGAGGGGCGCGAGCTGCGTGCGGTCGTTTCGATTATCGTCACGGGATTCTCCTCAATGCCAGATCAGGACCGCGCAAGCGGTCGATATCGCCAGCCCGGTCAAGACCGGGACCATCGCGGTCCGCACGATCTGGAACACGGGGACGCGTGCGAAGCCGGCCACTGCGATCAGCGACGACCACGCGACAAGGGTGCCGCCGCCGGTCCACACCGCGCCCATCTGGCCGATCGCGGCGAGCGTCGCGGGCTCCATCCCGACCGATGGTGCCAGCGCGCCCGACAGTGAGCCCGTCAGCGGCAAGCCGGCAAAGCCCGAGCCGTCGATGCCGGTGATCATGCCTGAGATCAGGATGCCGAAGGCGACGAAAAACTGGTTGCTCGGGATCCAGCCTTGTGCGGTTTGGATCAGTTCGAACAGGAGGCTCGGCGCCTGCGCTGCGGGCACGCCGAGGATCGGCGCGGACAGGCCCGGCTCGGCGCCGAGAAAGAAGAAGCCCGCGATCGGCAGCACGGAGCCCATCGCCTTGAATGCGAAGACGAAGCCTTCGGTGACGTGATCGGCGCTGGTGTCGAGGAACTTGCGCAGGTTGTCGGTGATGAAGGATGCGCAGATCATCAGGATCGCGGCGACGCCGCCGACCAGGGCTGCGGCGTCGCCGCCCTTGAGGTCATGGCCGATGCCGAGCTTGGCGAGCACCATCACCGCGATGACGCAAAGAAAGGCAAGCGGCGTTGCGACCGCAAAGAATTTCGACCAGCCCTCGCGGCGGGGCGGCAGCTTCGCAAGCTCCTTGTCGATCTGCGCCTGGGTCGCGAACGGCCGCTGGCCCTCCGCGGTGGCGCGTGCGATCTCCGCTTTGTCGAAGGTGCCCTCCTGCTCCAGCCGTGCCAATTCGCCGTTGCTGGACTGCGCCTGCCAACGTTCCAGCAGCGTGTCGTCGGGCTTGGTGATCGACTTGCGGATCGAGAGATAGGCGAGCGTCAACGCTATTCCGCCGGTGATGAGGGAGAGCACCAGCGCACGGTCCGCGACGGTGGCGGCGCTGACCGCAGCGCCGGCCGCCTTGGCGCTGATCCCGGGTGCGACGCCGATCACGTAGTCCGACGACAGCGCCATGCCTTGTCCGGCGATCGCGATCGCAATGGCGCCGCCGAGCGGCGACAGGCCGGCCGCAATCGCCGCGGGCAGCAGCACCGCGGAGACCAGCGGCACTGCCGGCGTCGGCCAGAAGAACAGCGAGATCACGTAGGTGATGGCGGCGAGCACGAAGTAGGCGGTGTGTCCGGTCTTCATCACGGCCCGGAACGGTTCGACCATGCGAATGTCCGAGCGCAGCACCTTGAGCGCGTTCAGCAGCGCGGTCATCAACGCGATCACCAGGAAGATGTTGAAGAGCTCCTTGGCCGCGGTGAAGCTCGCGTTGAAGACGCTGGCGAGTGCCGCAACCGGGCTGTGCGTCCATGCAAACGCGACCAGCAGCGTTGCGATCACCGATGGCACCACGACGTTGGCGCGCCAGATCATGGTGAGAACGATGACGGCGACGCCGAGCAAATAGACCCAGTGCGCGGCAACGATCGGAACGTGCTGCATGGTTGTTGTTTCCCCTCTGTCGCGCAAATAATGTATACTGTATTCAAGAATGGCAAGATCAAATTGCAGGCCTGCGATCCAGGCGATGCGCAAGGGCAGGAAGCGTCCTTGGTCGCAATTTATGCAGAGGAAGCATAAAATAGCGGCGGCGCGATGCGCGATATCGGTGGGATGAAGAGGCGGGAACCTCAATCCTGGGTGTTGACGACAGTCGCAAAAATCGTATACAGTATACAATAATGAAACTCAGAATGCGACCGGGCGCCCATTGCCTGGGCGGCAATTCTTCACGGCACAGGAGCGCCACGATGCAAAAGCTGATGGATCACGTGGAATTTCGAGCGGCTCTCGAAAATGCCATCAAGGGAAAGAGCGCCAACAAGGCTCCGTTCAGCGTCGCCTGGGCCAGCGGCAAGCTGAGCCGCGCGCATCTCGCGCGCTGGGCCGAGAACCACTACCACTATGTCGGTCCGTTCGCCGATTACCTCGGCTACATCTACGCGCGGATGCCCGAGCAGTACCAGGAGGCCAAGGACTTCCTGCTCGCCAACATGTATGAGGAAGAGATCGGGGGCGATCGTCACACCGATCTGCTGATCCGCTTCGCGGAGGCCTGCGGCACGACCGCGGCGCGCGTCAAGGATCCCGACAACATGACGCCGACCACGCGCGGGCTGCAGAGCTGGTGCTATTCGGTGGCGATGCGCGAGGATCCGATCGTCGCGGTGGCCGGCCTCGTGGTCGGTCTGGAATCGCAGGTGCCCTCGATCTATCGCAAGCAGACGCCGACCCTGCGCGAGAAGTACAAGTTCACCGACGAGGAGGTTGAGTTCTTCGACCTTCACATCGTGTCGGACGAGATTCACGGCGAACGCGGCTACCAGATCGTGCTCGAGCACGCCAACACGGTCGAGCTGCAGCAGCGTTGCCTCAAGATCTGCGAGATCGGCGCGCAGATGCGGCTGCTCTACACCACTGCGCTGTACCACGACTATGTCGCGAATGACATTGCGATGGCTGAGCTCGATCTCGCCAGCGGCGTCACCGCTGAAGAGCGCGTGCTGTTGCAGGCGTGATCCGCAAGGGGAGCGGCGCGATGCCCAACGTGGTTTTTCACCGCAACGGCGAGACCTTTGTCGGCGAGGTCAAGGAGAACACCAACCTCGTCGTTCGCGCCGGCATCCGCCAGTTTCCCTATCCCAACTTCCTTTACGGCTGCGGGATGGGGAAATGCGGGAAGTGCGCGTCGCTGATCATCAAGGGCGGCGAGCATTTGCCGGAGCCGAACTGGAAAGAAAAGAAGCGCCTCGGTGCCAGGATCGATCAGGGGTATCGCCTCGCCTGCCAGCTCTGGCTCACGCATGACGTTGAACTGTCACAGGAGGCGACCCCGCTGGTCGACGTCGTCGCGCCGGCAGGTAGCGCGGTTGGGAGGCCGTGAGCGATGTATGTGATACTGACGAGCAAGCCGGGACAGTTTCGCACCGAGATCGTCGAGGGCCTGCGCCCGCTCGCGGCCTATGACTACCTGTTCTACGGCATCAGGAAAGCAACGTTCGTGATTGCCGAGCTGGTCGCGGAGACCAAGGTCAAGGTGATCGACGAGGCCTGGTCGCCGCCGATCGTGAACGAGGTGCCCTCGAAATTCCTCGAAAAGTTCGAAACGCCCGAGCGTGCGCTGCACGAGCTCGAGCACCTCGTCACGTTCGGTCACATGGACACGAAGCTGCGCAAGCGCTGAGCGGATGCCGGGATGATCGAAGTCACGTTTCTGACCAATGGCGGGAAAACCGTGTCCGCGGCGGAGAACAGCAATCTGCTGCGTGTCTCGCTGCGCGAGCAGGGCGGCATCCCGTTCAAGTGCGGCGGCGGCCTGTGCGGAACCTGCAAATGCCTGATCGAGAAAGGCATCGAGAACACCGATGCGATCAAGCCGAAGGAGCGAAAGCACCTCACCGACGAGCAGTTTGCTGCGGGCTATCGGATGGCGTGCCAGACCTTTCTCACCGGCAGCGTGAGCGTGTCGTGGGTGCCGAAAGCCGTGGCGCAGCCGGCTCGACCTGTAGCTGTTGACGGCGAATGAGCGCGGCTTGATGGCATGCAGCCGGCGGTCTAAATACGCAATTGCGGTCATTTGGCCAGGACTCTGGCAGCTCGTTGGACCTCCCGTGTCCATGCGTTGAGCGAAGCGCGGCCGGACAGGTCAGTTCATGGCAGGCAGGCTCGGAAGCTCCAAACGTCTCGGCGACGATTACCTCTCCCTCCACGGCAGGGTCATCGAGGAGTTGCGGCAGGCGATTCTGAGCCGGCGGCTGAAGCCCGGCGAGCGGCTGGTCGAGGGCCGCCTTGCCGACGAGCTCGGTGTTTCCCGCAATCCCGTGCGCGAGGCGATCCGCGTGCTGGAGTCCGAGGGGCTCGTCGAGGTGACCGCGCGGCGCGGTGCCTCCGTCGTCACGATGAGCGATGAGGAAGCGCGCGAGACGATCGAGGTGCGCGCGGTGCTCGAGGGCCAAAATGCGCGCCTCGCTGCGCGTCGTCGCGAGGAGAGCATCATCAAGCGGATCGCGGCAGTGTTGAAGCAGGGCAACGAGGCGGTCGCCGGGCGGCGCTACGACCTGTTGTCGGATCTCAACCAGCAATTCCACCATGAACTGGCGGAGGCCGGCCGCAACCGCGTGCTCGCGGATTTGCTGAAGCGGCTGCGCGAACGCACGGCGATGCTGTTCTCACCGACCGATCCGGTGCGCCAGGCCCGCACCTGGGATGAGCATGCCGCGATCCTGCGCGCCATCATCGCCGGCGACGAGCGTGCTGCGGCCACGCTCGCGGCCGAGCATGTGATGCGGGCGGGGGCGGATTTTCTCTCGAGCCTGCATGTGCCGGATGAGGGCGCCTCGCTGGAGGCGATGTCGGCGAAATACGGTCTGCCGTCCGGATCGAATGCGGCTCAAGGCGTTGCGGTCAAGCCTGCGCGCAGAAGCCCGCAGCGGACCGCCACGCGGCGGAAAAAGACCGAGAGTTGACGCAGCCGAAGCGCCGACGCGCTTGCAGATGCTGATCCGGCGAGCGGAGGTCCGGTTGTACCTCCAGGGATCGCGGCGCTATCTTTCTTGACCGCGTCTGCCACGCTCGCTACGTCTCTTGGAGCCGAGCGGAGACGCGGCGGAGCGCGCATGCGTTCCGTTGGGGATATCAACTCCCGTCGCGATCAGCCGGCCGTGCCGCATGGCCCGGGGGAAACGAATGAACAACAAGCATGGCGCGTCGCCGAACGACGTCGCCGAATTTGACTACGTCATCGTCGGCGCCGGCTCGGCCGGCTGCGTGCTCGCCAACCGCCTGAGTGCCGATGGCAAGCACTCGGTGCTGTTGCTCGAGGCTGGTCCGAAAGACACCAACATCTGGATCCATGTCCCGCTCGGCTACGGCAAGCTGTTCAAGGAAAAATCCGTCAACTGGATGTATCAGACCGAGCCGGAGCCCGGCCTGAACGGGCGGCAGGTGTTCCAGCCGCGCGGCAAGGTGCTCGGCGGCTCCAGCTCGATCAACGGTCTGCTCTATGTGCGCGGCCAGCACGAGGACTACGATCGCTGGCGGCAGCGCGGCAATGCCGGCTGGGGCTATGACGACGTCTTGCCCTATTTCAGGAAGGCGGAGGATCAGCAACGCGGCGGCGACAAATATCACGGTGCCGGCGGCCCGCTGCCGGTGTCGGACTGGCGGCATCACGATCCGCTGTCCGAGGCCTTCGTGCATGCCGCGGCCGAGGTCGGCATTCCCACCAATCCGGATTTCAATGGCGCGACCCAGGAGGGCGCGGGCTTCTTCCAGACCACGACACGGCGCGGCCGGCGTGCCTCGACGGCGCGGTCCTATCTGCGGCCGGCGCTGACACGCGGCAATCTGCATGTCGAGACGTCGGCGCTGGCGCAGCGCGTCCTGTTCGACGGCAAGCGCGCGAGCGGCGTCACATACAGGCAGAACGGGCAGCTGTGCACCGCCAAGGCACGCAGGGAGGTGCTGGTGTCGAGCGGCGCGTACAACTCGCCGCAATTGCTGCAGCTCTCCGGCGTCGGCCCGGCCGATCTGTTGAAGCAGCACGGCATCGAGATCGTGCTCGATGCACCCGGCGTCGGCAACGATTTGCAGGATCACATGCAAGTGCGCATCGTCACACGCTGCGCGCAGAGCGTCACGCTGAACGACGTTGTCAACAATCCGGTGCGCCGCGTCATGGCCGGCCTGCGCTACGCGGCGCTGCGCAAGGGGCCGCTGACGATCGCTGCCGGAACGTCCGGCGCGTTCTTCAAGACCAGCCCGCGGCTGGCGTCGCCCGACATCCAGATCCATTTCCTGCCGTTCTCGACCGACAAGATGGGCGAGCAGTTGCATCCGTTCTCGGGCTTCACGGCCTCGGTCTGCCAGCTGCGCCCGGAGAGCCGCGGCTCGCTCAAGATCAAGAGCGCGGATCCGGGCGTGCCGCCGGAGATCCGCATCAACTATCTCGCGACCGAGACCGATCGCCGCGCCTTCATCGACGGCATCCGCATCCTGCGCAAGATCCTGGCCGCACCGGCGCTGAAAACATACTCGGTCGGGGAGGTCGATCCCGGCGCCAAGGTGGTCAGCGACGACGATCTGCTCGAATTCTGTCGGCGCACCGGCAGCACGGTCTATCATCCGACCTCGACCTGCCGGATGGGCAACGATCCGCTCGCGGTCGTCGACCAGCGGCTCAAGGTGCGCGGCGTCGATGGTCTGCGCGTGATCGATGCCTCGATCATGCCGGACCTGATGTCGGGCAATACCAATGCGCCGACGATCATGATCGCGGAGAAAGCGTCGGACATGATTTTGGAGGACGCGCGGTAGGAGTCCTCAGTTCCGTCATCCTGAGGGGCGTGCTCTCGCGCGCTCCTCAGGATGACGGTGATGGAGTGGGCTACGAGGCCTCAGCCCTTATACGCGCGGACCCGCGCGACCATCTGCTCGACATGGGCGATCGGCGTCTCCTGGAGGATGCCGTGGCCGAGATTGAAGATCAGCCGGCCCTTGCCGAAATTCTCCAGCACGTCGTCCACCGCGCGGTCGAGCGTGGCGCCGCCCGCAATCAGGGCCAGCGGATCGAGATTGCCCTGCACCGTGACGCGGCTCTGTACGCGCTCGCGGACCATTGACGGTTCGGTTGTCCAATCGATCGAGACGGCATCGACGCCGGTTTGCTCGACATAGGTCGGCAGCATGCCCGCGGCACCGCGCGGAAACCCGATGATCCTGGCACCGGGGACCTGCTTGCGCACCCCGGCAACGATGCGCCGGGTCGGCTCGATCGACCAGCGGGCGAACTCGCGCGGCGGCAGCACGCCGGCCCAGGTGTCGAAGATCTGCAGGCAGTCGGCGCCGGCCTTCAACTGACCCACCAGATAGTGAATCGAGTTCTCGACCAGGACGTCGATGATCCTGGCGAACGCGTCCGGATGGCGATAGGCGAGCATCCGCGCGGGGGCCTGGTCCGGCGTGCCTTGTCCGGCCACCATGTAGGTCGCAACCGTCCACGGCGCGCCGCAAAAGCCGATCAGCGCAATCTCGGGCGCAAGCTCGCGCCGGACCCGGCGCAGCGCTTCGAACACCGGCTCGAGCTGGTCGAAATTGGCCTCGGTAGCCAGTGTCGCGATCTCGCCAGGCGTCGCCAGCGGATCGAGCCGCGGCCCTTCGCCTGCCTCGAAGCGTACCGAACGGCCGAGCGCGTAGGGGATCACCAGGATGTCGGAGAAGATGATCGCGGCATCGAAGTTGAACCTGCGGATCGGCTGCAGCGTGACCTCGGTCGCGAATTCGGGCGTGAAGCAGAGATCGAGGAAGCCGCCCGCCTTGGCGCGCAGCTCGCGGTATTCGGGCAAATAGCGTCCGGCCTGCCGCATCATCCAGAGCGGCGGCACGGCCTGCCGGTGGCCCGACAGGACGTCGATGAATGGCTTCTTGGTGGGATCCTGGGGCACGTGGCTAGTTCCTGAGCACGGTCAAAATTTGCGCCCCTGATACACGCTGCGGCGCAATGGGCCAAGGCGGTTCTGGAACCCCTGTTTGCGCGGGCGCGTTGTCCTCGGCAGCTATTTCGGGGAAAGGAGTGACGAGATGGCCGAGAAATTCGATCCTGCCCCGCATGACAAGCATGCCGAGAAGCCGCACGAGGCGCGGGCTGTCGACCGCAAGGCGCGCTCCCGGCTGAATGAGGGATTGGAGGAAACCTTTCCGGCCTCCGACCCGGTCAGCGTGACGCAGCCCGCGCCGTCGAAGCACGACGGCAATCGGGACAATTAGCTGGTATATCCCAGCGGATGCTAACCACGATGCAAATGAGTTCGACCAGCCGGGGAACGATTGGCCGCCCGCATATCGTGGTCGTCGGAGCAGGCTAGATCGGGCCGCCTTCGGGGCGCTGCATCCGGTCGAATTCAAACGTCACGCCGAGCCGGCGCTCCAGACGCCAGACCAGAATGCAGTGCCGCCGGATCGGCTCGCTCTCGATCTCGAGATCGAATGCGAACGGGATTGCGGCGTCGCTCTCCACGGCGAGCCCTGCGCCTCCGGTCGAGATGTTGAGCACGAGGCAGTCCACGCTGGTGTTGCGGAAGAAGATCGCTCCGCGCTTCATCAGGGGCGTTCGCTGGCTGTCGGTCTTGTATCTTCTTATTGTTGTACTCACGGCGGTCTCCTACCCCCGATCGCGCCTCAGTTCACCAGCACTGCGCCGTCGCAGCGGATGCCCAGCACCCAGACGTCGACCTGGCCGAGCCCGATGCCGAGCGTCGAGAGCAACGACGCCAGCACCTGATCGATCGGGCTCGTCACGGCGTTCAGGATACCCATCACCAGCGCGCCCAACCCCGGGATCGGAAGCCCGAGCGGGCCGACATTGATGGTGAGCGAGAGGTCGCCGAGCAGGGTTCCTGTCAGCGATGACAGGAAGTTCGTCGTCGTCACCGTCTTCTTGGTCCCCGACTGGATGTCGCTGTAGCTGAAATTGACGTTGGTCGGCGTGGTGTTGCCCATGCCGGCATGGGCGAGGCCGGTGACGGTGACGAGACCGAGATTGACCAGCATCGCGGGCGGCGGATTGGGCTTGGTGGTGAAGTTGGTCATGTCGGCGGCCGTGACGTTGCCGATCCAGGCGTCCACGATCCCCGGCGTCACGCCGATCGTGACCTGCGAGGTGCTGATGTCCGGATGGCCGCAGGACACTGCGTTCAGCGTCGCGGTACCTGAGGCGACCTCGACATAGACCGGGAGGTTGATCGTAGAAACGCTGCCGGAGCCGAGCACGGTGATCGTGGCCAGGATCCTGGTCTGCGCGGTGTGGACGCTGACGCCCTGGGTGCCTATCGCGATCCAGCTCGAGCCGACGGGGCGCTCGCCGATCGTTGCCATCACGGACACGTTGGCGATACCGGGCAGGCCGAAATTCACCGAGGTTGCGATCTGATTGCTGCCGTTGGCGATCTGCGCCACCGTGTTGATGAGGTCGAATACCGAGACGCTGGCGCCGACCTTCGGTTTCTGCCCGACCGTGAGGTTGGCAAAGGGACCGAGGTCGATCAGGGTACCCGGCGAAATCTTGGTTGAGGAGCCGGTGACGGCCTGCGAGATCGTCGACAGTGCGGTTGTCGCTGCGGTCGCGCCGTTGGTGATCTGCTGTGTGGTCAGCGCGGCGGCCATGAGATCGCCGACCTTGACGTTGCTGCTCAGCAGGTCGCTATAGGTGACGCCGGTCAGGTTGACCCGGGTTGCCAGCGCCGACAGGAAGTCCAGTGCGTCGATCTTGGCGCTGATCAGCGAATTGTAGTCCATCACCGAGAGCGACAGCGAGGTGCCGAGCATCGAGCCGAGCAGTGCATTGATCACGCCGCCATTGACCGAGAGCAGCCTTGAGCCGATCTCGAACGTGGCCATTTCGGTCGATGTCGCGGTGGCGGTCGTCTTGATGGTGAAGCTGTTCGCGCCGGTCAGATAGCGCGCGAAGTAGAGCGGGGTCTGCGTGTTCAGCGTGACGCGCGCGGCATTGGGAATGCCGACCGCCGGGGTCACGAACCGGGACTGCGGCGCGATGGCGCTGTTGGCGGTGTAGGTCCCTGTCTCGACCTTGACCAGCGCGCTGGCCGGATAGTTGTTCTGCGTCACCGTCGCGGTGGCGGCGTTGACCGGATTGCTCAGGTTGGCGGCGGCAAAGATCGCGGCGAGGTCGGCGGTGCTCTGCGTCTTGCGCCGGTCGGCGAAGATCGAGCCGAGGTCGATTGCAAGCCCGGCGCACCCGATGACGAGCGTCATCAGGCCGGCTGAGATCATCGCAAAGTTTCCCCGCTCGTCGGCGCTGAAGCGCCGCATCAGCATGAGGATGCCTCCCATCCTAGAACCCTCCGTACTGAATAGCCGCGGAGCGGGCGATGGTGCTCGCAGGCTTGGGTATGAAAGGAAGGCTGTAGATGAAGTTGCCGGCCGCGTTGTAGTTGACCGTCACGACGTAGACGTTGGCGTTCGATGGGGACGGCGCGGCATTGACCGTGAGATTGCTGGCAACGAGCAGCGGATAGGTCGATGCGTTGGCGGTGACGTAATTCGTCGCGAGGCTGTTGCGTTCGGTGTCGGTCATTCCAGCGATGGACGACCGCGCCGCTTCGGCGGCGAGTTGCTGGACGCCATGCACCATGGCGAGATAGGAGCCGAAAACGATGATGCCGAAAATGAAGGCGAGAAACAGCGGCAGCATCAGCGCAAATTCAACAGCTGAAGCGCCGCTTCGACAGCGAAATAACCTGGTCATGGCACACCTCGAAACGCAAGCTACGGCGTCACGTTGCGAGGCTTTGATTAAGGAAAACTATGAAAACGCTTCCGCGAATCAGTGACGGCAATTCAGGCGAATGGCAGCCCCAGAACTGATTGGGGGCGCGGTACGTTATGGGGCGATCAGAATCTTGGATGCCATGTCCGCAGAAACCCGGGGGCCGACGGTGCCGTGGTGCTGCGTGTGTGTGCAGATGTAGTCGTCCGATACCGTAGCATTACGTGGCAATGCACGTAACAATACATATGATCTGCAATTGCAGTGGCATCGCGTCAAATTGAAACTAAACGAAAGTGCAACCAAATGTTAGTATAGCTGAATCACATACTGGAGAACGTAATTGCGTCCCGTGCTGAGATTGGAGGGCTCGCGATGCACAGACCACGTCAGCATTTGAATATTCCTACTGAGATCGTTCGTACCGTCGTTGCGATTGCAGAGACGGGAAGTCTATCGAAGGCCGGCGAACGTCTCGGCCTCAGTCAGCCGGCGATCAGTTCGCAGGTCAAGCGACTGCAGAGCCTGGTCGGTGGCGCGCTGTTCGTTAGAACGGCAAACGGCACGACAACCACTGAGCTCGGCAAGGTCGCCGTGCAGCAGGCAAGGCGAATCCTCGAAGCCAACGACCAACTGCTTCGGCTCGGCGGCAATCATGAAGGACCCCAGCCGTTGCGGCTGGGAATTAGCACGATGCTTGCCGAGGAATTCCTCAAGCTCCATCCGGCCGACGCACTCGCCGATGTGCTGGTTCACGCCGACATGTCGCCGATCGTCATCAGAGGATTGATCGACGGCTACGTCGACATCGCCTTCGTCTACAGCAACCCTTCGCTGGAGAACGAACACGAGGTGACGATCGCCGCCGAGGCCGACGAGCGCTCGGTGTGGGTCCGGTCACGCGATTTTGTTCTGCGGCCGGGCGCCCCGATCCCGATCCTGGCGTGGCCGGGTGACGACTGGATGATCCGGACGCTCACCAAGCACAACATTTCCTACAAAATCGTGTTCAGGAGCCCGAACCACCAACTGCGACTCGAAGCCGCACGGGCCGGATACGGCCTGACGGCATGCCCCGAGCGGATGATCCCGTCTTCGTTGATCTCGGCGAAGGACTATTATCTTCCGGAGCTTCCGTTGCAGAAGCGCCTGCTGTGTGTGCGCCCGGGGCTCGAGGGAAGCCGCGCGACGGCGATGGTGCAGCGGTTGTCCAGCCTGTTCTTCAGCGGCGCGAAGCCCATGCGTCAGGTGAGCAACATGTAGTGCGGTGTGCCGCCGCATTCCGGCGGCACCGATCAATAATGCGGTGGTCGCTCGTTGGCCGGGCCTGGACCTTGGCGTTCGGCCTCCTGAAGCCGGTCGCGCAGTTCGGCGATTTGGCGGGTTAGCGCGTCGATCTGCTTCCATTGCGCCGTGATGGTCTGGTTCAGCGTCTCGATGGCTTCGTCCTGGTAGGTCAGGCGGACCTCCAGCGCGTCGATCCGCTCGCTCAGTTTTGCCGCGTCACTCATGGACGGCGTCCCGGTCTCCACGCTCGGACAGGCCGTGGCCAAGCGCGACACGTTCGTCGAACACAAAGCAGTCGCCGCGCCAGCGGCTGTCCTGCTGCGGGGTTTCCTCGAGATATCTGAGGATGCCGCCCTTGAGGTGATAGACCTCGCCAAATCCTTGCGCGAGCAGATAGGCGCTCGCCTTCTCGCAGCGGATGCCGCCGGTGCAGAACATCGCAATCCTGCGGTGCTTCGCCGGATCGAGGTGCCGCGCGGCAAATTCCCTGAATTGTCCAAAGCTCGCGATCCTGGGATTCACCGCGCCTTCGAAGGTACCCATCGCGACCTCGAACGCGTTGCGGGTGTCGAGCACCATGACGTCGGGCGCCGCCATCAGGTCATTCCAGTCGGCTGGATCGACATAGGTGCCGACCTGCCGCGTCGGATCGATCGTGGTGTCGCCGAGCGTCACGATCTCCTTCTTCAGCCGCACCTTGAGCCGTTGGAACGGCATCTGCGCGGCTTCGGAGAATTTCAGCTCAAGATTGTGGAGGCGGCCGCCGAACAGCGGCCCGTGCCTGAGCTCCGCGATGAAGTCATCGATGGCTTCGTCGGTGCCGGCAATGGTGCCGTTGATGCCCTCATGGGCGAGCAGCACGCTGCCCTTGAGATCGAGCTCGGCACAGCGTGCGCGCAGCGGCTCGCGCAGTGCGCGGAAGTCGGGCAGCGCGGCGAACTGGTAGAAGGCGGCGACCTTGAGGGGCATGGCCGGGGTTTATCAGGCCGGCCAGGCCGGCGAAACCCCGCAAAGCCATGCATTATCGGGATAATTCCTCTGGCATGCCATGCATTGCCCTGCCGGGGATGAATGTGCCATGTACCTGCATCCTTCCGCCGCTACAGCATCAGACCATCACGATCAAGCGAGCTCTCCGTTATGAGGAATTTCCACTTCGCCGGCCGTTCCACGGTCCACGCCCAGAACGCGATGGTGGCGACGTCGCATCCGGAGGCGGCGCTGGTGGCCATCGAGGTGATGCGCGAGGGCGGCACGGCGGCGGACGCTGCGGTCGCCGCCTGCGCACTGCTCGGCGTCATCGAGCCGCAATCGACCGGCATCGGCGGCGACTGCTTCGCGCTGATCCAGCCGAAGGGCGAGGGCAAGATCACGTCCTACAACGGCAGCGGCCGGGCGCCGATGGCGGCCACCGCCGACTGGTACCTCGAACGCAAGATCCATTCGGTGCCGCTGACCTCGGCGCATGCCGTCAGCGTTCCCGGCGCGATCGATGCCTGGGACGCGATCCTCAGGGATCACGGCAAGTTCGGCTTCGACCGGCTGCTGCAGCCCGCGATCAAGGCCGCCGAAGAGGGCTATGTGGTCGCTCCGCGCATCGCCTTCGACTGGAAGAACGGCTTCGAGAAGCTGAAGAACGGCACCAACACCGAGCGCTATCTGCTGCCGCACGGCAAGCCCGCGGTCGTCGGCGACGTGATCCGCCAGCCCGAGCTCGGCAAGACGCTGCGCGAGATCGCGCAAAAGGGCCGCGACGCCTTCTATAGCGGCGAGATCGCCGCCGACATGGTCGACACGCTGCGCGGCATCGGCGGGCTGCACACGCTGGAAGACTTCGCCGCGCATTCGACCGAGACGACCTTGCCGATCGGCACGATGTACAAGGGCCACGACGTCTGGCAGTGCCCGCCGAACGGCCCCGGCATCACCATGCTGGTGATGCTCAACATCCTGTCGCGCTTCGACCTGACCAAGTTCAAGCCGCTCAGCGTCGAGCGCTTCCACCTCGAGGCCGAGGCGGCGCGCATCGCCTACATGATGCGCGAGCAGTATATCGGCGACCCCCAGCACGCGCATGTCGACGTTGCCGGCATCCTCTCCAGGGAGTTCGCCGACGAGCACATCAAGAATATCCGGATGGACCGGCTGCTCGAACTGCCGAACGTCGCACCGCCGATGAACCCGTCGACGGTCTACATCACGGTGGTCGATAAGGATCGCAACGTCTGCTCGTTCATCAACTCGATCGCGCATTCGTTCGGCTCGGCGATCGTCTCCGACAAGACCGGCATCCTGTTGCAAAACCGCGCCGGCGGCTTCCGCATCCAGCCCGGCCATCCGAACTGCATCGCGCCGGGCAAGCGTCCGCTGCACACCATCATTCCGTCATTGGCCACCAGGAACGGCCGTGCGGTGATGCCGTTTGGCGTGATGGGCGGGCAGTATCAGCCGGTCGGCCAGACCCGCGTGCTGACCAACATGCTGGACTATGGCTTTGACATCCAGGAGGCCATCGATATGCCGCGCGGCCTGCATTACGAGGGCGTCTACCAGCTCGAGGACTCGGTGCCGGCGGAGATCGTCGAGGGTCTGAAGAAGATCGGCCACCAGACCACCAGCGTGGTGGCGCCGCTCGGCGGCGGCCAGGGGATCTGGATCGATTGGGACAAGGGCACGCTGACCGGCGGCTCCGATCCGCGCAAGGACGGCTGCGCACTCGGCTACTGATCGAGATCGACATCAATCAAGGAAGGACGTCCAGGATGCAATCTTCACGACGCACGATCATCAAGACTGCGTTTGCCGGCCTTGCGGCGGCAGTCTCCACGTCCGTTGCCGGCGAAACGGCAATGGCTCAAACTGCAGGAAAGCCCATGACCACAGCTTCAGGCCTCCAGATCATCGACAGCAAGGTCGGCACCGGCGCCTCGCCGAAGGCCGGCCAGACCTGCGTCATGCACTATACCGGCTGGCTCTACGAGAACGGCCAGAAGGGCAAGAAATTCGACTCCTCCGTCGACCGCAACGAGCCGTTCGAGTTTCCGATCGGCCAGGGTCACGTGATCAAGGGTTGGGACGAGGGCGTCGCCTCCATGAAGGTCGGCGGCAAGCGCACGCTGATCATCCCGCCGAACCTCGGCTATGGCGCGCGCGGCGCCGGCGGCGTGATCCCGCCGAATGCAACGCTGATGTTCGACGTCGAACTGCTTGGTGTAAAGTAGGCTAGCGGCCGTCAAGTAACCGGCCCACGACAAGAGGGGCGCAGCGATGAAGATCTCGATCCTCGACGATTATTTCGACACGCTGCGCACCCTCGATTGCTTCCACAAGCTCGACGGCCATGACGTCACGATCTGGAACGATCATGTCCAGGACGTCGATACGCTCACCGAGCGGCTGCGCGACACCGACGCGCTGGTCCTGATCCGCGAACGCACCCAGATCCGCGCGTCGCTGCTCGAGCGTCTGCCGAAGCTGAAGCTGATCAGCCAGCGCAGCGTCTATCCGCATATCGACATCGACGCCTGCACGCGGCTCGGCATCATCGTGTCGTCGAGCCAGCATGCCGACACGCCGTCTTACGCCACCGCCGAGTTCACCTGGGGCATGATCCTCGCGGCGATGCGCGCGATCCCGCAACAGATGGCGGCGCTGAAGGCCGGCAAATGGCAGATCGGCGTCGGCCATACCCTGCGCGGCAAGACGCTCGGCATCTACGGCTATGGGCGTATCGGCGCCGTGGTCGCGGGCTACGGCAGGGCGTTCGGAATGAACGTGCTGGTTTGGGCGCGCGAGCCGGCGATGGTGAAGGCGCGTGCCGACGGCTACGAGACCGCGGCAAGCAAGGCCGATTTCTTTGCCCGTTGTGACGTGCTGTCGCTGCATATGCGGCTGGTCGACGCGACGCGCGGCATCGTCAAGGCGGAAGACCTCGCGCGGATGAAAGCGACCGCGCTGATCGTCAACACCAGCCGCGCGCCGCTGATCGAGCCGGGTGCGCTGGTCAATGCGCTGCGCGCAGGCCGCCCCGGCATGGCAGCTATCGATGTCTACGAGAAGGAGCCGCTGCGCGACACGTCGGACCCGCTGCTCAACATGGACAATGTGGTCTGCACGCCGCATCTCGGCTACGTCTCGCGCGACGAATACGAGATCCAGTTCACCGATATCTTCGATCAGATCTTGGCCTATGCCGCCGGTACGCCGACCAACGTGGTCAATCCGGATGTGCTGGCACATTCGGATGTGCCGACACATCCGCGCCCGCGCAGCTGACCAGCGCCGCCAATGCTCGAACGGCCGGCTCGATGGACCGGCCGTCTCATCTATCGTTCAGCGAGTCCAGTGAGCCGCTGCGGTCACCCTGTTGACTGCATGTCTGACGATCCTCTTGGCTCCGCCGAGCGCCTTCTGGCCCTTGCCCTTGGCTTGCAGGATCGCACCTCGGCCCTGCATCGCCGGAGAACCGGTGACCTTGCCAAGACGCCGTTTGAACCTGCCGATCGCCTCGTTGGCGCTGCCCTTGATCTTGTCGGTCGTGCTACTCATGAAATGACTCCTTTGGAATACCCTGATGCAACGCGCCGGGACATCGTCATGTTCCGATTTGGCGATGTTCCGACTTGGCAATGTTCCGATTTTCCGCTCGCCTGCGCGCATGCTTTTCGGTAGCGTTCCACGCACGAAATCTGGCCAACGAAAGCAAGAACGATGAGCGGTTCCCACGATCACACCCATTCTCACGACCATGATCATCACGACGACGAGCGCTGGAAGCACGACGGCGTCCGCGTGATTCCGGGCAACCAGCTCGATCCGAACGTGCCGTCGACCGCCGGCATGGACCGCAAGGCCGCGATCAATTTCGCCCGCGTCGGCGCGCAGAAATTGTGGGCGGGCACCGTCAGCATCAAGCCGGACGCCAAGACCGGCGCGCATCATCACGGCCATCTCGAAAGCATCATCTATGTGGTGAAGGGCAAGGCGCGCATGCGCTGGGGCGAGAAGCTGCAGTTCACTGCCGAAGCCGGTCCCGGCGATTTCATCTTCGTGCCGCCCTACGTGCCGCATCAGGAGATCAACGCCAGTCCGGACGAGGTGCTGGAATGCGTGCTGGTGCGCTCCGACGGCGAAGCGGTCGCGATCAATCTCGACATCGAGCCGGTCGAGAAGCCGGAGAGCGTGCTGTGGGTCGATCCGGTGCACCGGCATCCCGACGAGAAGAAATGACGTTGCAGCTGAGCTGCAACGTCATTCCGGGGCGATGCGCAGCATCGAACCTCAGGTGCGCAATTGCGCACCGGGGAATCTCGAGAGTCCGGGTTCACGCTTTGCGTGTCCCGGAATGACGGTATAGGGAGGAGGCCAGCATGACGCTCGTTCGTTACGAGAGCGCGGATCACGTCGCCACCATCACGATGACCCGCAACGAGAAGCACAACGCGCTCAACAACGCGTTGTGTACGGAGTTGCGTGACGCCTGGCTACGGTTTCGGGACAGCGACGATCGCGTCGCGGTGCTGGCTTCCTCGGAAGAGAAGTATTTCTCCGTCGGCGCCGATGTCGCCGACCTTCCCGTCAATATGTGGCACGCGGTGCCCGGCCTGGGCGTCGATCTCGACAAGCCGGTCATTGCGGCGACGTCGGGCTGGGTGGTCGGCGGGGCCTTCGTGCTGGTTCAGATGGCCGATCTGTGCGTCGCCTCCGAGACGACGCGCTTCATTTATCCCGAGGGCAAGATCGGCACGACGGCCGGAGGGGTCTCGTCGGTGATGGCACGGATGCCGCACAAGATCGCCATGGAGTTTCTTCTGGTCGGCGAGGAGATGTCGGCGGAACGCGCCTTCCAGATCGGTTTCGTCAACAAGGTCGTGCCGAAGGGACAACACGTCGCGATGGCACAGCAGATGGCCGCGAAGATCGCCGGCAATGCGCCGTTGGTGGTCCGTGCGCTGAAGAAGCTGGCCCGTGAAGCCATGCCGAAGGGGCCGCTGGAGACGGTCGCCGACGTGCGGCGGCTGCTTGACGAAGTGCGAGACAGCGACGACCTCAAGGAAGGTGTCAAGGCATTCAGCGAGAAGCGGAAGCCGAGGTTTACGGGGAAGTAGGGCGAGCCCTCACCATTTTCGTCATTCCGGGGCGACGCGTAGCGTCGAGCCCGGAATCCATCACCACAAGTTCAGCGGTGAAATGGATTCCGGGTTCTCGCTTCGCGAGCCCCGGAATGACGTGGAGAGACTACGCAAACACCCGGTGATCGATCAGACCATTCGGCACCACATAGCCGTAGCGCGTGTGTGACGGCTCGGGGCCCGCCTTCTCATACTGCGCCTTCATCATCGCGAAGCGGTCGCCCTTGATGTCGAGCATCGCGCGCTTCGGCTGGATGTTGTAGAGCCGCGCATTGTTGTCGCCGAAGATCGCGGTCTTCACCGGTCCGTCGGCGGGACCAAGCGGCGCGTAGCCGAACTTCTTCTGCATCATTTCGGGGATCTCGAGCCGCCGCAGGCCCTCGATCTGCCATTGCGGCGCACCGGTCCACAGCGCATCGGTGCCCCAGCAAATGTGGTCGACGCCGAGGCCCTTGATCAGGGTGCCCATCAGCGCGGCGCAGACATTGGGCTCGGCGACCAGCGTGGTGGCGAACAATTGCCCGACATCGCCATAGACATTGTTGACGCCATACTGCGCCGGGATGTCGGCAAGGTCGGAGGTCCAGGCGATCCGGCCGGTGCGTTCGAACTCCGCGAGCGCGACCTTCGGATCGCCGCCGACATGGCGATAGGCCGAGTGATAGATGATGAAGTTGAGCTGCGGCCAGTCCTTGGCCGCCTGGCCGACATCGGCGACGTCGGCGAAGCCGCGCAGATTCGGACATTGCTTCTCGATCCCGGGCGGGAACAGTCCCTTGTGGACGCAGATATTCTTGATGCCCGCCTTCACCATCTTCTCATAGCCCTTGTAGGCGACCTTCTCGTCGTCCAGCCGCCACGGGTAGCGGCTGATCTCCTTGTGGGTGTTGTCGCCGATCGTGTAGCCCTTGCAGGATTCCGGCCTCAGCGCCAGCGCAGCATCGAGCTTGTCGAGCCAGCCGGGCTGCCCGGGCGTGAAGATCGCGTGACAGAACACGCGGCGCGAGCCGGCCTCGTCGTTCATCTTCTTGCGCGCATCGGCCATCTGCTCGTTGGTCAGGAACCAGTCCTGCTCGATGTCCGACGGCGCCGAGGAGATCAGCGCGATCTTGGTGTCGGAATCGAGAAACATCTCCTTCTTGTAGTTGTTGAACTTCAGATCCTCGATGGTCTGCTCGTGATCGTTGAGCTCCTTGTTCCAGCCGGCCTTTCCGACCGCCTTGCGCATTTCCACGAAGCCCATGATGCGGGTGTCGTCGCGCAGGAAATGCGTGTGCATGTCCATGATGAACTGGTCCTTCAGCCCGTTGGCGCGCTCTTGCGCCATCGCGGGCGTTGCGGCTTCCGCCGGCGTCACGTCGAACAGCTCGCCGTAGACCTGGTTCATCGCGACGAAGGAGGCGGCCATGCCGGCCGCGGTCTGGAAGAATTTTCGGCGATCGAGCCCCTGCTTGCGGCCGAGATCGTCGGCCATCGCGAGCAACCGCGCCTCGACCTCGCGCTGCCGTTCGTTCTGCGGGTCGGGATAGAATTCGTCGCTGGAGACGATCTGGGTCGGGATCGGCGTCTGGTGCTGGCACAGTTCGGAGGGCATCAAGGCGGCAAGTTCTTCGTCGGTGAGATTGCTGCTCATTCTTCGCTCCCGCTTCTCGCCGGATTTTTCCGGTCGGACCGCTGCGGAGACTAGGACCAAGTCCGTTCGTCGTCCGCGCCGATTGCTGGAAGCCGCGTTCACAAAATCGTGCATCGTATCGGCGGCCGCGAGATGTGCCCGCCGCGCAACCGGACATGCGCGCTGCTATGCTCCATCGCACCGGATCGGACGAAGAAATCCGGAAGGGAGCGAACCATGACGCTGTCAGATCATTCGCGGCGCACCATCATCAAGGGCATCGGCGTTGCAAGCGCCGCCGGCGCGTTCCGCACGGCGCAGGCCGCGACCGCAGTTCCCGCCGAGGGAGAAATATGGAGCAACGAATACTGGGCGAAGAAGGGCGACATCCCCTTGTGGATGTTCCGCAAGCGGGTCGGTGCGCCGAAGCCGGGCGAGCCGGCGCGGCCCGTGGTGTTCTTCGTCCACGGCTCGTCGGTGACATCGCGGGCGTTCGACCTCACGGTGCCCGGCAAGGGCGAGTATTCATTGCTGAACACATTTGCGCGCTACGGCTTCGATTGCTGGACCATGGACCATGAAAATTACGGCAAGTCGGGCCGCACGTCGGGCAATGCGGATATCGCCAGTGGCGTCGAGGATCTCAAAGCGGCTGTCGAGGTGATCGCGCGCGAGACCGGGCAAACGAAATATCACTTCGTCGGCGAATCCTCCGGCGCGCCGCGGGCGGGTGCGTTCGCGATGGCCGCGCCCGAGCGCATCGACCGGCTGGTGTTCGCCGCCTTCACCTACAAGGGCGAGGGCTCGCCGACGCTGGCCAAGCGCGCCGAGCAGCTTGCCTATTACCGCAGCCACAACATGCGCAAGCGCGACCGCGACATGATCCGCTCGATCGCGACCCGCGACAAGCCGGGCACGTCGGACCCCGCCGTGATGGAAGCGCTGGCCGATGCCGAGATGCAGTTCGGCGATCAGATCCCGACCGGCACCTATCTCGACATGACCGCCAATCTGCCGGTGGTGCATCCGGAGAAGGTGTTGGCACCGGTGCTGCTGGTCCGCGGCGAGTATGACGGGATCGCGGCGGTGCCCGATCTCGAGGAGTTCTTCAACAAGCTGCCGAACGGTGATCGGCAGTTCATCATCCTGCCCGGCACCGCACATTCGGTGGCGCTCGCCACCAATCGGGAGCTGTTCTGGCACGTGACCCGGGCGTTTCTGACCATGCCGACACCGATCGTGACGTGAGACGCCTGCGACAGGACGCCGCAAGAAAATTTGCGCGACGATGTCGGGAAGCGGCTATCCGGTTCGTCCTCGGGTCATAACCCCACGAACAGGAGCGCCTCTGATGGCCACGCCGACAATGATCTTCGTCAACCTGCCGGTCAGCAACCTCGCCAATGCCACTGCCTTCTATGAGGCGGTCGGTGCGACGAAGAATCCGCAATTCTCCGACCATACCGCCTCCTGCATGGTGATTTCCGAGACCATTTTCGTCATGCTGCTGACCCACGATAAATTCCGGCAGTTCACGCCGAAGACGATCGCCGATGCCAGGACCACGAGCGAGGTGCTGATCTGCCTCTCCGCCGAGAGCCGCGAGGCCGTCGACGGCTACGTGACCAAGGCGAAGGGCGCGGGCGGCAGCGCCGATCCGTCGCCGAAGCAGGATTATGGCTTCATGTATGGGCGCAGCTTCGAGGATCTCGACGGTCACATCTGGGAAGTGATGTGGATGGACGTCGAGGCTGCAACGAAGGCGCAGATCGCCGCGGCCACCGCCTGAGCTGCCGCACATGCGGCCATTCTAGAATAAGCGACAGCTCGCAATCCGCTCGGCGGATTGCGACTGGAGTTCAGGCAGCGGAGATGCCGTCCGGCCGTGCGTTGGTCATGGTGTGGACGGCTTTTCTTCCCAGAGGCGAGTCGGATTGCCGACAGGGCGGAAAGTTCAGGTCGACCGTGGCGCCGCCTCCGGGCGTCTCGGAGAGAGAAACGCTGCCGTTGTGGGTGGTCATCACCTGGGAGACGATCGAAAGCCCCAATCCTGTCCCTTCCGTGCGCGTGCTTCCGCGCCTGAAGGGCTCAAGCAGAAGTTCGGGCTCACCAAGTTGGAGACCGGATCCGAAGTCGATCACGCTCAACCGCGCGGGTGCTCCGACCCTGATGAGGACGGAGCCGCCAGCTTCTCCGTGGGTCACGGCGTTTCGGATCAGATTCGAGAGCGCGACCGCGATGGCGGCTTCCGAGCCACGCACCCAGACCGGGTGTGGAGGCTCGGCGAATTCGACATCACTTCCGTTCTTCAATGCCATCGGCACGTGTTCGGCCGCAACCCTGCGCGCAAGTGCCGCAAGATCCATTTCGACCAGTTCGGCCGGTTCGGCCGAGATACGCGCCAACTGGAGGAGCATGGTGACGATCGATGACAGCTTTTGGTTCTCGGATATCAGCTTGGTACGCAACGCAGGGTCCTGGACCAGCTCAAGGATGGTGCGGGCATTGGTCAACGGAGTGCGAAGTTCGTGTGCCGCATTCGACAGGAAGTTTCGTTGCGCCCTCGAAGCGACGTCTATTCGCGATAACGCGCGATTGAACGCCACCACGAGAGGCAAGAGTTCGGCCGGTGCATCTTCTTCCGGCAGTCGTCGGCCATCTGAAACCCCATCGATCATCTCTGCGGCCGCCGCGACGGCTCGGACAGGACGCGCAATCAGCGTCGGCACGAAAACCATCGCGGTAATCGCCGTAGCTGCCAGGACAAGGATGATCGGGAGCGCAACGATCGTGGCATCGGTGAGCATTCCGGTCGTCAATTGGCTTGCCGTATAGACCACGCCGCCGGTTTCAATCCACACCTCACCCACGGGCGTATTTCTGACCGCGGCCATCTTCTTCAGCTTCGTGGTTTCGCCGTCGAACGCGTAGGCGAGGAAACTCGTCCCGTCACGGGACGTCTGAGTCTTCGGCGGACGCCACTTTGGTATCGGGCCGTAGCTGACCTCTCCATTCTTGTCGGATACGACATACCAGAATGTCGGGAAATTGCGGGTGATCTCGTCCAGCCGCGACGTCGGCTTGAGCGCGAGTTGCCCGGCTTCGTTGCGTGTGACGGCCTCCTTCAACGCGTCGGCGACGTCGGCGGCCGCCCAGGTGCCATCGTCGTCACCGCCAAATCGGATGAGCAGGGCGGCTGCGCAGAGCAGCATGATGGTCGTGACCGCGCCGATCAGCGTCGCGGACAGCACCGCAATCGAGCGATGGCTGCGCCTGAGCGTTTGCCACTTCAACATCATCATTCACCACTCAAGAGATATCCGAGGCCGCGGACCGGTTTGATGACGATCTTGCAGTTGGCCGCGCGCAGGCGTCGGCGCAACCGCGACACGTGTGCCTCGATCGCGTTTGATTGAATCTCATCGTCAAAACTATAGGCGGCAACTTCAAGCGTCTCGCGCAGGACGACGCGGCCTATTCGCCGGACCATTGCTTCCAGGATCGCCAGTTCACGCCGTGGGACGACAATGGGCGTATGATCGACGCAGACTTCGCGATTGAGGACGTCGTAGCTCAAATTGCCGATGCGAACGATCGCTCCTCGGTCCAGAAAGAGCCGTCGAAGCACGGCCTTTGCTCGCGCAACCAGCTCGATCGGTTCAAACGGCTTTGCCACATAGTCGTCCGCCCCTTCGTCCAGGGCGCGCGCAATATCGATCGGATCATCAAGCGCCGTCAGCACGATGGTGGCAGGGCTGGGCTTCTGTTGCTTCAGGTCGCGCAGCAACGCCAAACCGTCGCCATCCGGCAGTCCCCGGTCGATCACGACGAGTTCGAAGTTCCGCACCGCGACTGCGGCACGACCCTCCTCGAGCGTTGTGACCATGTCAGATGAACCGAAGGCCGTTCCCAGAGTGTCCCGCAGCCAGGGCCCAAGCTGAGGGTCATCCTCCACGACCAGAACTCGCACCACATTCTCCCAAGTGTAAACCAATGTTTCTACCATTACGGATGGATTACAATAAGATTACGGCCAGCAAGAAAACTGCGGTGTCCACTCGGGTGCATTGATATAATTGACCTTTTTCCTCAGGGGCTCGATCGGCTTTCGGGAATGGCGGTGGTGATCGGATCGGCACCCGATGCGCGTCAGTCCGAAAGACTCATCGAGGGCGCCGCACCGGCCAACGCGCCGATCGCCGAGCCGCCGACGGCCCCTGCGGCTACGGCTGCCCCGTAACCGGCACGGGCACACCTCAGCGCTCCAAAGCCATTCAGCGTCATGATCGCGAGCTGTCGCATGCGCATCTCCTCTCGGCGACGTCCCCGCCAGAGAGGTCGATCAACATGACCGACGAATGACGGCGCGTCGGCGCGCGCAACAATACGTCGACAGAGGCGTGAGCAGGGTCACGTCAGGCTGTCGTAATGGTCGCTGTGAAAAGCATGTCGGACAACGCGGCTCGCATCGCGCTTTCCGATCTCCGTCCCAGGCTTCCGAACGATATGCCGGTCGATTTTGCGTTCTCAGCGATGGCCAAGCGGTCAGATCGCAGCCCGGCGTCTTGGCGCCGTCCGTTCAATCGATGGCTGGAGGGAGTAGAGGCGGGGTGGTCGGTGCCACTGCTCCTCGCCTGCTTCGTCAGCGTCTGGACGCTGTATCTGTCAGTGGCCTATCACGGTGCCGGCCTGCATCCCGACGTGCTGGAGACCTGGACGTATGGACGGCATTTCGCGTGGGGGTATCCCAAGCACCCGCCGCTGATGGGGTGGATTGCCGGCGCGTGGACCTCGGTCTTTCCGCTCACCGACTGGTCGTTGCAGCTGATGGCGATGACAAATGCGGCGCTGGCATTGTGGTTCGTGGACCTCATTGCAACAAGGTTCGTGACCGGACACAAGCGCCTGATCGTGCTGCTCCTGCTGATGCTGACTCCGGCATACCAGTTTCATGCGCAGCGCTTCAACGCCAATGCCGTGTTGCTCGCTGTCTGGCCGCTTGCCACCTACTGCTTCCTCCGCGCCTTTGAAACACGGGCGCCGCTCTGGGCGATTGCCGCCGGGTTCGCGGCGTCTCTCGCAATGCTCGGCAAATACTATTCGATCTTTCTGGTGGCGAGCTTCGCGTTGTCGGCCATCATTCACCCCGCGCGACGTGCTTATCTCACGTCCAGTTCGCCCTGGATCTCCACCGCGGTCGGGTTGCTTGCGCTATGTCCGCATCTTCAGTGGTTGGCCGAGACAGGCGCTGAGCCGGTCTACTATGCGGCGACGCATGTACGGGCCGATTTCCTGACGTCGTTGCAGGACGCCGCCAATTTCCTGCTAGGCCTTGCTGCGGCAGTGAGTGTGTCCGCCGTGACGTGGGTGCTGATCGCCGGATATCGCATAAAGCGCCTGCCTCGGGACATCGCGGCGTCGGATCCGAATCTGAAGCTGATCTGCCACGTCGCGATCGGCACGATCGTTCTTCCTGTCGCCATATCCGTATTCCTTTGCACCGACCTTCCGTCGCTGTGGGCGCTTCAGGGATTATTTCTGCTTGCCGTGCCTGTCGTTTGCAGCACAAGCTACCGGATCGAGCGCTTCTACACGGTCAATGCAGCGCTCTTCGTTGCCGGAATAGCGATTGTTGCTGCCGTGATCGCGGCCCCGGTCCATGCCCTCTACCGCAACAGCCACGGCTATGAAGAGGGACGAAGCTTTTACCACCAGGCGGCGGACGAACTCACCCGCCTGTGGCACGAGCAGATCGGCATCCCGCTTTCAATCGTCGGCGGCAACGACAGCCTTGGGCTTGCGGTGGCCTTCTACAGCTCCGATCACCCGCACTATGGGGACCCTTTCGCGTACCAATATTCATTGGCATTGCCTCACGAGGTGACACCGGAGCGTGGCTGGGCAGCGCTGTGCTTCGATGATCAGTACGATTGCATTGAATGGACTGAGCGAATGGCAGTCCAGGCCGGAAGCTATGTCAGGCGCGAATTTTCCGTTCAATCGAGCTTGTTCGGAATTCCGGGCGTCAAACGAAACCTCGTTGCATTCCTGGTGGCGCCGCTTCGCGAGCCGGACAGCACATCCTCAAGCCTCGCCAATGATGTTGGTGCGGGCAAGATATCGGCAGACAGAATCATGGAGTCGCAAAACCTGTTCGTCTTGATGCGCTGACAGACTCATCGCCAGAATGTCGCAGCGACGATCGCGACGGTAATCTTGCGGTAATCGATGGCCGCTTTATCGGCAGCCGGGGTCAAGGGCGTCATATCACGAAGGATAGCGGTCCATGCTTATCAGGTCGGTTTGCATCAGCCTGGGCGTTTGCGGTGTAATCGGTGCTACTGCATTCGCACAGACATCTTCATCAAAGACCGGTTTGAGCCACCAGGCGCCCGCGACGCGAGAGGCGGCCAGTCGAGTCGAAAGGGTCAACCTCAACACCGCTCCCGTCAGCGAGTTGGTGAAGATTCCGCACCTCAGCGTCCGCGGCGTTACCGCAATCACGGAGGCGAGGGCAAAGTCGAAGTTCAAGGATTGGAACGATTTCGTGGCGAGACGGGTCGTGCCGCGATTTGTCAGGATCGAGATCAAGGACCTCGTCACGTTCTAGGGAGCCTTGTTCGCCGCATACCCGGCCATTCGGCGCGGAGGATTCGACCAAATAATCCGAATGGCGCGGTGGCGCGTCGGAGAACGCTGGTCCCGCCGCGATGTCATCCTGCGGTAAGCCCGATAGTCGATCGCTGCCATCGGCCGGCGCGGCACCTGAACTCAAATAGGGATATGCTTGAATGAAACGAGTAGCTGTTGTCTCGGCCGTCGCCGTGATCGTCATGGGGAGTCTCGCGTCGACAGAAGCTGCGGCGGGTGGCAGGCGCGGAGATGCCGTGGCTGTTGGCATTGTTGGCGGCCTCGCCGTCGGCGCCCTGCTGGGCTCCACCATGACTGCCCGGGCAGCTCCGGCCTATGTCTACGAGAGGGGCTATTATTCGCCTGCCCCTGTCGTCCACTACCATCGTCACGTCTACGATTATGGCGGCGAATATCCGGGCGGATATGATCACGGTTATACATCCGGGTATCGGGAGGGATACTCGGATGGCTACTGGGATAACGATTGAACGAAGTTGGGCGTCGTCGCTGCAAGTCGGCGACGGCGCCCAACTGGCTGCACATCACCGCCGCTGACCGGCGAGAATGATCCGCTGTCTCCGCAACGCTGTGAGAAGTCATCCGGACCTTGCGCCCACATGTCTTGAACATGTGAGAGCCGACCTGCAATTCAGTGCCGGCCCCGTGGCCGCGGATCGATTGCCGGGCCGCCTTGTCGCCGCCGAACCGATTGATTACCGTCGATCGGTAGGTATGCGTGGCGATTGTGTGGGGCAGGGTGATGCGCGACCGGGTTGACGGTTACGTCTTTGGATCGAAGCTGGACGCGGTGATCTGGCCGGCCATCGCGGTCATCCTTGCGGCGGGCGTCTCCGGCGGCATCACGCATGTGTGCCCTGGATGCTGGGTCAGTCCGGTGAGATCGTCGACGCTGCGGGCCAGTCCTGGCGTTTGCAGGATATCCGTGCAGCGATCGTCGTGATCATGGTGTTCACCATGTTCTTCACGTCGCTGCTGGCGCTGCTCCGGCTGTTGGGCGATGCACGTCCGGACCGGAAGCCCCGTCCTAATAACTGATCCGCAGCCCGACGCCGCCGTGAAGCGTGTTGCCGACCGGCTGAGGCCCGGCGGTGCCGTTCAGGAAGATGTCGGCGATCCAGCCCTTGGTGATGCGGAAGCCGACGCGGCCGCCATATTCGAACCAGCCCTGGTTGCCGATCGTCGGCACGATGGTCCCGTCGCCGGTGACGGTGGCGACGATCCCGGAATGGGTGGCGAAGGATTGCACCCAGCCGCCATTGATATTGGTTTCGATGTTCGATCCGAACAGATGCGTCCACTGGCCGCCGATCTTGACCAGGCTGGTGCGGTCGGTGCCGTCGGCGATGGTGGCGTCGAACGGATTGAAGGCCATGGCGGGATCGCTGTAGCCCTTGACCCGCTGCCACAGTTGCCAGACCTCGACGGACGCTGCGACCTCGTCACGCGCCGACAGCCGGTTGATCCAGCCCGCGCGACCGTACACGCCGTAATTCTCGCTCGAGGTCTGGCTGGTGACCCACACCGGGCCGAGGCTTGTCGCATAGTTGCGAGTGTAGCGCACCTTCTCGGACGGCGACAGGATGGTGCCGATGTCGAAGAACGGGCGCGACGAGCCCCAGTCGACGAAGTCGTAGCGCAGCGCGAAGGCGCCGATCGGCGCGCTGGTGACGTTGTAGCCGCCCTCGCCATATTGCGTGTAGGCGATGCCGGCGAGCAGCGACAAATTCGGCGTGATGGTCTTGCGGCCATGGATGCCGGCCGAGAACGACCCGGCCGAGCCGAACGCGCTGATGCAGTCGTCGCAATTGACCTGCTCGTTGACGCCGAGCAGCACCGAGCCGAGCACGCGGTTGGTGATCATCTGGTTGAAGCGCTGATCGGCGAGGCCGTTGATCGAACTGCCGCTCGACGGCGCGCCGGTGATCGGCGTCGGCGACGGGCTCGGCGTTGGTGTCGGCGTGGGCGTCGGTGTTGGCGTGGGAGTAGGTGTCGGCGTGGGAGTGGGCGTCGGTGTGGGGGTCGCTCCACAGTTCGACGACACAGACGCTGACAGGTTGGTATCGGGAAGCGACGTGCAGTTCGGCCTTGGAGTCTGAGCCTGGGCCGGCGCAGCCAGCGCCTGCAACATCGCGAGCGACAGCGCCAACGTCAGGGCAGTCGACAGGGCCACGTAATGGATGCGCCGTGCCATTGTCACCGTCCGCACAGCATGCCGGTGTCGTCGACCGGCGGCGTCACCGGTGTCGCATCGGCGAACTGGGTGACGGTGCAGAGCCCTGCGGCCTGGCTACAAGTCGCGGCAAAGGTCCAGGGCGGGTTGTTGGTCTTCTGGATCGTGGTGCGGCCGCCGCTCGAGGTGATGATCGCGGTGTCGCCGGGTTGGGTCAGATCGATGCACTGCCGGTTCGACGTACACACCGTCGATGCGCCTTCCTGCAACACCACGGTGGTCTTGCCGCGCTGTGACAGAATATCGAGGATCGTGCCGCGAACGCCGATGGTCGCAAGCGGCGTGACGATCTTGTAGGCGGCCTTGTCAGAGTGGCCGGTGACGAAGCGGAACGCACCCGACGTCAGGCGGATCGCGACATCGCGATAATGATGCTCGTCGTCGAACACGGTGCGATCGAGCTTGAGTGAGGCATTCGGCCCGAGCGAGAGGTTGGTGCTGTCGGCCATCACCAGCCGCGCGGCGCTTTCGAGACCGGTGCGCACCGTCTCATCGCGCAGCAGCGCATCGCCGACATTGATCGGTGTGGTGGCGGCTGCGACGCGGACCACCTCGTTCTTCACCATCGCCGCTTCGCCGACGCGTGTCTGCGCCTGGGCGGGATGCGCCGTCAGTGCGACGGCAAGACCGAGTGCAAGCAGGGAGAAAAGGCTGCGAGGCGAATTCATTGCAATACCGATCGACTGAACACTGTCATCGTACCGGATCGGCCATGCATCTGATATTGTATATATGTCACAAACTCCCCCGAGGTGACTGGATGGTTAGTGTCGGTCGATTCGAATACGTTCAACGCTGCGGATGTGAAAGTGAGTTCCGATCACACAGGTCACACTCGTCGCGTGCAACGGCGCGATAGCTCACACTTCGCTCACACTCGTTCTCCTCGCAGCGTGCTCGCCCTTTGATCATTGCATCCAAATCTCCCTCAGGTCTGCGGCGTCCCGCCATGCGCGCGGCGGTTGTCGCGGCGATCATCTTCGTCATCGCCCATGTCGTGCTGCTGCTCGGGATCACCACGCCGGACAAGCTCTATTTCGATGAGGTGCATTACGTGCCGGCGGCACGGCAGATGCTCCTGCCGGTGCTCGAGGGCCCGATCCTCAACCCGATGCATCCGCCGCTTGCCAAGCAGATCATCGCGCTCTCGATCAAGGCGTTTGGCGACGTGCCGTTGGGTTGGCGTTATCCCGCGGCGCTGTTCGGTGCGCTCGCGCTGGTCGCCGTCTATCTCGGCGCGCTGGCGCTGTTCGCATCGCAGGAGCGCGCCGTCGCGGCCATGCTGCTCGCCTTCTTCAACCAGATGCTGTTCGTGCAGTCGCGGATTGCGATGCTGGATATTTTCGCGCTCGCCTTCTGCCTGTTCGCGATTGCGGCGTTCATCCACGGCTTCCGGCAAGCGCGGCCGCACGCCGCTTTCGCGCTGGCGGGATTGGCCGCGGGGTTTGCGTGTGCGTGCAAATGGAGCGGGCTGTTCGTGCTCGCGACCTGCGTCGCGATCGTAGTTGTGATCCGCCTGTTGCAGGGCTGGCGGACGCGCTTTGCCGACGCCAATGCGGAGGATTGGTACCGGCCGGACCTCTGGCCGGATTTTCGTCTTCCGCACGTCATCGCCTGTTTCGTGCTGATTCCGGCTGCCGCCTATCTCGCGACCTTCGTGCCGCTCTACGGCCTCTCGTTCAGCGACATCATGGAGGCGCAGCGCCGCATCTTTGCCGACAACACCACGACCGCGATCGCGGGCCACACCTATATGAGCTCGTGGCCGTCCTGGCCGTTCCAGATGCGCCCGGTCTGGTACCTGTTCGAGAAGGTCGGCGATGACCGGTTCGCCGCGATCGTGTTCCTCGGCAATCCGCTGGTGCTGTGGCCGGCGTTGATCGCGCTGATCGTCGCGCTGCAAGGCTGGATCGTCGGGCGCAACCGCGATGCGTTTCTCGTGCTTGCGTTCTACCTTGGCCCGTATCTCGCCTGGGCGCTGCTGCCGCGCACGCTCGGCTTCATCTACTACTATCTTCCGGCCGCGACGACTTCGAGCTTCGTGCTGGTCTACGCCTTGACGCGCAAGGGCGCACCGCACTGGCTGCTATGGGCTTTCGTGGCAGTGGGATGCGCGGGATTCATCGCGATGCTGCCGGTCACGGCCGCATTCGTCGGGACGTCGATGACGACTTTCAATCGGCTGATGCTGTTCCAGAGCTGGATTTGAATCTCTCTGAAACAAGCGATCCGCCTGCCCGGCATGGCTGGCGGATCGGGAGCGCGGGAGATTACTGCTGCGCCGTCTTGGTATCCATGTTGACGACCTGCACGCGGCGATTGGTCGGGTCCATCGGCGCGTTCGGGTCCTTCGGCCGGGTCTTGCCGTAGCCGACGGTCACGAGATCGGAGCCGTTCAGGCCGTAGTGCTCGACCAGATAGGTCTTGATGGTGTCGGCGCGGCGCTCCGAGAGGTCCTGATTATAGGCCTCGCCACCGATGGCGTCGGTATGGCCGGCGAGGACAAAGGTGGAGCCCTTCATGCTGGCGTCCGACAGCGCCTTGCCTAGCTCCTGCACCGCCTGGGTCGAGCCCTTGCTGATATCGGCCGAGTTGTAGTCGAAGTGAATCTCCAGATCGATCTTCGGCTTGTTGGCGGCGATATCGGCGATCTCCTGGCGTTCGCCGAGCGAAAGCGAACGGGTCTGCCGGTTGCGAACGGTGTTGAGGAAGCTCGTCTCCCTGGCCGTTGCGGCCGGGTCGACCTGCGTGCCGGAGAGGCTGCGGGTGGTGGACTTCGGCTTCAGCGCATTGAGGATCTGGGCGGCCGGAATGGTGTCGCTGCCGGCCAGTGCAACGCCCGCCGTCATCGACAGCGCGGCGCCGATTGTCAAAAGAGACATGGAAAGAGAGCGGGTCATGGTTTTCGTCCTTGGATCTGGGCCAGCCGATCCGGCTTGCTGTCATTTTGATGCTGGGAACCTAGGACCGGTTCAAAGTCCGGAATGTGATCTGGGTCACGGTTTGTTGTGCCGCGCCCCCTTGTGCCAACCGGGGGTAGACTGCGGAGAGGGAGGGCAGCATGGCCCACGTCAATCGCGTCCTTCGCTCGATCAATGACGAGGACGCCACGCGCTGCGTCGATATCTTCCTGCGCCCGGAAGGCAGCATCGGCTTCGAGGAATATCGGCGGGACGTGGAAGATGGCCGCGGCTGGTTTCCAATTGGCGGCCACTCGTCCCGGGTCTTCCATGAGGAAAGCGCCGCGCTCGCGGCGGCGATGGCAGACGTTCCCTGGCTGCGGCGGGCTGTCGGATCGGCCTGGCAGGCCGGAATAGCTGGTACGCCAGAGCAGGCATGATGATGCGGGGCTGATTTCCACCGCGCGGCTCTCCACACCTGCGCGAATCTCACTACATTGCCCGGGCAATGCCCCGCGCCGCCGAACCCTTATCCCTGAACAATGCCGCCGCCCGCCACATCTGGCTGCGCGCGCAGCGGCTCGATACACAGGCGCCGTTCGGGGAAGGAGCGTCAGCCGTGGCGGCCGCTGTCGACCATCTCGGCTATGTGCAGATCGACACCATCAACGTGATCGAGCGCTGCCATCACCACATCCTGTTCACCCGGATTCCGGATTACCGCCGCGCCGACCTCAAGCAGGCGCAGAGCCGGGACAAGAGCGTGTTCGAATACTGGACGCACGCGCTGTCCTACGTGCCGTCGAAAGATATCGGGATCTTCCTGCCGGCGATGAAGGCGCACAAGCGCGACGGCCACAAATGGTTCTCGTCGGTGACCCCCGCGGATACCCGCAAGATCATGCGGCTGCTGCGCGAGGGACCACTGACCATCCGCGACATCGAAGACGACGTGCTGACCGAGAAGGAGCATCTCTGGCAGAGCCGGAAACCCTCCAAGCGCGCGTTGCAGCTCGCCTTCTATGGCGGCGTGGTCACGATCAGCGAGCGCGCCGGCATGCTGAAGACCTACGAGCTGATGAGCAGGCATTTCGGCTGGGACGAGCCGCCGAAGCCCGCACCGGCCTCGGCCCGGACAACCTATCTGCTCGACCGCGCGCTGCGCTCGCAGGGCATCGTCAGCCTGGATTCGATCTGCCATCTCGATGCGCCGAGCAAGAAGGCGGTTCGCAGCCTGATCGAGGCGAGGGTGCGCCGCAAGGAGCTGGTCCGGATCGCGCTCGATGGCGCCGGCAAGCAGGAGCATTGGGCGCGGCCCGAGGTGCTGGAGGCGGCCGGCGAGGGCGATCCTTCCCTGGTTCACATCCTCTCGCCGTTCGATCCCCTGATCATCCAGCGCAAGCGCACGGAGCTGTTCTTCGGCTACGGCCACCGCTTCGAGGCCTATGTGCCGAAGGAGAAGCGCCTGTTCGGCTATTTCGCGCTGCCGGTGCTGGTCGGCGACGACATCGTTGCCGCCCTCGACCTGAAGACCGACCGGCAGAACAAGAAGCTCCTGATGCAGAAATGGAGCTGGGTCGGCAACGGCAAGAAGCCGGCCTCGCGCAAGGAGCTGAAGCGCCGTATCGAGGAGGAGCTCGACCGCTTCGAGCGATTCCAGCTCGCGGATTGAGAGCGGTCCTCTCCGTTCGTCATTGCGAGAAGCGGAGCGACGAAGCAATCCACCTCTCCATTTGCTGCGCTATGGATTGCTTCGCTTCGCTCGGTGATGGCCGGCGGGGCGGAAGCCCGGGTTCCCGATTGCGCTGTGCGCTACGAGTTTTTGCCATTGCCCAATGCCGGGCCAGCCAATAATCCTCAGGGCAAGCCACAGCTTTGGGGGGAAACTGATGAGCCGGACCGCAACCCTTGCGCCTGATGGCGGCGCCCGCAGCGAGGTCGAGACGTCCACGATCCGCGCGATCTCCTGGCGGCTGATCCCGTTCCTGATCCTGGCCTACTTCTTCTCCTATCTCGATCGCGTCAATCTCAGCTTCGCCGCGCTCACCATGAACGCGGAGCTGAAGTTCTCACCGCTTGTGTTCTCGTTCGGCGCCGGCATCTTCTTCATCGGCTATTTCATCTTCGAGGTACCGAGCAATCTGGCGCTCGAGAAGTTCGGCGCCAGCAAGTGGATCGCCCGCATCATGGTGAGCTGGGGCATCCTCTCGGCTCTGATGGCGGCGGTCTATGACGATCACAGCTTCTATGCGCTGCGCTTTTTCCTCGGCGTCGCCGAGGCCGGCTTCTTCCCCGGCATCATTCTCTATCTCACCTACTGGTATCCGGCCGAATATCGCGCGCGCTTCCTCGCCGCCTTCGCGATCGCCGTCCCGGTCTCGACGGCGATCGGCGCGCCGATCTCGGGCCTTCTGCTCGGGCTCGACGGCGTCATGGGTCTGAAGGGCTGGCAGTGGCTGTTCATCATCGAGGGCGTGCCCTCGGTGCTGCTCGGCATCGTCACCTGGTTTTATCTGACCGACCGGCCGGAGAAGGCCGACTGGCTCTCGGCCGAGCAGAAGGCATGGCTGAAGTCGAAGCTCGATGCCGAGGTCGCGGCGAAGCAGGCGGCCAAGCACTTCACGCTGTTCGAGGCCCTGTCCTCGCCGAAGGTGCTGGCGCTCAGCGCGATCTATTTCGGCTTCGTCGCCGCGCTCTACGGCATGCAGTTCTGGCTGCCGCAGATCGTCAAGGCGTTCGGCCTGACCAACGCGCAGACCGGCTTCGTCACCGCGATCCCCTATGCATTCGGCACCGTCGCGATGATCCTGTGGGCACGCCGTTCGGATGCCGCGCGCGAGCGCGTGTTTCATGTCGGCGCGCCGCTGCTGCTGACGGCGCTGGCGCTCGCCGTCTCCAGCTACATCACCGATCCGATCATGACGATGGTCGTGCTGACGGTCGCCGCGATCGGAATCTTCTGCACGTTTGCGGTGTTCTGGACGCTGCCGACCGCCTGGCTGTCCGGCACTGCCGCCGCCGGCGCAATCGCGTTGATCAACTCGATCGGCAACCTCGCAGGCTTCGGCGGACCCTATCTGATCGGCTGGGTCAAGGAGGCGACCGGCAGCACCTCGACCGGTCTATTGGTGCTGTCATTGCTGCCGCTGATCGGCGGGCTCCTGGTGTTCCTCGGCAGCCACGAGACCAAGACCGAGTTCGTGGAAGCGAAGTAACTCGCGCCTCACAAGCTATATGTCCGCCGGGTCGTCGTAGCCCGGATGGAGCCAACCGGTCGCGCGAATGTGCGCCCGGTGACAGGCTCCGCGTAATCCGGGACCGCGCCGCATTGGTGACGTCCCGGATTTCGCTCCGCTCCATCCGGGCTACACCCCCTCAAATCCTTGCTGATTCCGTGCCGATCGAGGCCGATCTCACGAATTGGTTACTACTGATGAATATTGACATTCATCAGTGATAAATCGATACTCTTCATCAATCGTCAGCCCGATGGAGATTTCAGATGTTCGGCCGTTCCATTTTCTCGAGCTATTACAGGCTCTTGACGGGAGCATCGTTAGCTTTTGCGGTGTTCGCATTGACCGGCTGCAACGAAAAGGCGGCCGAAACCGCCGATCCGGGACGCCCCGTGCTGGTGGCGACCGTCCATTACGAAGCCGAAACCCCCGAGCGCAGCTTTGTCGGCACCATCAAGCCCCGTATCGAAGCCGATATGGGCTTCCGGGTTGCCGGCAAGGTGGCCAAGCGGCTGGTCGAAGTCGGACAGACAGTCGACGTCGACCAGCCCTTGGCCACCCTCGACGAGGTCGACCTGAAGCTGCAGGCCGAGCAGGCGGAGGCGGAATTTCGCGCTGCCACCGGCGTGCTGGCGCAGGCCGCGGCCGCCGAGCAGCGCGCCAAGGATCTGAAGGTCAAGGGCTGGACCACCGATGCGGCGCTCGATTCCGCCAAGGCCGCCGGCGACGAGGCGCGCGCGCGGCTGAACCGCGCCGAGCGCTCGGTCGAGCTGACCAAGAACTCCCTCTCTTACGCAACGCTGGTGGCCGACACCCGGGGTGTCGTCACAGCGACCATGATCGAGCCGGGCCAGGTGGTTGCCGCGGGCCAGGCCTCGATCCGTGTCGCCCGACTTGGTGAGAAGGAAGCCGTCGTCGCGATCCCCGAGACGCTTCTCGCTCGTGCCAGGTCGGGCGTTGCCACGGTGACGCTGTGGTCGGATGCCAAGAAGTCCTACGCCGCCAGGCTGCGCGAGGTCGCGCCGCAGGCCGATCCCGCCACCCGCACCTATCTCGCAAAATTCTCGCTGCCGGACGCCGACGAAGCCGTCTCGCTCGGCATGACCGCGACGCTGACCTTGGCCGACAAGGCGAGCGAGCGGGTGGCGAAGCTGCCGCTGTCGGCGCTGTACAGCCAGGGCGGCGATCCCTCGCTCTACATCGTCGACGACAAGGGCGACATCGCGCTGAAGCCGGTCAAGGTGAAGGCCTATGAGAGCAACAACGTCGTGATCTCCGGCGGTGTCGACGATGGCGCCAAGGTGGTCGCCCTCGGTGTGCAGAAACTCGATCCGAGCCAGAAGGTGCGGGTCGTGTCGTCGCTGTCGTTCTAACCCCGCGTCATTGCGGGAAGCCCGCGACAAAATTGCAAAGCAATTTTGCGATGAAGCGACGAAGCAATCCACGTCGCCACACGTTGAGGAATGGATTGCTTCGCTTCGCTCGCAATGACGATTGAAGTCGAGACGATTTGGACCTGGAGAGTTCGATGAAGCGCTTCAACCTTTCGGCCTGGGCGGTCAGCCATCCGACGCTGGTGCTGTTCCTGATGATCATCCTCGGCGTCGCCGGCTACTTCTCCTATGAGAAGCTCGGTCGCGCAGAGGACCCGTTCTTCACCGTCAAGGTGGTGAACGTCTCGGTGATGTGGCCGGGCGCGACCTCGCAGGAAATGCAGATGCAGGTCGCCGATCCGATCGAGAAGCGGCTGCAGGAGCTGCCGTTCTTCGACAAGGTGCAGACCTATTCCAAGCCGGGCTTCACGGCGATGCAGGTCTCCTTCAAGGATTCGACCTCGCCGAAGGACGTGCCCTATCTCTTCTATCTCCTGCGCAAGAAGCTGGTCGACGTGCAGGGCGAGCTGCCTTCCGGCATCCTCGGTCCCGTGGTCAACGACGAATTCTCCGACGTCGATTCGATCCTCTATATGATGACCGGCGACGGCGCCAACTACGCGCAGCTCAAGAAGGTCGCGGAAGGCTTCCGCCAACGTCTCCTGAAAGTGCCTGGAGTCACCAAGATCGACCTGTACGGCACCCAGGACGAGCGCATCTTCGTCGAGTTCTCGCATGCCAAGCTGGCGACGCTCGGCATCACGCCGCAGGCGCTGTTCGACTCGCTCGCCAAGCAGAACAACGTCACGCCGGCCGGCACCGTCGAGACCTCCTCGCAGCGCGTGCCGCTGCGCGTCACCGGCGCGCTTGACGGCGTCAAGGCGGTTTCCGAGACGCCGGTCGAGAGCAATGGCCGTGTGTTCCGGCTCGGCGATATCGCAACCGTCAGCCACGGTTATGTCGATCCGCCGAGCTTCGTGGTGCGTCAGGAAGGCAAGCAGGCGCTCGGCATCGGCGTCGTCACCGCCAAGGGCGCCAACATCCTCGAGCTCGGCAAGGAGGTCCAGCAGGCGACCGCCGAGTTCCTGAAGGCGGTGCCGCAGGGCGTCGACATCCAGCAGATCGCCGACCAGCCCAAGGTGGTCGAGCATGCCGTCGGCGAGTTCGTGCACTCCTTCGTCGAGGCGCTCGCGATCGTGCTGTTCGTCTCCTTTGTCGCACTCGGCTGGCGCACCGGCATCGTGGTCGCGCTGTCGGTGCCGCTGGTGCTCGGCATCGTCTTCATCGTGATGAACGCGATGTCGCTCGACCTGCACCGCATCACGCTCGGCGCGCTGATCATCGCACTCGGCCTTCTGGTCGACGACGCCATCATCGCGGTCGAGATGATGGTGGTGAAGATGGAACAGGGCTGGGACCGCATGAAGGCGGCGTCCTTTGCCTGGGAATCTACTGCGTTTCCGATGCTCACGGGGACGCTGGTCACGGCCGCTGGCTTCCTCCCCATCGGCTTTGCCAATTCGGCGGTCGGCGAATATGCCGGCGGCATCTTCTGGATCGTGGCGATCGCGCTGGTCGCCTCCTGGTTCGTCGCGGTGATCTTCACGCCCTATATCGGCGTCAAGCTGCTGCCCAACATCAAGGTGCACCAGAACCACGATCCGCACGCGATCTACGAGACGCGGATGTATCGCGGCCTGCGCAGCGTCGTGCAGTGGTGCGTCGATCACCGTATCAAGGTGGTGGTGGCGACCGTCGGCGTGTTCGTCGCCGCGATCATCGGCTTCGGCCATGTCCAGCAGCAGTTCTTCCCGCTGTCGGAGCGGCCCGAGCTGTTCCTGCAGCTCCGCCTGCCCGAGGGCACCGCGTTCAACGTCACCGAGAAGACGGTGAAGAAGGCCGAAGGGCTGCTGAAGGACGACCAGGACATCCAGACCTACACCGCCTATGTCGGCCAGGGCTCGCCGCGCTTCTGGCTCGGCCTCAACCCGCAACTGCCGAATGAGGCGTTCGCCGAGATCGTGATCCTCGCCAAGAACGTCGAGGCGCGCGAGCGCGTCAAGGCGAAGATCGAGCAGGCCGCCGCCGACGGCGCGCTGAACGAGGCGCGGGTCCGGGTCGACCGCTTCAATTTCGGTCCGCCGGTCGGCTTCCCGGTCCAGTTCCGCGTGATCGGGCCGGATGCCAACAAGGTGCGCGACATCGCCTATCAGGTTCGCGACGTCATGCGCCAGAACAAGAACGTCAAGGACGTCCAGCTCGACTGGAATGAGCAGTCGCCCTATCTGAAGCTCGCCGTCGATCAGGATCGGGCGCGCGCGCTCGGCCTGACCCCGCAGGACGTCTCGCAGGCGCTGGCGATGCTGATCTCGGGCGCGCCGGTGACCACGATCCGCGACGGCATCGAGAAGGTCGGCGTGGTCGCCCGCGCGGTGCCGTCCGAGCGGCTCGATCTCGGCCGCGTCGGCGATCTCACCATCACCACCCGCAACGGCGTCGCCGTGCCGCTGCAGCAGATTGCCAAGATCGAATATGCGCATGAGGAGCCGATCCTGTGGCGGCGCAACCGCGACATGGCGATCACCGTGCGCTCGGATGTCGTCGACGGCGTGCAGGCGCCCGACGTCACCAGCCAGATCTCGCCGAAGCTCAGGGATATCCAGGCCCATCTCGAGCCGGCCTACCGGATCGAGCCGGGCGGGGCGTTCGAGGAATCCGCCAAGGGCAATGCGTCGATCTTCATCCTCTTCCCCGTGATGGTGATGGTGATGCTGACGCTGCTGATGATCCAGCTGCAGAGCTTCTCGCGCCTGACGCTGGTGTTCCTGACCGCGCCGCTCGGCATCGTCGGTGCCTCGCTGGGGTTGAATATCGCCAACCAGCCGTTCGGCTTCGTGGCGCTGCTCGGCCTGATCGCGCTCGCCGGCATGATCATGCGCAACGCGGTGATCCTGGTTGACCAGATCGAGAGCGACGTGGCGTCAGGGCTGACCCGGCGCGAGGCGATCGTCGAGGCCACCGTCCGGCGCGCCCGTCCGGTGGTGCTGACCGCGCTCGCCGCGATCCTCGCCATGATCCCGCTGTCGCGCTCGGCGTTCTGGGGCCCGATGGCGATCACCATCATGGGTGGTTTGTTTGTTGCGACTTTCCTGACCTTGCTGTATCTGCCGGGCCTTTACGCCCTCTGGTTCCGCAAGACCCTCGAGGAGAGCGGCCCCGAGCAAACCGATACTGCGCTGCAGCATGCGGGTAAGGGAGAACTCGCATTTCCGCTTGCTGAGGCGGCCGAATAATTGAAGATTGAGCAGACCAACATGACACTGATCTCGGAACATAGCGAAACCGACACCCGCGAACGGATTCTCGTGGTGGCGGAGCGCTTGTTCCGGCAGATCGGCTACCAGAAGACCACGGTCGCCGACATCGCCAAAGAGCTGCGGATGAGCCCCGCCAACGTGTATCGCTTCTTCGATTCGAAGAAGTCGATCCACGAAGGCGTGGCGCGCGGCCTGATGGGAGAGGTCGAGATCGAGGCGCAGCGCATCGCGCGGTCGGAAGGGCCGGCCGCGACGCGCTTGCGCCAGATGATGACCACCATCAATCGCATGAACACCGAGCGCTATGTCGGCGATTCCAAGCTGCACGAGATGGTCGAGATCGCGATGCAGGAGGACTGGGAAGTCTGCGTCGCCCATATGGAGCTGATCGGCAACATCATTGGCGAGGTGATCGCGCAGGGCGTGGCCTTGGGCGAATTCGAGGTCGAGGACCTGGAGGTCGCCGCACTTTGCGCCTGCACGGCGATGATGCGGTTCTTCCATCCGCAGATGATCGCCCAATGCGCCACCAAGCCGGGCCCCACCATCGACCAGATGATCGATTTCGTTATCACCGGCCTGTCGCCGCGCGCCCGCGCCCATTGAGCGCCGGCACTGACGTTTTCGTCAGTTGACTCTTGCGTCAATTTTCTCATTCGTCATTCCGGGATGCGCCGCAGGCGCAGGCCCGGAATCCATACTCACGATCGTGGTTATGGATTCCGGGCTCGCGCTGCGCGCGCCCCGGAATGACGAGCGACTGATAATAGGAAAGAGCCCCGCCGTGACCGTAAAAGACCTGCACTTCTACGAGCCGAAGAACGGCCACGGCCTGAAGCACGATCCGTTCAATGCCATCGTGGCGCCGCGGCCGATCGGCTGGATCTCCTCGCGTGACAAGGGCGGCAACGTCAACCTCGCGCCCTACAGCTTCTTCAACGCCTTCTGCTACGTGCCGCCGATCATCGGCTTCTCCTCCACCAACTGGAAGGACAGCGTCGCCAACATCCAGGACACCGGCGAGTTCGTCTGGAATCTGACGACGATGGATCTGGCCAAGCACATGAACGCAACCGCGGCGCATGTCGCCCGCGACGTCGACGAGTTCAAGGTCGCCGGGCTGACGCCGGTCGCCAGCAAGCTCGTCAACGTGCCGCGCGTCGCCGAAAGCCCGGTGTCGTTCGAATGCAAGGTGAGCCAGATCGTTCAGCTCCAGGGTGCCGACGGCGAGAAGGCCGAGGCCTGGTTGACGCTCGGCGAGGTCGTCGCCGTGCACATCGACAAGGCCTTCATCAAGGACGGCGTCTATCAGACCGGTCTTGCACACCCGATCGTCCGCGCCGGCCGCCGTGGCGACTATTTCGAGATCAAGCCGGAAAACATGTTCGAGATGATCCGGCCGGATTGAGTGTCGCTGTGTCTTCTCCCTCTCCCCGTTCTTTACGGGGAGAGGGCAGGGGTGAGGGGCTGTCTCCGCGAGCTGTGATCGTCGTGAGACCTGTACCCCCTCACCCGAAATTCAAGCTGCGCTTGAATTTCGACCTCTCCCCGCAGGCGGGGCGAGGTAAGGAACGTCGCTCCGCAGTGACGATCCCACACCACAACAATGTGAAATTTCCGCGCGCTGCGATGAAAAACCGTCACTCGCAACCTCGGCGCGAGCAGTCTAACCTTCCATGAGCCAGGCCGGATCAACGGCCGGCCAACAGTAGTGGGAGGATGCGATGACACGCCACGAGCGGAGCGATCAAAATGAACCGCGGCGCGACCCGAACGTTTCCCGACGAACGCTTGTCCAGGGGCTCGCGGTTTCCGCGGCAGCCGGTGTGACAGGCATCGGCAGTGCGCTGGCCCAGAATGCGCCGGCGCCGGTCGGGCCACCGACGACCATCACCAGCCCGCCGCGCGACTTCAGTCCGCGCGGGGCGCCGACCACCTATTTCTGGGACCCCGACATCATCGCGGTCGATCCGTCCTTCAACGACCTGGCCCAGCCCAACACTTCGATCAAGCGCCTCCATACCGGGCTGCTTTGGGCGGAAGGCCCGGCCTGGAGCTCGCAGGGCCGCTATCTTCTGTGGAGCGACATCCCAAACAACCGGCAGATGCGCTGGTCGGAGGATGACGGCCATGTCAGCGTCTTCCGGATGCCGTCGAACTATTCGAACGGCAATTCATTCGACTTCCAGGGCCGGCAGCTCTCCTGCGAACATCTCACCCGCCGGGTCACGCGGTACGAGAATGACGGCACCGCGACCGTGTTGGCGGATTCTTATCAAGGCAAGCGGCTGAATTCGCCGAACGATATCGTCGCGCATCCCGACGGCAGCTACTGGTTCACCGATCCGCCCTATGGCGGCCAGCTCTATGAGGGCGAGCCGGATGCGGCGGGCGGCCCCGGCAATTCCGCCGGCAAGCTCAATCCCCGGATCGGCCAGCCGGCGGGCTTCGCGCCGGCCAAGCGCGAGCTGCCGACCAATTGCTATCGCATCGATCCCTCCGGCCGCGTCGATCTCGTGGTCAGCGAGGACCAGGTGCCGGATCCGAACGGCATCTGCTTCTCGCCTGATTACAAGAAGCTCTACGTGGTCTCGACCGGCAAGGGACCGGGCGATAGCGGCCCGGGCGGCAAGGGCGACGTGTTCGTGTTCGATGTCGGCGCCGACAACAAGCTCTCCAACGGCAAGCGGTTCAGCGACTTCACGATCGACGGCGTGAAGTGCGGGCCGGACGGCATCCGTTGCGACGTCAACGGCAATGTCTGGTGCTCGAGCAATGCCGGCCGTGCGGTCGGCTACAACGGCGTCACGGTGTGGTCGCCGGAAGGCAAGCTGCTTGGCCGCATCCGGCTGCCCGAGGTCTGCGGCAACATCACCTTCGGCGGACCCAAGCGCAATCGGCTGTTCATGGCCGCAAGCCAGTCGCTCTACGCAGTCTATACCGCGACCCAGGGAGCCGGGCCGGCCTAGCGCGGCTTGCGCGGGGATGGCGCTTTCGCCATCCCCCGGCTACCTGATTGTCGTACCTCAGCTTTCGGAACTGAACGCGCGGCCTGCCGTTAACAAACGGCGGCTGGGCCGCGTCAATTTCGCTTTATTTGAACAGCGAAGTGTTCACCGGTGAACGGCACTTTCCGATAGGATCATCACCCATCCGCGCTGCCGTTTCATGAGGACCCCACCATGAGCTTCCGCCGCGATTACCTGTCCAAGCCGATCTTCTCCTGGGCGCGTGGTGTGCTGCCGACCATGTCGGATACCGAGCGCGAGGCGCTGGAAGCCGGCGACGTCTGGTGGGACGCCGATCTCTTCACCGGCAATCCCGACTGGTCGAAATTGCTGGCGTTCGCGCCGGCCAAACTGACCGACGAGGAGAACGCCTTCCTGCACGGCCCGGTCGATGAGCTCTGCGCGATGCTCGACGAGTGGAAGATCAACTGGGAATGGCGCGATCTGCCGCCCGAGGTCTGGACCTTCATTAAGGCCAAGAAATTCTTCGGCATGATCATCCCCAAGGAATTCGGCGGCCTCGGCTTCTCGCCTTATGCGCATTCCGAAGTGGTGCGCAAGATTTCCTCGCGCTCGCTGACCGCGGCCGTCACCGTGATGGTGCCGAACTCGCTCGGGCCGGGCGAACTCCTGATGCGCTTCGGCACCAAGGAGCAGCAGGACAGATGGCTGCCGCGCTTGGCCGCGGGCCAGGACATTCCCTGCTTCGGGCTGACCAGCCCGGAGGCCGGCTCGGACGCCGCCTCGATGATCGACACCGGCATCATCTGCAAGGGTAATTTCGAAGGCCGCGAGGTGCTTGGGCTGAAGCTCAACTGGCACAAGCGCTACATCACGCTGGGGCCGGTCGCGACGCTGCTCGGCCTTGCCTTCAAGGCCTATGATCCGGATCACCTCGTCGGCAACGAGGAAGAGCTCGGCATCACTGTCGCGCTGATCCCGACCCATCTGCCCGGTGTCTCGATCGGCCACCGCCATCTGCCGGCGATGCAGGTGTTCCAGAACGGTCCGAACTGGGGCAAGGACGTCTTCATCCCGCTCGATTACATCATCGGCGGCCAGGAGCGTCTGGGCCAGGGCTGGAAGATGCTGATGACGGCGCTTGCTGCCGGCCGCGGCATCTCGCTGCCGTCGCTGTCGGCCGCGGGTGCTGCCTATGCTGCGCGCACCACCGGCGCCTATGCCCGCATCCGCGAGCAGTTCGGCATTTCCATCTCCAAGTTCGAGGGCATCGAGGAGCCGCTCGCGCGCATCGCCGGCACCGCCTATCTGCTCGACGCCGCGCGACGGCTGACTTGCGCCGCGCTGAACGAGGGGCATCATCCCGCCGTCATCTCGGGGATCATGAAGCTGCACGCCACCGAGCGGATGCGGATCGCGATCGACGACGCGATGGACATACACGGTGGCAAGGCCGTGATCGACGGGCCGCAGAACTATCTCGGCGGGCTCTACCGCTCGGTGCCGGTCGGCATCACTGTCGAGGGCGCCAACATCCTGACCCGCAATCTGATCGTGTTCGGTCAGGGTGCGATCCGCGCGCATCCCTATCTGTTGCAGGAGATGAACGCGCTCAGCGAGACCGACCGCGACAAGGGCCTCACCGCCTTCGACAGTGCGTTCTGGAACCATGTCGGTCACAGCTTTGCGACCATGTTCCGCGCCTGGGGCCGCAGCTGGACCGGCGGTTTGTTTGCGCCGGCGCCAGATGCCGGCGACGCAACGGAATTCTATCGCCAGCTCTCGCGCTATTCGTCGGCGTTCGCGCTCTGCGCCGACATGGCGCTGCTCACCCTCGGCGGCGCATTGAAGCGCAAGGAAATGCTGTCCGCGCGCTTCGGCGACATCCTCTCCGAGCTGTATCTGCTCTCGGCTGCGCTGAAACGCTGGCAGGACGAGGGCCGGCAGAAGGAGGACCTTCCTGCGCTCGAATGGTGCATGGCATCGGGCTTCAAGACCATCGAGAACCGCTTTGCGGAGATCCTCGCCAACCTGCCGAGCCGTCCGGTGGCGTGGATGCTGAAATTCCTGATCCAGCCGTTCGGCGCGCGCGTCACCGGCCCGTCGGACCGCGTCGTGCAGCAATGCGCGCAGCTTGTGCTGTCGCCGTCGGCAGCGCGCGAGCGCCTGACGCCGGACCTCGCCTTTGTCGAGGACGACGGTGGCGTCGCACGGCTGGAAAAGGCCTTCCGCCTCGTCACCGAGGCCGAGGACGCGGCCAAGCAGCTGCGCGCGGCGCGGCTGCACGACTGGAAGGAAGCGGTGAAGAAAGGCGTCATCACCGAGGCTGACGGCGAGAAGCTCGCGGCCGCCCATGAGGCCGTTGCCAAGGTCATCGAGGTTGATGATTTTGCGCCGGAGGTGCTGTCCCCGATTTACAAGAAAACCGCCGACGTGCATCAGTTCTTCCAGGAGCTTGGTGAGCAGAGGGCGGCGAGCTGATGGCGCGACCAGTCTTTATCGTCGACGGCAGCCGGACGCCCTTCCTGAAGGCGCGCTCCGGTCCCGGCCCGTTCACCCCGGTGGATCTCGCCGTGCAATGCGGCCGGCCGCTGCTGGCGCGGCAGCCTTTCGCACCCACCGCCTTCGATCAGGTTATCCTCGGCTGCGTCAATGTCATTGCCGACGAGATGAATCCGGCCCGGGTCGCAGCACTCAGGCTCGGCATGGGCGAGCAGATGGTCGCCTTCACGGTGCAGATCAATTGCGGCTCCGGCATGCAGTCGATCGATACCGGCTACCGCTATATCCGCGAGGGCATCTCCGACCTGATCCTTGCCGGCGGCGCCGAAGCCTTGAGCCACGCGCCGCTGGTCTGGCCCAATTCCGGCGTGCGCTGGTTTGCCGGCTTTGCCGGCGCCAAGGGGCTGGGTGCGAAGATCGCGGCGGCACTGAAGGTGAGGCCGAGCTATTTCAAGCCGATCATCGGCCTCGAGCGTGGTCTCACCGACCCGATCACCGAGCTCAACATGGGGCAGACCGCCGAGAAGGTCGGCCATCTCTTCGGCATCACGCGCGCGCAATCCGACGCTTACGCCGCCGAGAGCCATCAGCGGCTGGCGAACGCGCAGAAGCAAGGTTTCCTCAAGGGCGAGGTCGAGACCGCGTTCGCCCGCGACGGCCAGTTCTACGACCATGACGACGGCGTTCGGCCGGACTCGACGCCCGAGACGCTTGCAAAGCTTAAGCCGGTGTTCGAGCGCCCGTGGGGTCAGGTCACCGCCGGCAATTCCTCACAGATCACGGACGGCGCGTCCTGGGTGATCCTGGCGTCCGAAACGGCGGTGGCAAAGCACAGGCTGACGCCGAAGGCTGTTATCCTCGATAGCCAGTGGTCGGCACTCGATCCCTCGATCATGGGTCTCGGTCCGGTGTTGTCGGCGAGCGCGATGCTGAAGCGCAACAGCATGACCTTGCAGGACGTCGAGACCTGGGAGCTGAACGAGGCCTTTGCCACCCAGGTGCTGGGCTGCCTCGCCGCCTGGAATGACGAGAAATTCTGCCGCGAGATTCTTGGGATCGACGGTGCGGCGGGCGCGATCGACCGCGCCAAGTTGAATGTCGACGGCGGCGCGATCAGCCTCGGCCATCCCGTCGGCACCAGCGGCAACCGCATCGTGCTGCATCTGGTCAATGCGATGAAGCGGCTCGGCACCAGGCGCGGCGTCGCCACCGAATGCATCGGTGGCGGGCAGGGCGGCGCGATGTTGATTGAGATGGTGTGATCATGGATTCACGGATCATGGACCTTCTCGCCGACCGCGTGCTCGAGCTCGGGCCGAAGCCGGCCGCGGACGACCCGTACCGGAATTTCAAGCTGACCCGCGACGAGGACGGCATCGCCTGGCTGCTGTTCGATCGCGCCGGCGCCAGCGCCAACACGCTGTCGGCCGATCTGCTCGAAGAGCTCGATGCGGTTGTCACGGCGCTGGAGAACCAGCGGCCGACCGGCCTCGTGGTGCGTTCGGCCAAGAAAAGCGGTTTCATCGCCGGCGCCGACGTCAACGCGTTTCGCGGCGCCAGCGATCCCCGAGCGGTCGAGACGGAGATCGGTCGCGCCCATGCGGTGATCGATCGGCTGGAGGCGCTACGCGTGCCGTCGGTCGCTGTCATCCACGGCTTCTGTCTCGGCGGCGGCCTCGAGGTTGCGCTGGCCTGCCAGATGCGGATCGCGATCGACGATGCCAGGTTCGGCTTCCCCGAGGTGATGCTCGGCCTGCATCCCGGCCTCGGCGGCACCGTGCGCTTCACCGAGCTGGTCAATCCGATGCAGGCGATGACCTTGATGTTGACGGGGAAGACCATCGACGCGCGCCGCGCCAAGTCGCTCGGCCTGGTCGATGCCGTCACGCAGGAGCGCCATGTCCGCAACGCGGTGAAGGACGCGGTGTTCGGCCGGCTGAAGCGCGCCAAGCCGGGGCCGCTGAACAAGCTTCTCAATCTCGGGCCAGTGCGTGGCTTCCTCGCCTCGCGGATGCGCCGCGAGGCAGAGAAGGCGGCGCCGCGCAAGCATTATCCGGCGCCCTATGCGCTGATCGATCTCTGGGAGAAGCACGCCGGCAACCGCTCGGCGATGCTGAATGCGGAGAAAGCCTCGTTCGCCAATCTGATGGTGACGCCGACTGCGCAGAACCTGATCCGCGTGTTCTTCCTGCGCGAGCAGATGAAGAAGGCGGCCGGCAGCGGCAACAAGGTTGCGCACGTCCATGTGATCGGCGCCGGTGCGATGGGCGGCGATATCGCGGCCTGGTGCGCCAACCAGGATATGCGGGTGACCCTGGCCGACATGAAGGCCGAGCCGATTGCGGGCGCGACGAAGCGGGCGTCGGAGCTGTTCGGCAAGATCATGCGCAAGAAGATCGACCAGCGCGATGCGCTCGACCGGCTGATCCCCGACATGGACGGCGAGGGCGTCCGCAATGCTGACGTCATCATCGAGGCCGTGCCGGAAAAGCTCGAGCTGAAGCAGAAGGTCTATGCCTCGCTCGAGCCGAAGATGAGGCCGGACGCGATCCTCGCCACCAACACGTCGAGCATTCCGCTGCAGGATCTGCGCACCACGCTGGCACGGCCGGAGCGGCTGCTCGGCCTGCATTTCTTCAATCCGGTGTCGCGGCTGCAACTGGTCGAGGTCGTCAGCCATGACGGCACCGATGCCGGCATGCTCAAGGAGGCGCTCGCCTTTGTCGGCGCCATCGATCGCCTGCCGCTGCCGGTGAAGAGCTCGCCGGGCTTCCTCGTCAACCGTGCGCTGACGCCCTACATGCTGGAAGCGATGATGATGCTGGACGAGAAGACCGACCAGCGCCTGATCGACGCGGCCGCTGTCGAGTTCGGCATGCCGATGGGCCCGATCGAGCTTGCCGACCAGGTCGGCCTCGATATCTGCCTCGATGTCGGCGACATGCTGCGCTCGAAGTTCGGCGACACTCTGCCGCCGACGCCGGCATGGCTGCGCGAGAAGGTCGCCAAGGGCGAGCTCGGCCGCAAGACCGGCAAGGGCTTCTACACCTGGAAGGACGGCAGGGCGGAGAAGGCGCCGCTGCCGGAAACCGGTCCGCGCGTCAGCGACGAAATGATCGATCGCCTGGTGCTGCCGATCTCGAATGTCTGCGTTGCCGCTCTGCGCGAGGGTATCGTCGACGACGCCGACATGGTCGACGGCGCGATGATCTTCGGCACCGGCTATGCGCCGTTCCGCGGCGGTCCGCTCAACTACGCGCGCAGCCGCGGCGTCGACAGTGTCGTATCTGCGCTCCGCGCGCTGGCGCAGAAGTTCGGCGACCGTTTCGTACCCGACGCAGGCTGGGAGGCTTTCAAGTGACCGACTCGCAAGTGACCGACGCGCAAGCGCCCGACACTCAAACCCACGTTCACGCGCCGTCGATCACCGGCAACGAGCCGCAGGGCGATCTCTGCATCCGCACGCTGGCGATGCCGGCCGACACCAACGCCAATGGCGATATCTTCGGCGGCTGGCTGCTCAGCCAGATGGATCTCGGCGGCGGCGTGTTCGCGGGCAAGGTTGCGAAGTCCCGCACCGTGACGGTCGCGATCGAGGCCATGAATTTCCGCAAGGCCGTCTATGTCGGCGATCTCGTCTCGGTGCACGCCAACCTCGTGCGCGTCGGCCGCACCTCGATCACGGTGCATCTCGAAGCCTGGGTGCTGCGCCGCCGCGAGCAGCAGTCGATCCTCGTGACCGATGGCAATTTCACCTACGTCTCGATCGACGAGCAGGGCCATCCGCAACCGATCCAGCGCGACGGCGCGACGATTTCGACCTGATGCCAGGCGCGAAAGCGCTGCTGATTCGGCTCAAGAGGAAACGCGTCGAAACTGAGACCGGAGCGCTGCCTGGTTGCAGAAAAGGCGCTTTGCTTCGCAAATAAACCGAGGAACAAACAGGCAGCGATCCCGTTGTCGGCGCGGAATCAAATCGAGGCCGATAATGTCAGACTGCTACGTCATCGAAGTGAGTTCACAGACCGCGGGTATCGTGGTGCGCGATGCCGAAGGTTACGAGTTTTTTGCAGCCTCGCACCGCTTCCACGCGCTTGAAGGCCAGATCTTCCGCAACGCACGCGAGGCCGAGCGCGCGGCGCGACGCCTTGCCACTGGGCAAGTTTTGCAGGTCGCCTCTTGAACGGCGAGTGAGCTGCGGCGCGCCGTTGGCGTGCACCGCAATAGTCTGTATTGATGCATCCGAACTCACGGACGCGTTTCTCGGATGTCGCAGACACAAAACAAGGCGCTGCTGTTCGATATCGACGGCACGCTCGCCGATACCGATCCGCTGCATCTGGCCGCGTTCAACCGGGTGCTCGGCCCTCATGGACACACCTTCGATCACGCGCGCTTCGGCAGGGAGCTGCAGGGCTTCTCCAATGCATCGATCGGCGAGCGATTCCTCGCACACGAGCCGACTGAACGCCGCGCCGTCGTCCTTGGCGAGAAGGAGCGGATCTTCCGCGAATTGGTCGCTGGCCAGATCGTGCCGGTGCCGGGATTGCTGGCGTTGCTCGACCGCGCCGACGCCGCCGGCGTGCCGATGGTCGCGGTGACCAACGCGCCGCGCGCGAACGCCGAACTGCTGCTCTCGGGGCTCGGCATCGCGCACCGTTTCAAGGCTCTCGTGATCGGCGATGAACTGGCGCACGGCAAGCCGCATCCCTTGCCCTATCTCGAGGGATTGCGCCTCGCGGGCGCATCGGCGCAGGCTTCGCTGGCGTTCGAGGACTCGCGCTCGGGCATTCAGTCCGCGACGGCTGCGGGTATTGCGACGGTCGGGATGCGAACCGGGCTCAGCCACGCCGATCTGATCGCGGCCGGCGCAGTCGCGAGCTCCCGGGCGTTCGACGATCCGGAATTGATCCGCCTGGTCGCATCCGCCATGACTTGGCAGGAAACGACCTGGTAGGGAATGGCTTGCTGAGGCATTTGTGCCGGAACGTTGCCGGCCCGACATTGCTGCAACGCCGTTCTTAACCCCATCGATGCTTGCTCGTTGACCTCGGTGCCGAACGGTCGCACCATGGGTCAGAAGCATGATCCGGAAAAGTGAAAACCGGTTTTCCGAACTGATCGTGCTCCGACCGATTGCCGTTTCAAGGGGGCCGCCGTGGCCGGACTCTCCCACCGCCAGACTGAAATCCTCAACATCGCGCGTGCTTTTGGCCGGGTCATGGTCGAAGACCTCGCCAAGCGATTCGAGGTGTCGGCGCAAACCATCCGCAAGGACCTCAACGATCTCTGCGACGAGCGGTCGCTGACCCGCATCCATGGTGGCGCGATCATCGCCTCGGGTGTCGAGAACCTCGCCTATGAGGCGCGCCGCTTCGTCGCTGCCGAGGAGAAGAAGGCGATCGGCGCCGCCGCAGCCGCCCGGATTCCGAACGGCTGCTCGCTGTTCATCAACATCGGCACCACGACGGAAGAGGTCGCGAGCGCGCTGACCTCGCACGAGGATCTGCTCGTCATCACCAACAACCTCAACGTCGCGATGCTGCTGTACCGTCATCCGCGCATCGAGGTGGTGGTGGCCGGCGGCACGGTGCGCCGCGCCGACGGGGCCGTGGTCGGCTCGACCGCGACGCAGCTGATCGGCCAGTTCAAGGTCGACTACGCCATCATCGGCGCATCCGCGATCGACGAGGAGGGCGCGCTGCTCGATTTCGACTATCGCGAGGTGCAGGTGGCGCAGGCGATCATCGCCAATGCGCGCAACGTGATGCTGGTGTCGGATGCGACCAAGCTCCGCCGCAGCGCGCCGGTGCGCATCGCCCATATGAGCCAGATCCAGACCTTCGTCACCGATTCGCCCTTGCCGGCGGGCCTCGCCAATATCTGCCACAGCCGCGGCATCGAGGTCGTCGTGGCGATGGACAAGCCGGCCGTCGATATCGACGACAACGGCGCAGACGCGGCACCGGCGACGCTGCGCAGCGCGTGATTCCGTATCGCTTCGCTGTTATCGCTCGGCGATTCCGCAAATCCGCGCGCGCAGCTCTCTCACCGTCATCCCCGCGCAAAGGCTTCGCCTTTGTCGCTGGAGGAGCGCGCCCTTGCGCGCGTCTCGAAGGATCGGCGGTCATCGGCCGGGCCGTGCACCCTTCGAGGCTCGCTCCGCTCGCACCTCCAGCGACAACGGCGAAGCCGTTGCGCGGGGGTGACGGCTAGGGAGTGCCCCCGCGACGGTCATCTCGCCCAAAAAATCCCCAATAAAAGTTCCCCATTTTCACTTTGCTTTCGTTTTTGGTTGTGATCTACTCCAATCCGAAAGTAAAACCGTCAAAGCGAAGATGGTTGCCGGGGGAAGCGTTCTTTGGATCGAATTTACGACCTCGCCATCATTGGAGGCGGCGTTAATGGCTGCGGCATCGCGCGCGATGCGGCGGGCCGGGGTAACTCTGTTTTCCTTTGTGAAATGAATGACTTGGCCAGCGGGACGTCGTCCTGGTCGACCAAGCTCGTGCATGGCGGTCTGCGCTATCTCGAATATTACGAATTTCGTTTGGTGCGCGAGGCGCTGATCGAGCGCGAGATCCTCTGGCAGATCGCGCCCCACATCATTCGCCCGCTGCGTTTCGTTTTGCCGCACCACGCGGGCCTGCGCCCGGCCTGGCTGCTGCGGCTCGGTCTCTTCCTCTACGATCACATCGGCGGCCGGCATCTGCTGCCGGCGACGCGCTCGCTCGATCTGACGCGCGACGTGGTCGGCAAGCCGCTGATCCCGGGTCGCTACACCAAGGGCTTCGAGTATTCCGACTGCTTCGTCGACGACGCGCGGCTGGTTGCGCTGACTGCGCGCGACGCTGCCGATCGCGGCGCCGAGATCCGCACCCGCACCCGCGCGGTCGAGATCCGGCAGATCGACGGCGTCTGGCACGTCACGGTCGAGGATGGCGCTACCGGAGCCCGCGACACGATCAAGGCGCGCGTGCTGGTCAATGCCGGCGGTCCGTGGGTCGAGCAGGTGCTGGCCACCGGCGTCGGCGTCAACGCGCGGGCCAAGGTGCGCCTGGTGCAGGGCTCGCACATCGTGGTGCCGAAGCTCTACGACCACGACCGCGCCTACATCTTCCAGAATGCCGACGGCCGCATCATCTTCGTGATTCCCTATCAGGACGAATTTTCGCTGATCGGCACCACCGATCGCGACTATGACGGCGATCCGGCCAAGGTGAAGGCGACGCAGGAGGAGATCGAGTATCTCTGCGCCTCCGCCAGCGAGTATCTGGCGAAGCCGGTGAAGCCTGAGGATGTGGTCTGGAATTACTCCGGTGTGCGTCCGCTCTATGACGACGGCGCGAGCGAGGCCAAGGCCGCGACGCGCGATTATGTGTTCGAGCTCGATACGCCCGGCGGTGCGCCGTTGCTGTCGATTTATGGCGGCAAGATCACGACCTATCGCCGGCTCTCCGAAGAGGCGCTGGAACGGCTGTCGCCCTATCTTCGCGGCGCGAAAGCGCAGGAAGGCTGGACCGGCAAGGCGCCGCTGCCCGGCGGCGACATGGATGTGTCGGCGGTCGCGGCGCTGAGCACCGAGCTGGTTCGCAACCATCCATTCCTCACGCAGCCCCACGCCAACCGTCTCGCGCATGCCTACGGCACGCGCGCCAGAAAAGTCTTGGGCAATGCAGCATCGGCTGAAGATCTCGGCCGGTCCTTCGGCGCCACCTTGACGGAGAGTGAAGTCCGGTACCTGATGGCGAACGAATGGGCGCGGACTGCGGAAGATGTCGTCTGGCGACGATCCAAGCTGGGCTTGCGGATGACGGCGGGTGAAATCGCCGCGCTCGACGAGTGGATGGTCGCCAACCGTGCGTCCGGTGAACGTCCCCTCCGCGAAGCGGGAGGACGGGCATGAGCGTTACACTGCAGAATGTCACGCGAGCCGTCGATGGCATTCCCACCATCCGCGATGTTTCGCTGACGCTGGAGCGTGGCACGCTCAGCGTGCTGCTCGGGCCGACGCTGTCGGGCAAGACCTCGATCATGCGGTTGCTTGCCGGCCTCGACAAGCCGACTACCGGCCGGGTGCAGGTCGACGGCAAGGACGTCACCGGCGCCGACGTGCGGCAGCGCTCGGTCGCGATGGTCTATCAGCAGTTCATCAATTATCCCTCGCTGACGGTCTACGAGAACATCGCCTCGCCGCTGCGGGTGCAGGGTAAGCCGAAGGCCGAGATCGAGAAGCGGGTGGCGGAAGCGGCCGCCCTGCTGCGGCTCGAGCCTTACCTCAAGCGCACGCCGTTGCAGCTCTCCGGCGGCCAGCAGCAGCGCACCGCAATCGCGCGCGCGCTGGTCAAGGGCGCCGACCTCGTGCTGCTCGACGAGCCGCTCGCCAACCTCGACTACAAGCTGCGCGAGGAACTGCGCGCCGAGCTGCCGCGCATCTTCGAGGCCTCCGGCGCGATCTTCGTCTACGCCACCACCGAACCGTCGGAAGCGCTGCTGCTCGGCGGCGACACGGTGTGCATGTGGGAAGGCCAGGCGCTGCAGATCGGCGCGACGCCGAAGGTCTACCGCCATCCCGACACGCTGCGCGTCGCGCAGGTGTTTTCCGATCCGCCGCTCAACATCATCGGCATCGAGAAGAAGGGTGAGCGGGTGATCTATGCCGGCGGCGAGCAGGCGCCCGCAGCCGGCCTCTACGCCAAGCTGCCCGACGGCGCCTACCGGATCGGCTTCCGCGCGCACCAGCTCGAGGTCGGGAGCGCCGCGGCCGGCCGCCACAAATTCGCGGCCACCGTGACGGTGACCGAGATCACCGGCTCGGAGAGCTTCGTGCACGTCCATGTCCATGGCTCGAACTGGGTCGCAGTGCTGCACGGCGTGCATGAATATGAACCCGGGCAGGTGCTCGACGCCGCGCTCGATCCCGACGACATCTTTGTGTTCGACGCGGCCGATCGCCTCGTCGCTTCACCCGCAACAAATTTCTCGAAGTGAGGGAGATGCTTCATGGCCCGCATTGACCTCGTCGATCTCGCGCAGTCTTACAACGGCAATGACGCGCCGCTGGAATCCTTTGCGCTGAAGCCGGTCACCATGACCTGGCGGCAGGGCGGCGCTTATGCGCTGCTCGGGCCGTCCGGCTGCGGCAAGACCACGCTGCTCAATTTGATTTCCGGCATCGTGACGCCGTCGCGCGGTCAGATCCTGTTCGACGGCCGTGACATCACGCCGCTGTCGACGCAGAAGCGCAACATCGCGCAGGTGTTTCAGTTCCCTGTGATCTACGACACCATGACGGTGGGCGAGAATCTGGCCTTCCCGCTGAAGAACCGCGGCATCGCCAAGGCCGAGGTCAATGCGCGGGTCAAGCAGATCGCCGACCTGCTCGACCTCACGCCGTATCTGAACCGCAAGGCGACGCGGCTCACCGCCGACGCCAAGCAGAAGATCTCGCTCGGCCGCGGCCTGGTGCGCTCCGACGTCGCCGCCGTGCTGTTCGACGAACCGCTGACGGTGATCGATCCCGAGCTGAAGTGGCAGCTGCGCTCCAAGCTGAAGGCGCTGCATCGCGAGCTCGACCTCACGATGATCTACGTCACCCACGACCAGACCGAGGCGCTGACCTTTGCCGATACCGTCGTCGTCATGCATGACGGCCGGGTGGTGCAGAGCGGCACGCCGGCCGAACTGTTCGACAAGCCGGCGCATACCTTCGTCGGCTATTTCATCGGCTCGCCCGGCATGAACATCGTGCCGGCCGAGGTCAGTGGTCACGAAGCGCGGATCGACGGCCATGTCATCGGCCTGCATCGAAACTATGGTGTTCTGCCGGCCGGCAAGAAGATCGAGATCGGCGTGCGGCCTGAATTCGTCGACGTCGCGGCGCCCGCATCGGGGCTGCTGTCGGCCACCATCGAGCGGATCGACGATCTCGGCCGTATCCAGTTCGCCCGCGTTCGCGTCGGCAACACCAAACTTGCGGCGCGCGTGCCGCCGGGCTTCTCGGTCTCCGGCGATACCGCCGGCCTGATCTTCAATCCCGCTTACGTCCACGTCTATGCCGACAGCCATTTGGTGGAAGGGGTCGCCTGATGGACAAGACCATCAACCAGAAAGCCTGGTTCCTGGTGCTGCCGGTGTTCCTGGTGGTCGCGTTCTCGGCGGTGCTGCCGCTGATGACGGTCGTGAACTATTCGATGCAGGACACGTTCGGCAACAACCAGTTCTTCTGGAACGGCGTCGGCTGGTTCAAGGAGCTGCTCGATCCCTCGACTGATCTCGGCGGCCGCTTCCTGGCCTCGCTCGGCCGCAACCTGTTCTTCTCCGCCGTGATCCTCGCGATCGAGGTGCCGCTCGGCATCGTCGTTGCGCTGTCGATGCCGCGCGAGGGCTGGAGCGTTGCGGCCTGTCTCGTCATCCTCGCATTGCCGCTGCTGATTCCGTGGAACGTGGTCGGCACCATCTGGCAGATCTTCGGCCGGCCCGATATCGGCCTGCTCGGCTATGTGCTGAATCATCTCGGCTTCAACTACAACTACGTCGCCAATGATGTCGACGCCTGGGTCACGGTCATCGTGATGGACGTCTGGCACTGGACCAGCCTCGTCGCGCTGCTCTGCTACGCCGGCCTGAAGTCAATCCCCGACGCCTACTACCAGGCGGCGCAGATCGACGGCGCGTCGCGCTGGGCGGTGTTCAAGGCGATCCAGTTGCCGAAGATGAACCGCGTGCTGCTGATTGCAGTGCTGTTGCGTTTCATGGACTCGTTCATGATCTACACCGAGCCGTTCGTGGTCACCGGCGGCGGTCCCGGAAATTCGACGACCTTCGTCTCGATCGAGCTCGTCAAGATCGCGCTCGGCCAGTTCGACCTCGGCAAGGCGGCCGCGCTGTCGCTGGCCTACAACCTGATCATCCTGATCGTCTGCTGGGTGTTCTACACCGTGATGACCAATGCCGGCTCCGAGCGTCCGGTCAAGGAAGGAGCGGCGTGATGCACTCGATCCCTGGCCGCCGCCTCATCATGGGGCTGTTCCTGATCTTCCTGCTGTTGCCGATCTACTGGCTCGTCAATATGAGCTTCAAGACCAACGCCGAGATCATCTCGACGATGACGCTGTGGCCGCATGCGCCGACGTTGCAGCACTACAAGCGGATATTCACCGATGAGAGCTGGTATTCGGGCTACATCAATTCGCTGGAATATGTCGTCATCAACACCGTGATCTCGATCGCGGTGGCGTTGCCGGCAGCCTATGCCTTCTCGCGCTACCGCTTCCTCGGCGACAAGCATCTGTTTTTCTGGCTGCTGTCGAACCGCATGGCGCCGGCGGCGGTCTACGCCCTGCCGTTCTTCAACCTCTACTCGGCGATCGGCCTGTTCGATACGCCGTGGGCGGTCGCGCTCGCGCACTGCATCTTCAACGTGCCGCTGGCGGTGTGGATCCTCGAAGGCTTCGTCTCCGGCGTGCCGCGCGAGATCGACGAGACTGCCTTCCTCGACGGCTATTCGTTCCCGCGCTTCTTCATCAAGATTCTGGTGCCGCTGATCGCGAGCGGCATCGGCGTCGCCGCCTTCTTCTGCTTCATGTTCTCCTGGGTCGAGCTGCTGCTCGCGCGCACGCTGACATCGGTTGCCGCCAAGCCGATCTCGGCGGTGATGACGCGGACGGTATCGGCCGCCGGCATGGACTGGGGCCTGCTTGCCGCGGCCGGCGTGCTCACCATCATCCCCGGCGCACTCGTGATCTGGTTCGTCCGCAATTACATCGCGCGCGGCTTCGCGCTCGGCCGGGTCTAGGAGGCGCTCATGGACAGCATCGCATGGATGGCATGGACCTGGCCCACCGCGATCTTCTTCGTGCTGCTTGCCTGCACGCTCGGGATGATGACCTGGCTCGCGATCGCCTATCCCGAAGCGGAGCGGGTCGGCGTGCTGCGCATTCCGACCACGCGCGGCGATCGTTTGTTCGTTTCGCTGGTGCTGGCGGCGGTGATCCACCTGGTGTGGATCGGCCTCGTCGGTACCGATCCGATCTTCGCTCTGCCGATTGGGGAGGGCGTTGAGATTTCGAGCCTGTGGCTCGGAACGGTAATTTCGCTTCTTTCAGCCGTGGTGATCTTTCGCACCGTCTGAGGAACGCGAAAAAGAGCAGATCCGGGGTCTACCCGGGCCTGGATTTAGTCGCTGCAACCGGAGGAATCTAATGCGACATTTACGAATGACTAAAGATAGTCTTTTGACGATGACCAGCGCGCTCGCGCTCGTCGCAGCATCGGTCACTCTTGTCGCGCCGGCCCGCGCCGACGAGGCGGCCGCGAAGAAGTGGATCGACAGCGAATTCCAGCCGTCGACCCTCTCCAAGGACGACCAGATGAAGGAGATGCAGTGGTTCATCAAGGCCGCTGCCCCCTTCAAGGGTATGGAGATCAACGTCGTTTCCGAAACCCTCACCACGCACGAGTACGAATCCCGCACGCTCGCCAAGGCGTTCGAGGAGATCACCGGCATCAAGGTCAAGCACGACATCATCCAGGAAGGTGACGTCGTCGAAAAGATCCAGACCCAGATGCAGTCCGGCAAGAACGTCTATGACGGCTGGATCAACGACTCCGACTTCATCGGCACCCACTTCCGCTATGGCCAGGCCGTCGACCTGACCGAGTGGATGAAGGGCGAAGCCAAGGACGTCACCGATCCGATGCTCGACGTCGACGACTTCATCGGCAAGTCGTTCACCACGGCACCGAACGGTCACCTCTACCAGCTGCCCGACCAGCAGTTCGCGAACCTCTATTGGTTCCGCTACGACTGGTTCACCAACCCGGAATACAAGGCCAAGTTCAAGGCCAAGTATGGCTATGATCTCGGCGTGCCCGTGAACTGGTCGGCCTATGAAGATATCGCCGACTTCTTCACCAACGACGTCAAGGAGATCAACGGCGTCAAGGTCTACGGCCATATGGACTATGGCAAGAAGGACCCCTCGCTCGGCTGGCGTTTCACCGACGCGTGGCTGTCGATGGCCGGCAACGGCGACAAGGGCCTCCCGAACGGCCTGCCGGTCGACGAATGGGGCATCCGCATGGAAGGCTGCCGTCCGGTCGGCTCGTCGGTCGAGCGTGGCGGCGACGTCAACGGCCCGGCGTCGGTCTATTCGATCGTCAAATATCTCGACTGGATGAAGAAGTATGCTCCGCCGCAGGCACAGGGCATGACCTTCTCCGAGTCGGGGCCGGTGCCTTCGCAGGGCAACATCGCCCAGCAGATATTCTGGTACACCGCCTTCACCGCCGACATGGTGAAGCCCGGCCTGCCCGTAATGAACGCGGACGGTACGCCGAAGTGGCGTATGGCTCCGTCGCCGCACGGCTCGTACTGGAAGGACGGCATGAAGCTCGGCTACCAGGACGTGGGTTCGGCCACGCTCCTGAAGTCGACCCCGGTCGACCGCCGCAAGGCGGCGTGGCTCTACCTGCAGTTCATCGTCTCCAAGACGACGAGCCTGAAGAAGAGCCAGGTCGGTCTCACCTTCATTCGTGAATCCGACATCTGGGACAAGTCGTTCACCGAGCGCGCGCCGAAGCTCGGCGGTCTGATCGAGTTCTACCGCTCGCCGGCGCGCGTGCAGTGGACCCCGACCGGCAACAACGTGCCTGACTATCCGAAGCTGGCTCAGCTGTGGTGGCAGAACATCGGCGATGCGTCGTCCGGTGCGAAGACGCCGCAAGCTGCGATGGACGCGCTCGCCGCGGCCCAGGATTCGGTGATGGAGCGTCTTGAGAAGTCCGGTGTGCAGGGCGCCTGCGGACCGAAGCTGAACAAGAAGGAAACCGCCGAGTACTGGTTCGCCAAGTCGGCGAAGGACGGCAACATTGCGCCGCAGCGCAAGCTTGCCAACGAAAAGCCGAAGGGCGAGACGGTCGACTACGACACGCTGATCAAGTCGTGGCCGGCGACCCCGCCCAAGCGCGCCGAAGCGAAGTAAGTCGGTAAGGCGTACCAGCCCACGCCATCCGCAAAACTGCAAAAGGCCGGGAGCAATCCCGGCCTTTTTTTGCTTACGCCGTCACTGAGGTGCGCGCGCCGAATCGCGTCAGCTTCTGCCGTTGCCGAAGCCTCGCGTGCGAGTTTCCGATCGGATGCTACTCATAGAGTGTAGACCCATCGTCATCACACTTGATGTGCTTCGCTCATGTCGAAAAGGGGACGAATCGCGCTTGGCAAACGAATCCGCGAGCTGCGGATGACGCAGTCACTCTCGCAAGAGGAGTTGGCCGGTCGTGCGGGCCTAACGTAGCCTAGATTTAGCCACAACGAGCCCGCCGGCTTGGCCAAGCGATAGCTTTTTGCGATCCAATCGGCCATCCAATCTCGATACTTCTCGGTGGTCATATGCGATTCATAGGCCTTACCGATGTTGTAGGGTGGGGACGTAACGATCTGATCAACGCACTCAGCAGGGAGCAAGTCCATAAGCTCTAGTGCGTCGCCGTGATACAGCAACAACGTCTCATCTTCGTACGCTGGTCGCCCAAGCGCTGCTTTAATATCGTCAAGCTGCATCTTGCTAGGTCTCTCAATCACAAGGAAGGGGGAACGCGCGGGGCACCGGACGTCAAACTTATCAGCTGACAAACGCCCGACTAAGCGCCTGATCGCAGCATTTTCCGAATCCAGCAATATCATGGAACTTCAAGTCAGAGGAAGGCCTTCTCCGAATCGAGGCAATATCGCTGTCACGGTCGACATAGTGAAGCCGGGTATTGCCTGATAATGCGAGCGCTACGCGGACGTAGACCGCAAAGGCGGGGAGTAATCTTGGCCTTTTTGCTGTCTCGACCACTGTATCCTGAATTCACGGTCTGCCGCGCCCGGCCTGCAGCACGATCGGGAAGAGTGGAGACCGGCTCACGATTGTGCTCAAATGAAGCGATGAGGTCATCAGGCGCCGTCATCGCGTCATGATCCCGGAGTTCGCCATGCGCATGATCTTTCGCTGCGATCCGCGGCTTGCCGAGCATCTGCCGCGGCCGTTCCCGGCACGCAGCGCGCTGCCCGATTGGCTGCGTGCGATGCCCGCGAAGGCGCATTCCGACATCCACGACCGCGAGATCCGCACGATCAAGCAATGCCCGCCCTTTGTCGATGCGATGGCCCATGGCGTCATGATCCCGCTGCCCTGCGATGTCAGGGTCGAGCGCGGCGCATTCGCCTGGGACTGGGATATTCCGGAGCCCGCAACACAGGGCCATCCGCGCGCGCCGCTCAGCTTCCATCCCGTCGCGCAATTGGCCGGCGCGCCTTTCGCCAACGGGCAGGCCGCGCTGAAATTCAACAGCTTCTGGACCATCGAGCTCGAGCCGGGCTGGTCGCTGTTCGCGACCCATCCGGTCAATCGCGACGACCTGCCGTTCCGCCTGATTTCGGGGCTGGTCGACGCCGACCGGTTTCACGACGGCGGGATCAATTTCCCGGCGGTCTGGACCCAGCCCGATTTTGCCGGCGTGTTGCCGAAAGGGACGCCGGTCGCGCAATGCTTCGCCGTGCCGCGCGAGGCCCCCGAACTGACATTCGAGGCCTTCGACGACGCGCACCGCGAAGCCTATTCGAAGGTCGTCGGCGAGGTGCTCGCTGCGCCCAATGTCTATCGCAAGCATTTCCGCGCCAAGCGCGGGCGGCTAACCACCTAAAGCGCGATGAGATTGGGTTGAATCGTCATCGCGCTTCAGCCTTTTGTTGGCGCATGATCGTTTCGGAAAACCGCTTCGCTCTTTTCCGGATCATGCTCTAGCGCCGCGCGCAGCGCGCGCTCGTCGAGCCACAGGCGGCCGTGCGGGGCGGAGGTCAGCGCCATCGCGATCGATCCGAACAATTGTGGACGCAAGGCATAGGCGCGCGCGAAGGCCTGCATCGCGGCGTCGGGCTCGCCGCTTTCCTGCAGCACGATCCCCAGATTGAGGGCCGCTTCGGCGTAATCCGGCCTGATCTCGATCGCCTTGCGATAGGCGCATGCAGCGCCGTCATGGTCGCGCAGATCCTGCCTTGCGACGCCGAGGTCGAACCACACCGAGGCGGGCGCCGCGCTCGCAGTCGCGCGCTCGAGCAGGCGGGCGGCACCCGCGAGGTCGCCGTCCTCCCAGGCCATCCGGCCGAGCCGTGCACTGGCTTCCTGATGCTCCGGGACGGCCTTGCGGATCGCCTCCCAGGCCTCGCGCGCTTGTGCCTTGCGGCCGGCCAGCTCCAGCGTGCGCGCCTTCTCGACGAAGGCATCGCGGTGCGGCTTGAGTGCGATGACGCGGTCGAGATGCGTCAGCGCCGCATCGAATTCGCCGCCGCTGCGCGCGAGGCGGGCGGCGAGCAGCCGCGCCGCGGCGTTGTCGGGGCGCCGGGCCAGGCTGGTCTCGACATGTTTGCGGGCCGGCGCGATCTCGCCTTTGGCGAACAGCACCGCGGCCAGCAGATGGCTCAGCATCGGCTCGCCGGGCTGGCGTGCGAGGCCGTGCTCGCAGAGCTCGATCGCCTCGCCATGCCGCCCGGCATTGAAGGCCGTAGTGGCGCGTCGAACGATATCCTCGGCGTTGTCCTGCTTTATCACGTGCGTGAGCGTCTTCGGTCCAATTCGTTACGGTCCATGCTATGCGGCGCCGGAAGTCATGACCAGTGCTTACCGCGCTGCGTTGCTGCCGGCAGCCGTGCGCATCTGCATGTAGGCCTGGTGGTGCGCCAGCGTGAGTTCCTGGCTGATATGCGACAGCTCGATCGCGGCGGCTTCGGCGGCCTCGCCGGCGGGTTCGGCGACGCGCACGAACATCTCCGTCTCGTAAGCGCGGACGGCTTCGCGCCAATCGGACGATCCCGTCAGATGCTCGGCCAGCTCCGCAGCGTCCAGCATCGCGGCGTTGACGCCTTCGCCGCCGAATGGCGACATCAGATGCGCGGCGTCACCGAGCAGGGTGATGCCGGCGCGGTTGGTCCAATAATGCCCGACCGGCAGCGCGTGGATCGGCCGGAGCGCGAATAGATCATTGCTGGCGCGGATCAGGTCGAGCAGGGCATCGGCCCAGCCGGCGAATTCGCCGAGCAGCGCGTCGCGCAGCGCGGACGGCGAGGCGACGTCGAACCGCCGCTGGGCCCATTCGACGGGCACGCGGAAGATCGCATAGCCGCGCAGATGGGCGTTGCCGTTGCGCAGGACCATCAGGCTGCGGCCGGTGCTCTCTGCGCCCATCTTGCCGCGGCCGACCAGCTGCGACAGTGCGGGGTGGCGTGTGTCGACCGCGTCGATGCCGAATTCGATGAAGGTCAGCCCGCTATATTGCGGCTGATAGCGCGAGACCAGCGGCCGCACCCGCGACCACGCGCCGTCGGCGCCGATCACGAGATCGAACGGCCCTTCGCGCGAATTGTCGAAGACGAGATCGTAACGGCCGTCATCCCGCGGCGCGACCTCGAGCAAGGCGCGGCCCCAGGCGACGGCATCCGGCGGCAGGGATTGCAGCAGCAGGTCGCGAAGCGCGGTGCGGTCGACCTCCGGACGGTCGCCGGTCATGTCGTCATCCGCCAGCAGCAACCGGCCGTCGCTCGTGTAGAGCCGGCTGCCCTGGTCCTCGTAACGTGCGATGCGCCGGAAGCCATCGGTGAGCCCGGCGCGCGCCAGGGCGAGCTGGCCGCTCTCGGCGTGCAGGTCGAGCGTGCCGCCTTGCGGCCGCTCCATTGCCGAGCTTTCTTGCTCGAACAGGCTGGCCTTGACGCCGGCAACATGCAGCAGCCGGGCGAGCGTCAGGCCACCGGGGCCGGCGCCGACGATGCCAATGCGAATTGGATTGCAACTCATGGACGCCACGCTCACAACAGGATACATAGGGGCCTATCTAGTATAAATAGGGACCTATGTAAATGGTGGGATCGTGACCGATTGGGAACTGTTCGATCGTCCTGCGCCGCTGGTCAACATGGCCTCGCGCAGCTTCCTGCGGATCGGGGAGCGGCGGGTGAAGCCGTACGGCTTCAGCATCGGCCAGTTGCCGGTGCTCTATCTGCTGCGTGACGGCAAGGCGATGTCGCAGCGCGATCTTGCCCGCGCCGCGAAGGTCGAGCAGCCATCGATGGCGCAAATCCTGGCGCGGATGGAGCGCGACGGCCTGATCCAGCGCACGCCGATGCCGGGCGACGGCCGCAGCCAGCAGGTTTCGTTGACCAAGGCGGCCAGGACGAAATTGCCGGCTGCTCGCAAGGCGCTTCACCGCAATCAGGATCAGGCGCTCGCCGGCTTCAACGCGGCCGAAGCCGCAACGCTGCTCGACCTGCTGCGGCGGCTCAATCGAAACCTCGATCGTATGGTGGCGGAAGAGGTTGAGAGTAACGAGACCGTGGACGCATAAAAGCGCCAACGGCACAATAAGCAAAGGCCGGGAGCGATCCCGGCCTTTTTAATCGCTATCGCAACATTCTCTTCTGTCATTCCGGCGCGCGCGAAGCGCGAGCCCGGAATCCATCCAGACGCGCATGATGCGGATCAATGGATTCCGGGTCTGCGCCTGGCGGCGCATTCCGCAATGACGATGTGGAGAGGTTACTCCGCCGCTTCGGTGGCTTTCAGCGTCGGGTAATCGGTATAGCCCTTGGCGCCGCCACCGTAGAAGGTCGCCTTGTCCCACTCGTTGAGCGGGGCGCCGGCCTTCAGCCGCTCGACCAGGTCAGGGTTGGAGATGAACGGCTTGCCGAATGCGATCATGTCGGCCGCGCCTGCCTCCAGCACCTTCTCCGCCAGCGCGAAGTCGTAGCCGTTGTTGGCGACATAGGTCTGCTTGAAGCGCTTGCGCAGCGAGGCGTAGTCGAACGGCGCGACATCGCGCGGGCCGCCGGTCGCGCCTTCGATGACGTGGATATAGGTCAGCTTCAGCGCATTGAGCTGGTCGACGATGTAGTCGAACAGCGGTTGCGGATTGGAGTCGGAGACGTCGTTGGCCGGCGTCACCGGCGAGATGCGGATGCCGGTACGATCGGCGCCGGCCTCCTTGGCGACCGCCTTGGAAACCTCCAGCATCAGCTGGGCGCGATTCTCGATTCCGCCGCCATAGGCGTCGGTGCGCCTGTTGGAACTGTCCCTGGCGAACTGGTCGAGCAGATAGCCGTTGGCGCCGTGGATCTCGACGCCGTCGAAGCCGGCGGCCAGCGCGTTCGCGGTGCCGCGCTTGAAGTCCTCGATGATCCCGGGGATTTCCGACAGTTCGAGCGCGCGCGGCTCGGACACGTCGGCGAAGGTGCCGTTGACGAAGGTCTTGGTCTTGGCGCGGATCGCGCTCGGCGCCACCGGCGCGCCGCCGTTCGGCTGCAACGAGGTGTGCGAGATGCGGCCGACATGCCAGAGCTGGATGAAGATGTGGCCGCCGCGCTCATGCACGCGATCGGTCACCTTGCGCCAGGCCTCGACCTGCTCCTTCGAATAGATGCCGGGCGTGTCCTGATAGCCTTGACCCTGCTGCGAGACCTGGCTCGCTTCGGTGATCAAGAGGCCGGCGGAGGCGCGCTGGCCGTAATAGTCCACCGCGAGCGGGCTTGGCACCATGCCGGGCGGCACTGCGCGGTTGCGCGTCAGTGGCGCCATCGCGACGCGGTTCGGCAGCGTCAGCGTGCCAAGCTTGTAGGGCTCGAGGAGTTTGGTCGATTGGCTCATGTGAAACGTTCCAGACAATGATGGATAAGGGAGAGTTGTGCATTGCGGCGACGAGCGCAATGGCCTGTCACATTCGCAGGCAGCAGATCAGCCGCGCACGATTCCGCCCATGTGGCCGGCGTCGAGGAACAAAGTATGCGCGTTCACATAGGAGGATTCATTCGAAATCAGGAACAGCGCAGTATAGGCGACCTCCCAGCCGGTGCCCTGGCGGCCGAAAGGCACTGTTACGGCGCGATCCGTCCGCCTGCGGCTGGCGTCGCGGCCCATCGGCGTATCCATGAAGCCCGGTGCGATCACATTGCAGCGAATGCCCTTGTCCTCGCCGGCGCGGGCGATCGCCCGGCCGAGCGCGATCTGCGCTGCCTTGGAGGATTCATAGGCCGGGTTGCGGCCGCCGGCGCGCTGGCTCGCCATCGAGGAGATCAGGATGATCGCGCCGCCCGGCGCCATCACTTCCAGCGCCTTCTGCGCGAACAGCATGTGGCTGCGCACGTTGACGGCGTAGTCGCGGTCCCAGGCTTCTGCCGTCATCTTGGGCAACGACAGGCCGGAGGAGATGCCGACATTGAGCGCCAGCCCGTCGAGCCCGCCGAGCTTTTGCGCGCAGCGTTCGACCGCGGGCGCGATCGCCGCGACGTCGGAGACATCGACCACGTCGGTGAAGGCCTTGCCGCCTTCTTTTTCGATCTGCGCGACAGTGTCGTCGGCGGCGTCCTTGTTGACGTCGAGGCAGGCGACGGAAGCACCCTCGCGCGCGAACAGCACGCTCATGGCGCGGCCGTTGCCGATCGGCGGCGCTTCATCCACGGTTGTGCGCTGTCCCGCGCCGACCACGATGATGCGCCGGCCGGCAAGACGGCCATGATTTTTCGCCAGTCCCAGCGCTTCCGCATGCAGCGAGGCTGAGGGATCGATGGCTTTCGGTGCGTGGGTTGTGGTCGACATGGCGTGCTCCCTGACGTCTTGTTGTTGTCAGGGAGCAGTAGCACGGCAGGGCGTGCGAGGCGACGTGTCCGCCGTGGCCTTGGCGAGAGGTGAGAAAATCCCGCAGCGGGGAATATGTTTGGTCGTCATTCCGGGGCTCGCGAAGCGAGAACCCGGAATCTAGACGTTGTGCGGCCCGAGATTCCGGGTTCGATGCTTGCGCATCGCCCCGGAATGACGCGCTAAGCGCGCGTCAGCTCACGCCGAGGAAGTCGCGCTTGCCGATCTCGACGCCGTTGTGGCGCAGGATGCCGTGCGCGGTGACGGCGTGGAAATAGAAGTTCGGGAACGAAAATGCGTTGAGGAATTGCTGGCCCTTGAGGGTCATGGTGCGCTCGGGGCCGACCGGGAAGGTGACGTCCTTGGCGTCGCCGCCCTCGAACTGCTCCGGCTTGAACGACTTCACATATTCGATCGTGTTGGCCAATCGCTGCTTCAGTTCACTGATGCTCTTCTCGGTGTCGGGCGTCGACGGCACCGCGCTATGGGTTAGTCGTGCGCAGCCCCTGGCGGCGTGATCGCAGACCAGCTGGATCTGCTTGGTCAGCGGCAGCATGTCGGGATAGAGCCGCGATCCCAAGAGCACTTCGGGCGCAATCTTCTTGGTCTCGCAATGCGCTTCGGCCTTGGTCAGTTCGCCGGTGAGGCTGTTGAGGATCTGCAGATAGGCGGGGACGACAGCGTCATAAAAGGACATGGGATGCTCCCTGTGCTGATGAAATCCGGATGTTACCGAACGGCGATGCTGCACATGGGGCGACAAAGGGAAGAATACAACTGCGGACGGCCGTAACACTTGGTCAAATATTCCAGCCTTGGCACCTGTCTTGGACCCGTCATCCTGAGGTGCGAGCCTCTTCGGTGAGCCTCGAAGGATGCACGGCCCCAGTGTGGCCGATTCATCCTTCGAGGCTCGCTCCGCTCGCACCTCAGGATGACGGGGAGAGATTTTTCGTGCGTCACGGTATGGGGCGTCCTACCGCGTCGGCACCGTCGCATCCGCGGCCGGCTGCGTGCGGCCGCCGCCGCGCATCTGCGCCAACAGCTCCGCGGTCGGCCAGGAATCCGCGGGCAGGCCGTATTTCATCTGCATCGCCTTGACCGCGCTGCGGCTCGCCTGGCCCATCACGCCGTCGATCTTGCCGACGTCGTAACCGGCGCGCGCCAGCAGCGACTGCAGCTCCTTGATCTCGTTGAACGGCAGCTGCGCGACCGGCGCGTGCGGGCGCTGCATCGGCGGTGCGCCCGCGATGCGGCCGGCGAGATAGCCGGCGGTGGTCGAATAGATCAGCGAGTTATTCCACTCGGTATAGGCAGCGAAATTCGGATAGGCGAGGAACGCCGGGCCGGTGCGGCCCATCGGCAGCAGCAGCGAGGCCGGCATCTCGTCATGGGCGAGCGGCTTGCCGTCGGTCGAGGTGACGCCGAGCGCCACCCATTTCGAACGCGGCAGCTTGATGGTGAGGTCGGCCTGGTCCCACGGAAAATTCGCGGCCTGCGGCACACGCACCTCCTGCAGCCACGGCTCGCCGCGCCGCCACTTCAATCCGTTGGCGATGTAGTTGGCGGTCGAGCCGATCACGTCGGGTCCGCTCTGCAACAGGTTGCGATGGCCGTCGCCATCGTAGTCGACGGCATAGTTGAAATAATGCGTCGGCAGGAATTGCGTCTGGCCGAGCTCGCCGGCCCATGAGCCGATCATCTCGTCGGGCGTCAGGTCGCCGCGTTCGATGATCTTCAGCGCCGCGATGGTCTCGCCCTGGAACATCTCCGAGCGGCGGCAATCATAGGCCAGCGACACCAGCGATTTCAGCGTCGGCAGATTGCCCATCTGGACGCCGAAGTCGCTCTCCAGTCCCCAGAACGCGGCGATCACCGCGGGCGGCACGCCGTACTCCTTCTCGGCGCGCGCGAACGCGGCCGCATAGGTCCGGATGTATTGCTGGCCCTGCTGCATGCGATAGTTCGCCGCCATGCGCCCGGCGAACTGGGTGAAGATCTGCCCGAACACGCGTTGGCCGCGATCGCGGTTGACGATGCCCTGGTCGTAAATGAGGTAGGGCGCGGCCTCCGCGATCGTGCGCTGCGAGACGCCGGCGGCGACCGCCTTCTGCTTCAGCTCGGCGAGGAAGCGATCAAAACTCTGCCCGTTGTGGCAGGACGCAGCCCGCGGCGAGGCCACAGCGGCCGGGCGCGCCCTGGCGGGGGCCGGACTGGCCGGCT